>JAQCJI010000011.1 GCA_027593175.1 Bacteroidota bacterium | reverse complement strand
GTACGCCCTACAGCTTGGAAAGTGGTGGTCCAGGTTCCAAACTATTTAAATCCTCCAACGGAGGGAAAACTTGGGAAGAACTTTCCTCCAAGGAAACTTTCCCAAAAGGACTTCTTGGCATCATGGGGATCACCGTATCTCCTAAAAATTCCAACCGATTGTATGCCATCATTGAAAATGACAAAGGAGGTGTCTACACCTCTAAAGATGCAGGAGAAACTTGGGAGCTTGTAAATGAGGATCGTAACCTCCGCCAACGGGCTTGGTACTATTCCCGAATCTTTGCTGATCCTCAACAGGAAGAGACAATTTATGTGCTCAATGTGAGCTACCATAAATCAACGGATGGCGGTAAAACTTTTAAAGGAGACAATGCCCCTCACGGCGATCACCATGACCTTTGGATTGATCCAGCCAATAACCAGCGCATGATTATCGCCGATGATGGCGGTGCCCAAATTTCTGAGGATGGCGGAAATAACTGGTCCAGCATGATGAACCAGCCGACCTCCCAATTTTATAGAGTAACCACGGACAATAGTTTCCCTTACCGAATCTACGGGGCGCAGCAGGATAATTCGACGGTTCGTATTCGACATCGAAACGATGGAGGAGCTATCAGTGAATCCGATTGGGAACCTACTGCTGGAGGGGAGTCTGGCTGGATTGCTCCAGATCCTCTAGATAGCGACATCGTTTATGGAGGATCCTATGGTGGCCTGTTAACACGAGAAAACCATCGCAATGGAACTTCCCGAACCGTCAATGTTTGGCCTGATAATCCTATGGGATATGGTGCCGAGGGCATGAAGTACCGATTCCAGTGGAACTTCCCTATTTTCTTTTCTCCCCACGATCCAAAATTACTTTACACCACCAGCAACCAATTTCATCGCTCCACCAATGAAGGACAAACTTGGGAGGTATTTTCTCCTGACTTGACCCGAGACGACAAGAGCAAACTTGGCCCTTCAGGTGGTCCCATTACAAAGGACAATACCTCGGTAGAGTATTATGCAACCATCTTCACTGCTGCAGAATCTCCAATTTCCAAAGGGGTAATCTGGGCGGGATCGGATGATGGATGGGTTCATGTGACCACAGACAATGGGAAAACTTGGCAAAATGTAACTCCGAAAGATCTACCCGAGTGGCTTCAAATCAACTCCATTGAGGCTAGCCCCTTTGGGGCGGGTGAGGCTTATTTTGCTGCGACAGGGTACAAGAGCGGAAACTTTGCTCCTTACCTCTATAAAACGAAGGATTTTGGAAAAACCTGGACTAAGATTGTTTCAGGAATTGATGCCGAGCATTTTACGCGTGTGGTGAGAGCAGATCCTGCCAAAAAAGGGATGCTTTATGCTGGCACCGAAACTGGAATGTATTATTCCAAAGATGATGGGGCAAGCTGGCATTCGCTACAGTTGAATTTGCCAATTGTACCGATTACGGATTTAACCATTAAGGAAAATAACCTTATCGCCTCAACTCAAGGTAGATCCTTCTGGATTATAGATGATTTAACGGTCCTCCATCAAGCCGAGGCAGGAATTGAAAACAAAGCATTTCACCTCTATAAGCCGCAAGATTCGTATCGCATCGATGGTATGAAACGCAATAGCTTGACCGAGGGGACCAACCGTCCAGGAGGAGTATTGGTTTATTACTTCTTGAAAGAAAGGCCAACGAATGAATTAAAAATTGAATTCTTCAATGATAAAAATCAACTCATCCGCTGGTTTTCTACCAAAGGGGTTAATGGAGATACCCTAAAGGTTAAGGTAGGATCAGGTGAATTTAACTGGAATTTACGCGCTGAAAATGCAGAAGAATTTGATGGAATGATTCTATGGGCAGCTAGCCTTCGTGGCCCTAAAGTGGCACCAGGTACTTATAGAGTTAAACTGACGATAGACGGTCAGACGCAAGAGCAATCATTCAAGGTTTTGGCAGATCCACGCTATGAAGCTACGCAAGAGGATTTGGAATCGCAGTACAATTACTTAGTAGCAGTACGGGATAAACTAACCGAAACTCATAAGGCGATCAAACTGATTCGCATCTACCGTTCTGAATTTGATTCGCTGACCATCAAGCCTGAAAATCTAAACCAAATAAAGGCTGAAATGAAGAAAATTGAAGAGAGCCTTTACCAAACCCAAAACCGAAGCGGTCAGGATCCACTCAACTTCCCCATTCGACTCAATAATAAGTTGGCTCACTTGACTAGTGTGGTGGGTAGTGGAGATTATCGACCAACCGACTCTTCTGAAGAAGTTCGGAAAGAGATCACCACACAGATAGATGTGCAGTTGGCACGCTTCCGAAAGCTGGAGCGAGAGCAAATCTCTCGTATCCTCAATATCGAGGAAATGAAGACCAAGCTGGAAAAGAAAAAGTAAAAAAATGGGCCTCTAAACTAGAGGCCCATTTTTTTTTAGAAGGGACGATAGGATTTCAGTTGCTCAAAAAACATTGCGGCGCTGCCAGGAGAGAGCAAAAGGATACATAGAATTCCGAAAATAGCGCCATACAAGTGTGCATCATGATTGATGTTGTCCTGTCCTTGTTGCCCTTTGATGAAGGAATAGATCAGAAAAAATCCACCCAATAAGAAACCAGGAAGGCAGAGCAGTCCAAAAAGGCAGATATCTGACAAGGGCATAAGGATGATGCTAGCAAACACGGTTGCGGAAGTTCCACCAGAGGCGCCGAGGGCTTTGTAATAGCTATTCCCCTGCTGCTTGAGGTAGGTAGGAATATCAGCAATCACTAAAGCGGTTAGGTAAAACCCAAGGAATATCAGCCCTCCTAACTCTAGCCCAAATTGAAATTTAAAGAAGCGTTCGACCACCCCACCAAAAAAATAGAAGGTAAACATATTGAATAACAGGTGCATGTAATCTTTATGGATAAAGCCTGATAGCACAAAGCGATCCCATTGGTTTCTTTGTTTGATTCGATAAGGAATAAACATCCAGCGATCTAATAGGACAGGCTTACCGAAGGCGATGATGCTGGAAAGTGCCGTAATCCCAATGAGGAGGGTGGTTAGGGAGAAATCCATGTAGACTTATTTTTCGCGATGCATGAGTTCCTGAGTAACGGCTTGGAGCGCTTGATAATAGGATTCTTCCTTGATCTGTATCCCTTCAAGCTGTCTAAACCCATCCTCAAAATAAGATTGCATCTTTTTTTCTGTCAAAGAGCGGATGCCGAGCTTCTCGTAGATTGCTTTGACAGCTTCGACTTTTTGTCCCTTATCAAATTCCTTCAATCCCAACCAATGCTGTAATTCCTCCTGCTCCTTTCCGTTGGCAAGTTCAAGGGCCTTGATCAGTAGGAAGGTTTTCTTGTTGGAAATGATATCGCCACCCACCTGCTTGCCAAATTTGGCTTGGTCTGCATATACATCGAGTAAGTCATCTTGAAGTTGAAAGCCTACTCCAATATTCACTCCAAATGCATAAATTCTGTCCACATCCTCTTTGGAGGCTCCCGCCAACAGTGCTCCGAGTTGGAGGGCAAATCCTAGGAGCACGGCAGTTTTTAAGCGGATCATCTGAATGTACTCCTCTTCCGATACGGTTTCGTATCCTTCGAAGTTCATATCCAGCTGCTGGCCTTCACACACCTTAGCAGCCGTTTTGTTGAAAACGCGGATCACCTCGGGCAATAGCCCTGATGGGGTGGGAAGCAGTAAGTCGTAAGCCCGGACAAGCATGACATCCCCAGAGAGAATCGCAATATTAGCATTCCATTTTTCATGGACAGTAGGCTTTCCTCGTCGGAGCGGTGCCTGATCCATGATGTCGTCATGCATGAGGGTGAAGTTGTGAAACACTTCTATTGCAGCAGACTGACTCAAAATCTCTTCGGGATTTTTGCCATACATGCCGTAAGCCAAAAGTGAAAGCAGGGGGCGAATGCGCTTCCCTCCCAAGCTCATGATGTAGGTGATAGGATCGTAAAGTTCTGCAGGAGACACTCCAAAGGAGTGAGTGCTGATGTGATCTCCCAGCTTAGTTAAAAGGGCGTGGACGAGATTTTTTTCTGTCATTGTCTGCAAATTCCAAATCTATGGTTCTTCGGTCAATATCGGTATTAACTACTCGGATCAGCACTTTGTCTCCCAAAGTGATCATTTTTTTTGTTTTTGATCCAATCAAACGCATGTTACGCTCGTCAAAATCGTAGTAATCGTCGTCCAAGTCTTGTACGCGAATCATGCCTTCACACTTGGTTTCGGTTATTTCTACGAAAACTCCCCACTCGGTGACTCCGCTGACAATCCCCTCATAGTCTCGTGCCTCAGCAAGCGACATGAATTCCACTTGCTTGTATTTAATGGAAGCTCGCTCGGCATCTGCTGCCCGCTTTTCGCGCTCGGAGGAGTGGAGACATTTTTGTTCCCAGGAACTGGCATCAGGGGATTTACCCCCCTCGAGGTAATGCTCCAGAAGGCGGTGTACCATCATGTCAGGATACCTGCGGATGGGAGAGGTAAAGTGGGTGTAGTGTGCAAAGGCAAGACCAAAATGCCCCTTGGGCTCCGTGGTATATTTCGCCTTAGCCATGCTTCGAATGGCTAGCTGCTCCAAGACATTCTGCTCGGGCTTGCCCTGGATTTCATCCATTAATTTGTTGAGGGCAGCAGAAATCCGCTGTGGTTGCGTCATGTCCATCTGATGGCCAAATCGCTTGGCAAAGCCAGAAAAGGTCTCCAATCGATCTAAATCTGGGCTGTCGTGGGTTCGGTACACAAAGGTATCCATGCCCTGGTTTTTACGAAAAATAAATTCAGCCACATACTTGTTGGCTAGAAGCATAAACTCTTCGATGAGTTTGTGAATGTCTTTTCGCTCCTTTACAAATAGGCCAAGGGGCGTGCCTTTTTCATCCAGCTTAAATTTAACTTCTACTGTCTCAAAGTTTACTGCCCCTTGTTCAAAGCGTTGCTTCCGTACTTTTTTGGCTAGCTCATTAAGCAAGGTTAGCTCTAGAAAATAATCTCCAGACTGGGTATCAATGCATTCTTGTGCTTCGTCGTAGGCAAATCGACGGTCAGAGTGGATGATTGTTCTCCCTATCCAGTGCTGTACTACGTTGGCTTGGGGATCTACTTCAAATACGCAGGCAAAGGTGAGCTTATCTTCGTGCGGTCTCAAGGAACAAAGTCCATTGCTCAAGCGCTCTGGCAGCATGGGAATGGTCCGGTCCACCAGATAGACGGAGGTGGCCCGGTTGACTGCCTCTTTTTCTAAGGCTGTTTTGGTCTTCACATAATGGCTCACATCCGCGATATGCACCCCGATTTCGTGGTTGCCATTTTCAAGCTTGCGGTAAGAGATGGCATCATCGAAGTCCTTGGCATCTGCCGGATCAATGGTGAAAGTCAATACCTTGCGGAAATCTTTTCGAGCCTTGATTTCTTTGGCAGAGATCTGTTCAGAAATGGCATTTGCTTCTGCATCTGCTTCTTTATCGTATTCAAAAGGAAGCCCAAATTCAGCCATGATGGAGTGGATCTCTACCTCATGAAGTCCTGCTTTGCCCAGTACTCGAATGACTTTTCCGGTTGGATTTTTATCATCTTCCCTCCATTCTGTTAATTTAACAATCACCTTTTCATTGTGGGCTGCACCCAGGAGTTCTCCACGGTGCACAAAAATATCCTTGTGCATTTTTTTGAAATCGGGTACGACAAAAGCAAAGCGGGGGGAGATTTCTACTCTACCCACAAATTCATCGCGATTTCTCTCGACGATTTCCAAGACCCTGCCCTCTGTTCTTCCAGTCTTCCCTTTGACTGGAAACACCATTACGCGAACCCTGTCACCGTCTAGCGCATGCTTGAGGTCTGCATCCTTCACTAAAATATCTCCTTCCACTGCATCGGGCTGGTCGGGGATGATAAAGGCAAAACGGGGATTCACGAAATCTACCGTTCCCGTAATGCATTCTGGATCTCGGGTAGAGGAAAAAAAGTTGCGGGGGTTACGGGAAATTTTCCCATCGGCGACAAGCTGGTAGAGTACGGGCTCTACACCGTCTTTATTCAAGGAATCTCGAATTTCTAAGTGCTTGGTGAGTTGTTTGGCATTAAATTCTTCACCAAAATTCACATCTAAAAATTGTAGAAGTTTGCGTGCTAAAGAAGCACTATCATTGTTGCCTTTATTGCTTGAATGGCTTTTTTTGGATTGTTTCCGATCGGATTTTCTTCCCATGAGGGCATTGTTTTTTCTAAGGTATAAAGTTTTTTTTGCCAAGAAAATTAGCAGACTTGTTCTTTTTGTTACTAATCAGGGTACTCGATTTCTAGTTCTACAGGTTCAGCTGGTGGGTGCATGGCCAAAAAGATTTTGGCAGTGACTTCCACATCGCGAAGGCAGTAATTTTTGATTTTTTCAAGATTTTTTTCTCTATAGTAAGTGGGGTTGACTTCGCTACCATCTATCCCTTCTTTGGAACTTGGAATTCCGAAAGAAGCAGCCAATAATTCCAATCGGGTGTAGTGTTTGTAATCTCCAAAGCGCCAGAGTTCCATGGTGTCTAAGTGCCGTATTTCCCAGGGTTTTTTGCCGGCTAACTGTAGGGGCTCGGGTAAGGAAATTCCCTGGATTAGCATGCGTCGGCAGAGGTAAGGAAAGTCAAACTCTTTGCCATTGTGGGCACAAAGGATCCACTTTTTCTTCTCCAATAAGGCTTTTAATTCCAAAAGAGTTTCCTTTTCCTCCTCCTGAGCAAAAACTTTTGATCGGAAGTAGTGCTTTTTCTCTTTCTTCTTGGCTTGAAAATAGCCTACTCCTACACAGATCACCTTTCCAAATTCAGCATGAATGCCCGCCCGTTCAAAGAAAAGTTCCCCTGGTTCAAGTACACTCTCTCTTCGAATTAGCCGCTCTTTTCGAATCCACTCTGGCTGCAGCCTAGGGTCAAGTTCAGCAAAGGATTCGGTGGAGGAGGCAGTTTCAATGTCTAAAAATAGGATGTTGCTGAGCTGTTCAAAAAATGGTGCCATGATGTCAAAATTAACTGTTGAGAATTCCCTCCAAACCCAATTCTGGAATAATTCGGAGCTGGGCAGGGTCAAAACTGCCTGGGGTAAAGATAAACTTTTTATCAAAAATTTTATCCAGAATATAGTAGCTCACCCAAAACTCATTTGTCAATGAAAATACAGCTGGATCTATGGGTTCAACGCGTGCAAAAGAGCTTGATCCAATCTCTTGGATCAGGTGTCGAAGGGTGGATGTTTTCCGCAGCTCCCCTTCCATATGGCCATATCCCTGGGAGGTGATCATGACGGTGGTAAGTTCGATCAGGTTGTAGTTGATTAGGTAGACGGACCATTCTGCTCCTGTTTCCTTTTCCTCTTTGGCAATGGCAATCTTCACCCCGGTAACGGGCGAAAAATCAATGTCTTTTTTCATTCGGTATCTATCAAATTCATTTCAAAAAGTGCGGCGAGGTGTTTTTTTACCTTTTGCTTGACCTCTTCTACAGTTACAGGACGGCCCAACTCGAGGTGTAAGGAGGTGACCGCTTTGTCGTCGATCCCGCAAGGGACGATGTGTCCGAAGTAGGAGAGGTCCACGTTTAGGTTGAAGGCAAATCCATGCATGGTCACCCAACGGCTGGATTTAACCCCAAGGGCACAGATTTTTCGTGGATTCTTTAGTGTGTCGTAGTCGAGCCAAACGCCTGTAAGTCCATCGATTCGACCCGCCGGTACGCCGTATTCTGCAAGTGTCAGGATGATGGCTTCTTCCAAATACCGCAAATAGCGGTGGATGTCGGTAAAAAAATGATCCAAATCTAGGATCAGAAGTAGCTTAATCTAGGATGGGATAGCCCACCAACTGACCTGGACCATGGTAGGTGATGTCTCCTCCTCGGTTGATTTTGTAGTAGGTGGCGGCATGGGCTTCCAGTCCTGTAGTGTCTAGGAGGAGGTGCTCTGGCTTGCCACTTTTCCCAAGGGTGTACACATGGGGGTGCTCTACGAATAAGAGGTAGTTTGGCGTGGTGATCTGCTGGTCCTCGGGAAGGTTTCGATTTTGTATTTTTTTGGCGACAATGTCTGCAAATAGATTTTCTTGATAGGTCCAGGCTTCTTGGTAATCCATGCAGCCCAGATCACGAAACGCTACCGTTTTTTTTGTATCTTCAATCATCGTCGTTTTTTCAGCATTTTTTAGACCCATCTGGGTAGGCCATTCAACTTTTCAAAATTAACCAATATTTCCCATGGCAGCACACAATGATTCAGGAAGACTCGCAGAGCAGGAAGTCGCCAAATGGCTTGAAAGCAAAGGATACACCTTACTCGAAACGAACTACCGGTACCAACATGCCGAGATAGATCTCATCATGACCCATCAGGGACTCTTGATTTTTATAGAAGTCAAATTCCGGACCGGTACAGGGTTTGGCTATGCTGAAGAGTTTGTTCATGCGACCAAAAAGCGACTCCTAGTCAAAGCCGCTGATCAGTACATTTACCAAAAGGATTGGCATCAAGATATTCGCTTTGATATCGTCGGGGTCTGCCAAGATTCCATGGGCACCCTACATTTTAGACAGTTTGAAGATGCTTTTTACTAATCAACCTGGAGTGGAATTTTTCAGGGATCTTTTCGGTAGATCAGCTTGCCTTCTTTATCCCATTCTGCCCGAATGTAGGGGCGGAAGTTTTTGGTGTAGGGCTTTTCTTGGTACTGAATTTCCCGTTTTCGAATCGCTTGGGTGTTATTTGTGTTCCAATATTCAGTCCAGAGTCCCACTTTTTCCCCAAAGCGGTACTCACCGGTGACGGCTATCTGCTGGTTTTCATAAAAGTGGTAGAAGTTGCCTTCCGCTAACCCATACTGAATGGGGATCAGCTTTTCAATGGCCTTGTTGGCGGAGTTGAAATAAGTGATTCGTGATTCTTTGGGCCAGCCTTCTTCGTATCGAGCTTTGTCTTGAAGTACATTGTCTCCATCAAAGGTAAGCCAGGTTTGGTGCTTGCTGCCGTAAAAAAAAGTTCCGCGTTCCACTACCGTCTGGTTTACTAGGCGTTGGTAAGGCCCATGAAGCAGGAAGCCTTGGCCTTTGTTGTACCCTTGGGTTCGAATGATCCGTTCCTTTGAATCATACCAATATCGGTCCCGTAGGTAAGGATTGCTATTCGATGAGGCGTCTGTGTAGTAGAAAAGTTCAACAAACTCTTGACCTCGAAGACTTTTACGGGTGTTTCCTTTTCTTGTTTTTACTCCAAAAAAAGTGTTTTTACGGGTCTTTTTTTTCTTTTCCTTCTTGGCTTCTTTTACTTTCTCTTCATCAAAAAGGAGTAGGGGAGCTACTGTTGGAAGTAAAAATGAACTAACCAAGCCCGTGGAGTCTTCCTTTGCCTTTTGGTCGTTGATAACCGTTTGACCCAGAAGGAAATGGGACCCTGCCAAAAAGAAAAGTAGAAAAAGAGGAAGCGGCTTCATTTCGGAATTTAAACGGCTGATTGGCTTGTCTAGTACTTCCAAAAGTAACATTTCGAGATCAAATCTTATCGATTGTTTATTAATTATAATCTTCTGCCTACTTTTGGATCCGTGCTATCAAACCCTAAATTCTTATGAATTCTATTTTATCCGATCGCGTACTTCAAATGGAAGAGTCGGCCACCTTGGCCATGGCAAAAAAAGCCAGAGAGCTCAAAGCTCAAGGAATTGATATCATCAGTTTGAGCTTGGGAGAACCTGATTTCAAGACGCCAAAGCACATTCAGCAGGCTGCAAAAGACGCGATCGATGAAGGAAAATATTTCTCCTACCCTCCTGTTGCCGGCTACCAGGATTTGCGTGAAGCGATTGCCAAGAAGCTAAGAGAGGAAAATAATATTCAAGAAGCGAAGGCGGAACATATTGTGGTTTCTGTGGGAGCGAAACATTCCATTGCCAATACCTTCATGTGCTTGCTCAATGAAGGGGATGAAGTAGCAATTTTCTCACCGTATTGGGTGAGCTATGCAGAAATAATAAAACTGTGTGGAGGGGTGCCGGTATTGATTGAGGGTACGCTTGAGAATAACTTCAAGGCTACATCAGCCCAGCTGGAAGCAGCAATAACTTCCAAAACAAAGGCAGTCATCTATTCCTCTCCTTGCAACCCAACCGGATCTGTATTTTCCCAGCAAGAATTGGAAGACATTGCCAACGTGGTGAAAAAGCACGAGGGAGTGATGGTGATTGCAGATGAGATCTATGAACTGATCAATTTTACAGGCAAAAATTTCAGCATTTCCTCCCTTCCAGGCATGTTTGAACGTACGATTACAGTCAATGGATTTTCCAAGGGCTATGCCATGACAGGTTGGAGAGTGGGGTATATCTGTGCACCCTTGGAGATTTCCAAGGCCGTAGAAAAAATGCAAGGACAGTTTACCTCAGGCAATACGGGCATCGCTCAGCGTGCAGCTTTGGCTGGCATTACTGGAGATCAAGGTCCATCCCAAGAAATGGCCGTTCAGTATTTGAAGCGCCGTGACTTGATGTTGGGCTTGCTGAGAGACATCCCTGGCATCAAAACGCATGTTCCTGAGGGAGCGTTTTACTTCTTTCCAAATGTTACCGCCTTCTTTGGCAAGTCAGCGAATGGGCATTCGGTAAACAATGCGGATGAGCTTTGCATGTACTTACTTGCCATAGCCAATGTATCTCTAGTGACTGGATCTGCTTTTGGAGCGGACAACTGTGTGCGAATTTCCTATGCCGCTTCCGAAGCAGACTTGATTGAGGCGATGAAGCGAATGAAAAAAGCCTTGGGAGACCTAGCTTAAGACTTTATTTTGTCTGCTTGCTGAAGCCATTGGCCGAAAGTAGGCAGTCAAAATTAATTAAATCAATCCTTCAACTAGATCCAGCCCATGGCTCAGGTACTTGTCATTACTCCCGTAAAAAACGCAATCGAAACCACGCTGGATACCGCGCGGGCGATTGCCGCTTCCTCGGTGAAGGTAAAGCATGTCATTTTTAACGACTTCAGTACTGCCGAAACCAAGGACAGCTTGGAAAAGCACCGGGAGGAACTGGGCTATGACCTGATTCACATCGAGGACTTGACGGATCATCCCTCGCCCAACTACAAGTTGGTGCTGCAACTGGCCCAGCAGCAAGCCATGGAAGCAGGAATCCCGCTTTTGGTGGTGGAATCGGATGTGGTCATTGCTCCAAACACCATTCAATCCCTTTTGGACCACCTCGCTGCTCATCCCAGCACAGGATTGGTGGGTTCAGTGACTGTAGATGATAAAGGAGAAGTCAACTTTCCCTACCTCAAGTTCAAAGGGGTAAAAGATGCAGTAATCGATACCCAGCGGAGCTTGAGCTTTTGCTGTACTTTATTTTCAACTTCCTTTTTGCAGGCTTTTGATTTTAAGGGATTGGATGAGGCTAAGGATTGGTACGATACCTTTATTTCTAAAAAATCGGTGGAGCTAGGATTCAAAAATACGGTGCTGATGAATGCCCCAGTGTGGCATCGCCCTCATGCAAGCCGCCCTTGGAAGCAACTCAAGTACAGCAATCCGCTGAAGTACTATTTTTTAAAGTTCTGGAAGGGCTTGGATAAAATTTAAGTTATCTGTTGACGGTCCACGGTTGACAGCACATTTAGCGGAGAGTAACCCTTTAGAGTAGAAGGAGAAATATTTACAGTTTTCCGAAAAGTTTTAGTAGCGTATTGTAGGGTTTGGACCAGGAGCGCTGTATCCGTAGGGGTCCATTCAGTTCCCGCTCAAAAAAATCTGCATGCTTGGTATTGAGGTAGGCAATCCGAGCCTTTTTGAAGTCCGTGCCTCCTGTCTTTTTTCGTTTGCTGTTGGGAGTGAGTCGGTAATAGAAGCCTACCAAGGGAAGTTGAACTACCTCTCCTCCATTTTTGAGGAGCTTGATCCAAAACTCCCAGTCTTCTCGTCCCAGTTGCATGTCTTCGGAAAAGCCATCCACTGCTAACGCATCAGTTTTTCGGAATAGGGCAGACACAAAAATCATGTTGTCTTTGGCCAATTGCTGCAGGCTAAAGGGTTTTAATTTCCAAGGCTTTCGGGTCGTTTCGGTAAATTTTTCAGCTTGGCAATAGACCACTTTGACTTCTGGGCGACTCGAAAGGATAGCCAAGCCTTGTTCGATGTAGGTCGCTGCAATCAAGTCGTCTCCGTCTACTGGTAGAATGTATTCCCCTTGCGCAGCAGCGATGCCTGCATTTCGGGCTTTGGTGACGCCGCCATTGGCTTGGTCGATTACCCGAACTTCCGGATGCTGGGTTTCCAGTTCTTGTGCAAGTTCAAGGGAATTATCCGTGGAACCGTCGTTGATTAGGAGAATTTCGAGTGGTCTGTAGGTGGAGGCCAGTGCCGATTGGATGGTTTCTTTCAGGTAGATCCCTTGGTTGTAGCAGGGGATAATGATAGAAATTAATCCAGGGGTCATGCGTTAAAAAAGGAAGCAAATTCACCCAGCGGCTTTTGCAGGGCAAGGGTGTTGGGACCAAATCTCTTGAGTTGGTAGTGCTGATCTTCCAAAAGCTGGAGGCAAGCGGCATAATCTTCTGCATTCAAGCCTACGTTTTCAAAGATGATGGCCTTTGGTTGGGTAGTGGCAATGTCAAAAATCCGAATCACTTCTAAATCATAACCTTCGGCATCGATTTGAAGTAAGTCAATCTGCTGCAGGTTATAGGTTTGAATCAGGGTGGCGGGAGAGATGACTTGCACCTCTTCTTGGCTGATCCACTGGCTTTGGTCGGTAGGTATCTCAATGCCAAAGCGTTTGCAGTTGGAGGCTACGATGCCGTCCTCGAAGGCCTTTTCAATTTTCTCCTTGGAGAAGGAGGCCAAACCTGTAGCCCAACGCATGGATGAAAATCCGACTTTGTAGATGGGCTGGGTGCCATCTTTTTCTCCGATGGCAGCGCAGAGTGGGCGGATGCCTTTATTTTTGGCGTAGATTTTTGTGAGAAACTCATGGAAAACATTCGGCTGCGGTTCCAAAAGCACCCCCTTCCAATCGTCTCTTTTAATAAACTTGTGGATGGGATCGTGGGTGATGCCGTCGTTGGCGCCGATTTGGACTACTGTAAAATTTCCAGGCTTAGACTTCGAGTACAGACTCAAAAAGTCAGACAAACTTCCTTTTTTAGGGTTGTAAAAATTTCTATAGAAGCCTAAAAATAGCGGGTTGTTGGAGGCACTCATGTTGAATCGAATAATTTTCCAGCGCTGCTGGAGGTTTCTTTTCAAGTTCAGGAGTGTGGAGGTTTGGGTAGCCATAATGCAATTAAGTGGGGAGGCAAAATGCCTTTGTTCAAAATTACCATTTTTTGCCAAATCTTGCGTCCCTTCCCCGCGTAGTCATTTTGATTACCTTTGTCTCAACATAATATGCGGCTTACAGTGGGTAAAAGAGTTCTCTTATATGTGCTATTCTTTTTTTTTGGGGAAGGGATTCTCCTTGCCCAAAGCCGGTGGGATACCTCCTATGTAGCGGAAGAACCGGAAATGCTCGTGTTTCGGAGCTACCTTTCTCGTAAATTCACTTCGCTCTACTTCCCAAGTGAAGATCTTCGATACCAACCCAATAGTGGATTGAATATGGGAATTGGATTTACCTATCAAAATTTCACACTCAATCTGGCCTTTCCACCGGGCTTTTTGAATCGAAATCGAGAAGCTGATTTTCCTAGATTTCTGGATCTTCAGGGACATATTTACCCGAGAAACTGGGTCATCGATTTTTTCGGACAGTTTTATAAAGGCTATCGTATTCCCGATGGGATCGGCGATGGAGCGAAGTATTTGAGGCCAGATTTGGATTTGCTCAAAGTAGGTTTGCATGCCAATTATATATTTAAGGGGGATAAAATCTCTTTACCTGCTGCGGTTCACCAGTCTGCGATTCAAAAAAAGTCTGCGATTTCTCCACTTCTGGGATTTGAGATGTACCGAGTTCAGGTGACTGGGGATTCCTTGATTCTCCCCGCCCAACTTGTTCCAAAGTCGAATTACCAAAGTGCCGATTTTCTTCACCTAGGGCCTAATGCAGGCCTCATAGGTACCTTAGTGCTAGGAAAGGGATTTTTCGCGACCGGAAGTTTTACAGGAAATCTAGCTCTTGGTACCGCCTGGAATCAAGATCGGCAGGGGGGGAACGGAAATTGGAAACTGGGCTGGGGCTACCATGCCCGTGCTTATCTGGGATACAATGGGCCTCGGTTCGGGATGAATGGCAACTACATCCATAAAAATCTGATCCTTCCAACTTTTGGGAACTTGAGCCAAGAGGTGTATACCGGAAACTATCGCCTCGTCTTGGTTTATAAAATCCACCCCGCTCAAAAGTTTGCCTCCTCCTTTGCCAAGTACAATCCATCTAGAATTTTTAGAAAGTAACGAGAGAGTGGGCCGCAAAACTTTAACTTTACGTAATCATTAGACACCTCCCCCATGAACGATCTTTTTGGCATTCAGCAGTCTTTAAAAAATCTTGGCATTCAGGAATCCAATTTGGGTTCCTCCACGGGTATGACTTGGCTCGATTCAGGAGCCGCTACCCTGGCATCTTTTTCCCCTGCCGATGGCAAAAAAATAGCATCCGTGCAGCTGGCAACCGAGGAAACCTACGAGGCGGTGGTCGCTCAGGCTTTGGTGGCTTTTGAAACCTGGAGTAATGTTCCTGCTCCCAAGCGTGGCGATATCGTCCGAGAGATTGGCAATGCCTTGCGCGAGGTAAAAGCAGATTTGGGCAAGCTGGTATCCTACGAAATGGGTAAATCCTACCAGGAGGGATTGGGTGAGGTACAGGAGATGATTGACATTTGTGATTTTGCGGTAGGCCTATCCCGCCAGTTGTATGGCTTGACCATGCATTCCGAGCGTCCGGGTCACCGCATGTACGAACAGTGGCATGCGTTAGGGGTGGTAGGCATTATTTCAGCCTTCAACTTCCCGGTAGCTGTTTGGTCTTGGAATACTGCCATAGCTTGGGTGTGTGGGGATGTATGCTTGTGGAAGCCTTCCGAAAAAGCCCCACTTTCTGCCATTGCTTGCCAGCACATTGTCGCAAAAATATTTGCCCAGCAGGGTTTGCCGGAGGGGATTTCCAACTTGATCGTTGGGGATGGGTCGATAGGTGCTTTGCTTTCTCACGATGCCCGAATTCCGCTGGTGTCTGCCACTGGTTCCACCCGCATGGGCAAGGCTGTAGGCAAGGCAGTGGGTGAGCGACTCGGTCGTTCCTTGTTGGAGCTTGGAGGCAACAATGCCATCATCATCACCGAGCATGCCGACTTGGAAATCGCAATTCGTGGTGCCTTGTTTGGGGCCGTAGGTACCGCAGGACAGCGCTGCACCACCACGCGACGATTGATCGTGCAGGAAAGTGTATATGATACCGTAAAGAATCGACTAGCCGCTGCTTTCGGCAAGTTAGTCATCGGCAATCCTTTGGATGAAAAAAACCATGTAGGCCCGTTAATCGATACCCAGGCAGTGGAGCAATACCTAGTGGCCATCGCACAGGTAAAAGCGGCTGGAGGAAAAGCCGTCGTAGAAGGAGGAGTTCTTGCAGGAGCCGGCTATGAATCCGGATGCTACGTGAAGCCAGCCATCTATGAGGCAGAAAATCACTTCGACATCGTGCAGCACGAGACCTTTGCACCTATTTTGTATTTGATCAAGTACAGCACGCTGCCTGAGGCCATCGCCTTGCAGAATGGGGTGCCGCAGGGACTTTCTTCTGCCATCATGACCACGAATATGCGGGAAGCAGAAGCCTTCCTTGCTGTTGCAGGATCTGATTGTGGTATTGCCAATGTCAACATCGGTACTTCGGGAGCAGAGATTGGGGGCGCTTTTGGGGGAGAGAAGGAAACCGGTGGAGGTCGTGAGTCGGGCTCCGATTCTTGGAAAGCCTACATGAGACGTCAAACCAATACGATCAACTATTCCACCCAGCTGCCGCTAGCGCAGGGGATTAAATTTGATATTTGATTTGATTATCCGTAACCAATATAAGTAGTTGAAAATGAGGGTTATTTACTTCGGATAATCGTCAACGGACGACGGTCCATTGTCCACAGCTCACTTTCTTAAACTTTAAACCTTGTTTTCTTTGGTTACTGGAATTAGAGCCAATTAACATACTATATGATAGAAAGCCTTCCGAAATTCTCGGAGGGCTTTTTTATGAGTTCTACTTTCCCACCAACCTCACCCCGCCCAGCCTTCTCGGTCGAGACTGCGGTATTGGATGGCTTCGGCGAGGTGCTCCACGCGAATCTCATCGCTCTCGGCAATATCAGCAATGGTACGTGCCACTTTTAGGATGCGGTCGTAAGCACGAGCAGAGAGACCAAGCCTTTCCATGGCAGTTTTGAGTAGGGTTTTGCCGGCCTCAGAGATCTGACACACTTGCTTTACCTGGTGGGAGGGCATCATTGCATTACAGAAAACTTCTGGATTGCTTTCAAACCTAACTTTTTGCCGTTCCCGCCCTTTGATCACCCGCTCCCGAATGTCTCTGCTCGACTCACTTTTGCGCGTGGAGGTCATCTCCTCAAATTTGACTGGAGTCACTTCCACATGCAAGTCGATGCGGTCCAGCAAGGGTCCGCTGACCTTATTCAAGTAGCGCTGCACGATTCCTGGGCCACAGACGCACTCCTTCTCTGGATGGTTGTAGTAGCCACAGGGGCAAGGATTCATGCTGGCGATCAACATAAAGTTGGCAGGAAAGTCCACCGAGACCTTGGCCCGGCTGATGGTTACTTTACGCTCCTCCAGTGGCTGCCGCATCACCTCCAGTACGGATCGCTTAAATTCGGGTAGCTCATCCAAAAATAAAACCCCATGGTGTGCCAAGGAAATTTCTCCGGGTTTGGGATTACCTCCTCCCCCGACCAGGGCTACATCTGAAATGGTGTGGTGTGGGCTGCGAAAAGGGCGCTGAGCCAATAGGGAGGCGTGCTTTCCCAGCCTGCCAGCCACGGAGTGGATCTTGGTGGCTTCCAAGGCTTCTTGCAAACTCAAAGGAGGGAGGATGGAGGGCAAGCGCTTGGCCAACATGGTTTTGCCTGCTCCAGGAGGGCCGATCATAATTACATTGTGGCCTCCTGCAGCAGCAATCTCCATGGCACGTTTGATGTTTTCCTGTCCTTGCACATCCGCAAAGTCAAATTCGGGCGCATCAATGCCCTGGTGAAAAATCTCTCGCGTGTCCGTAACTAGTGGTTCGATCTGGAGATGCCCCTGCAAAAAATCTGAGGCCTGATCCAAGGTCTCCACGCCGATGATATCCAAGCTATTGACAATGGAGGCCTCCTTCGCATTTTCGAGGGGAAGGACAAATCCCTTGAATCCCTGCTTTCGTGCTTCAATGGCGATGGGAAGCACGCCTTTGATGGGTCGAAGTTTGCCATCTAGGGAGAGCTCCCCCATCAAAACATACTGGTCGAGATTTGGGAAACTGACCTGCTCTGAGGCTTGGAGAATGCCTAGGGCGATGGGAAGGTCATAGGCAGAGCCTTCTTTTCGGAGGTCTGCAGGAGCCAAGTTGACCACCACCCGCTGCCGTGGCATGCGGTACCCAAAGTATTTGAGTGCAGATTCCACCCGCTGCTGGGATTCTTTCACTGCTGAGTCCGGCAAGCCTACCATAAAAAAGTTTGTTCCTTGTCCCACATTGACCTCGATGGTAATAAGGTTGGCATCTACGCCGGAGACGGCGCTTCCAAAAGTTTTTGCAACCATGATGATTGAGTTTAAAAAATGTACCTACGAATATACCCGAATTTAGGAGGGATTTTGCTTCCCAATAAAAGTTTTGCTGAAGCTGATCATTGGAGTTCTTCCGACAGAAAGTAATTGAATGACAGCAACCCAATGGACTTGGCTTAGGGCGTTATCGGTCTATACGGACTGGATGGTGGAAAGCTTTTGGTACAGTCCTTCCTCAGCCATCAATTCGGCATGAGTTCCCCGTTGCACAATTTTAGCCTTATCGATCACTAGGATCTCATCTGCATGTTGGATGGTACTCAGTCGATGTGCTATAACGAGCGTGGTACGGTTGCTCATGAGCTTGGTAATGGCTTCTTGAACCAACAATTCCGATTCCGAGTCTAGGGCTGAGGTAGCCTCATCCAAAATTAGTACGGGTGGATTCTTAAGCACTGCACGGGCGATGCTGAGTCGTTGCCGCTGTCCGCCGGAAAGTTTGGAACCCCGATCGCCAATAGTACTTTGGTAGCCCAGCTCCAGTTGGCTGATAAATTCATGTGCATTCGCGATTTTGGCTGCTTCAATGACCTGCTCCTCGGTTACTCCTTCGATCCCAAAGGCAATGTTATTGAATACGGTATCGTTGAAGAGGATGGATTCCTGGGTGACGATCCCTAGCTGGCTTCTCCAGGTAGCTGTAGCAATATCTTTTAGGTCAATTCCATCTACGAGAATTTGTCCAGCGCTTGGATCGTAAAAGCGAGGCACTAAATCTGCTAAGCTAGATTTTCCTCCTCCCGATGGACCGACGAGCGCTATGGTTTTCCCTTTTTCAAGGGTAAAGTTAATGTATTCTAGAACCTTATTTTCTCCGTAGGCAAAGCTTACATTTTTGTATTCAATTTGTCGGCTAAACCCAGAAAACGGTTTTGGGTTGGTAGATGAAGGAAGTTGATTAGTGGTGTCAATTACTTCAAAAATGCGGTCAGCAGATGCTATTCCTCGTTGGATGGTGGATACTGCTCTGGAGATTTCCTTGGCAGGATTAAGTACCTGGGTGAAAATAATGATGTAAGTGATGAAGTTGGAGGCGCTCAAGGCGGAGGTTCCACTGAGGACCAAATTGCCCCCATAAACCAAGATTCCTGCGACTACGCTTACACCTAGAAATTGGGAAATTGGGCCTGCCAGTTCATTTTTGCGAGCCATGCTCACATTGACATCCGAATACTGATCTGTTTCGGCATCAAATTTTCCTCGAACAAATTCCTCTCCATTAAAGGCTTTTACTACCCGCATGCCGCCCAAAGTTTCATCCAAAATGCTGACGATGCGTCCGAGGGATTGCTGGCTTTGTACGGCAGTTTTTCGTAGTCTCCTCGTGATGCCACCAATGATTGCCCCAGAAATCGGGATAATCAGGATGGTAAAGAGGGTGAGGGGTACTGACATGAAAAAGAGTACTCCAAAATACAGGATAATGGTGGCCGGTTCTCTAAATAAAATCCGTAAGGATTGCACGATGGTGTTCTCTACCTCTTGAATGTCATTTGTCATTTTTGAGAGGAGATCACCTTTCCTTTCGTTGGAAAAATAACCTAAATGGAGGCTACTCACTTTTTCAAAAATATCCATCCGCATGCCTTTGATCACGCGGGCACGAACTTGTGCCAAGACCACTCCGGAGAGATAGGTAAATAGGTTGGAAAGGAAGACCGAGCCTACAATTATGGAGCAAACGAAGAGCAAGGTTCCAAACTTCCCATAGGTCTCACTTACGTCAAGAAAGAGATGGTTGAAGAGGGAGATAAGGTAATCTAGGGAAAGGTTAAATGACGGCTGTTCCCGAAACTTTTCTAAGCTCTCAGGGGATATCTGTTCAAAAATAACATCAAAAAGTGGCTTGAGTAGGGTAAAATTGATCAAGCCAAAAACGATGGCCAGCAAGGTGTAGCCAATGTAGATGGGTACAAATTTCCCATAGGGACGGGTATAAGAAAGAATCCGAAAATAAGTATGCATGGAATGTACACGGATAAATCCGTGTGCAAGTTAGGTAAAATTACCGGTCTCGGGGAGGATAGGTTGCTATTCTTCCCAATTGGTGACGGCATCCTTTGGGAGGATTCGGCCCCAATTTGTACTTTGTATTAATTTCAATGTGAGTTTTCGTCTGCCATTTAACATAAGTTTAACCTACTTAACTTTCGGAATAAGTATCTTTGAGAAAATTCACTTATTTGCTATGAGACCTTTCCTTTTTGGCCTTCTCTTCTCAATTTCTCTTGTTTCAGGTGTTTTAGCGCAGCAAGCTGCAAAAAAGCCAAAGTTGGTGATCGGTATCATTGTAGATCAAATGCGTCAGGAATACCTGTATCGCTTTGCCGATCGCTTTGGAGAAGGTGGGTTTAAGCGCTTCACACAGCAGGGCTTTATGATGACCAATGGGCATTACAACTACATTCCCACCTTTACTGGACCTGGGCATGCCTCAGTATATACAGGAACTACTCCTGCGACGCATGGAGTCATTGGCAACAATTGGTATGTGCCTTCCTTGAAGAAAATGATCTACTGTGCGGAGGACTCTTTGGTCTCACATGTGGGGGGAACTCCTGAAAATGGAAAAATTAGCCCTCGAAATTTGTTGACCACTACGATCACGGATGAGCTACGACTGTCTACTGGAAAACGATCCAAGGTAGTAGGCATTGCGATCAAGGATCGAGGAGCAAGTTTCCCGGCTGGGCATACCGGAGATGCGTATTGGTACGATGATGTGAATGGGGATTGGATGACTTCTACCTATTACCGTCAGACCTTACCAAGCTGGGCTTCAAATTTCAATGCCAAGAAGCGCCCAGACCATTATTTAAGTCAAACATGGAATCCCTTATTTCCAGTGTCAACTTATGTGAATAGCCTTCCAGATCACAACGATTTTGAATCTCCCTTTATTGGTAAGAATAGTCCTTCTTTCCCTTATGACTTAACTTCCTTAAAAGCAGCAAATGGGGGTTATGGCTTGGTAGCTTCTACCCCTTTTGGCAATAGCCTCACCTTGGATTTTGCGTATGCGGCCTTGGAAGGGGAAAAATTGGGACAAGGGGAGGTAACCGATTTTCTAGCGATTAGCTTTTCCAGCCCGGATTACATTGGGCATCGTTTTGGACCTTCTTCCATCGAAGTAGAGGACAATTACTTACGGATGGACCGTGAGCTGGCCCAGTTTTTTAGTTACTTGGACCAAAAGCTCGGCAAGGGTGAATACCTCGTGTTTATCTCCGCAGATCATGCGGTTGCCGATGTACCGCAATACATGTTGAGTGAGCGCATCCCTGCAGGGAATTTCAATTCTGGGATGGTCCTTGGGCAGTTGAAGGGTTTTGCTGCAGCCAACTATGGAGAAGGCGATTGGATCTTGAGTTTTTCCAATGAGCAAATCTTCCTAAACCAGGCCTTGATTCGTGAGAAAAAAATGAATAATGAGCAAATGCAGCGCGATTTAGCCTCTTTTGTCCTTGGCTTTAAAGGGGTCAAAGAAGTCTATACCGCTTCAGATCTAAGGAAACAGGAATTTACTCAATCTAGTGCGCATCTCCTGCAAATGGGATACAACCACAAAGCTTCAGGAGATGTGTTATTGGTATTGGAACCCGCTTGGCTAGTAGGGGGCAAACGAGGCACAACGCATGGTTCGGGCTATTCGTATGACACGCATGTGCCGATTGCCTTTTATGGCTGGGGAATCAAGCCTGGTAAAAGTTCAAACTATGCTTCGGTCACGGATATAGCGCCCACTTTGGCAGCCTTACTTCAGATACGGATGCCCAACGGGACCACGGGGAAACCGATCCAAGCGGTGATCGGAAATTAATTTTTCTTTGACCTCGAATAGTTTTAAGGAACTACCTCTTAGTATTGGAAAGCCTTTTTTAAAACTTTTATAGGATTTTACTTTTTATCACTTCTTGAGAATCAAGAATCTACTTTGAGTTTAATCTTTTTGTTTTTAAGTTGTCCAACTCATAGGGTAGCTTTTGTCTATAAATTCTAAGGCACCTGTGGTTACTTGTAGGGGTTTGAAAGTATCTAGCATCACCGCATATTCATTGGTTTCTTTAGCTCCAATGGATTTTTCTACCGTTCCTGGATGTGGCCCATGCGGCAAACCTCCCATATGCAGGGTAAAAGAGCCTCGATCGATGCCTTTTCTACTCATAAACTCTCCTTCAGCATAATACAATACTTCGTCTGAATCAATATTGCTATGGTTGTAAGGTGCGGGAATCGCCAAAGGATGGTAATCAAACAAGCGAGGAACAAAGGAGCAAACCACAAAGCCTGAGGATTGGAAAGTTTGGTGTACGGGAGGTGGTTGGTGGATTCTACCAGTTATGGGTTCAAAATCATGAATGGACAAGGCATAAGGGTAGAGGTAACCATCCCAACCCACAATATCCAATGGGCTATGTGCATAGAGGTAGGGGTAGAGCATGCCTTGCTTTTTGATTTGAATCAAGTTATCTCCTTTTTGTTTCTCCAAGTGAATTTCGTGTGGTGGGCGGATATCCCGCTCGCAATAAGGGGAATATTCCAAGAGTTGCCCCACTTCATTTCTATAGCGTTTTACCGTTTCGATAGGTCCTTGTGATTCCATGATAAGTAAGCGCAGGGGACCTTCCTCAGCAAATTCAAAGCGGTAAATGGTGGTTCTCGGAATGATGATGTAATCTCCTTTTTTGACGAGGAGCTTTCCAAATTGTGAATACATCACCCCTTCACCGTCGTGGATATAGATGAGCTCATCCCCATCTGCATTTTTAAAAAAATAATCCATCTTCCGTTGCTTTGGGGTACAAATGCCTATCATCACATCGCTGTTGATCAGGAGAATGTGGCGTGCACTGAGGTAATCCTCCCCTGTAATCCCTATTTCAGAGGTTTTGAGGTGGGTTTGATGCAATCCATGTGCAGTGGCAGCAGTCCAGCTGTAAGGTGTTGGCTCCCCTATGGATTTGACTTCATTGGGGTTGTAAATGTGATAGAGGTTGGAGTAAATTCCTGCGAACCCTTTAGAGCTTACTAGTTCTTCCTTGTACAGGCTGCCATCAGGCTGACGAAACTGGGTATGTCTTTTTGGAGGAATTTGTCCGAGTCGAACGTAGTATGCCATAGTTTTGGGAGTATATTCGCTGCTAAAATAGGAGTTATCCTTGATTGTCAAGGAATTTGATCTTGTTTTTGTGAACCCATACCTAATTAAAAAAGTTTTCCCACCTGCTATGAAACCTGTTTCCCTATTCCTAATTGGCCTTCTTTTTTCTTTCACTAGTTATTCACAGAAGTCCAAGATGGGCGCCAATCTCCTCTGGTCGGATGAGTTTGATCAAGATGGACTTCCTTCTGCGATGAACTGGAGTTTTGAAGTAGGGAATCATGGTTGGGGTAATAATGAGCTCCAAATGTACACGGCCAACAAGCTGAAGAATGCTCGTGTTCAAGGGGGGATGCTGATCGTGGAGGCCCATGCAGACTCCACAGAGGCGAAGGGTTTTACCTCCGCTAAACTAGTGTCCAAGGGAAATGGTTCTTGGCAGTACGGGTACTTTGAAATTCGCGCCAAATTGCCTCAAGGGAGAGGTACTTGGCCAGCAATATGGATGCTTCCAGAAGTGAATAATTTTTGTACTTGGCCCAAAAGCGGAGAAATCGACATCATGGAGCATGTGGGTTATGATCCAGGAAAGGTGCATGGCACGGTGCATACTGAAGCTTTTAACCACATGATTGGAACACAAAAAGGGGGGCAGCTCATGGTTCCCAATTTTGCATCTGAATTTCATACCTATGCGGTAGACTGGAAGGAGGGGCAAATGGATTTTTACATCGATGGGAAGTACTATTTTACTTTTAAAAATTCGGGCAATGGGTACCAAGAGTGGCCTTTTGACCAGCCTTTTTACCTGATTCTCAACCTTGCTGTTGGGGGAAACTGGGGTGGCAAGGAAGGGGTGGATCCTACTATTTGGCCTCAGCGCATGGAAGTAGATTATGTTCGTGTCTACAATCAAAATCCAAACGAACATCCCTAGACTCTTTCTTGTAAATTGCTATCAATCCTTAGGTAATTACATGGAATGTAATTCAATTAAACCATGCGGCTTATTTTGAATTACGTACTACTATGGATTACTCTCCACAGAAAAAAAGTTAATGCATTCCTAATTATTGGGCTGCTTTCGGTACTTCTACAAGGAAATAACCTCTTGGAACGCCATTCTCTCTGTGCTTTTAGTGGCACTCTATCCACTGTAGAGAGGATCGCTTACTTGTAAAAAGTTATATTTTTCAGCTTTTTCAAAAGCTATTCAAGATTCAAAAGTTGGTATCCGAGGTAAAAATCTTGATCAATCGATCGCAAATCTGGGCTCAGTTTGAGCTTGACCTACTACTTATTTTGGTGGGGGTGATTTAGGTGTATATTTTCAAAAAACCTGTAAATGAGGAATTTACGGATTAGGGTATAACCCAAAAAAAACTGCCTGCCCTTATCCAAGGCAGGCAGTTTTGCTCGATTAGGCCCAGGCTTTGTCTCCTTTTTTATAATCCACGCAGGGGTCAAATCGACCTGGAGTCTCCACAAAACGGAGTGCTTGCGTCGCTCCAATCTCAGAACTAAAGTAGCCAAGCACGGTCAAATCGCGGAGCATGTGGATAATTTCAGGTTTCTTTTCTTCACCACTCGCCACATATTTCTGCTGTAAGGCATTGAGGAAGGCCAGGCGTTCTTCCGCAGTAGCATCCATGAAATCCTTACTTTTTTCCGCTTTGAAATCGGTGCGGATGGTATTCAACCCTGTGATAAAGGTGGTCTGCTGCTCTGCATCGTAGCATTCTTTGACCATCATCTGCATAAACTCCCCAATCTTGGTTGCTTTTGCTCCAGGGCTGTCTGTGGCAGGGATGATGGTCTCGCCGATTTCATCGAGGAAAGAAAGATCCTCTGGGCTAAAGTTCAAATCCTTTAGCTGTGATTCTGGTGCACATCCGGTCAATAATGCGCTAAAACCAATCACGGTTCCTCCCATTAGGAGTGTCACGCTTTTTAGTGCATCTCTTCTATTCATTAAGGTCATTTTCTTTTCGGATTAGAGGTTTTGCTTTTTCAATTCTTCCACTGCAAAAGCAGCAGCTCTCGCGGTAAGGGCCATATAAGTTAGCGAAGGATTCTGTGCTGCTGCAGAAGTCATGCAGGCACCATCGGTCACAAACACATTTTTCGCATCCCAAACTTGGTTGTTGCCATTAAGGACCGAGGTTTTCGGATCTCTACCCATTCGAGCTGTACCCATTTCGTGGATTGCTTGTCCAAAAGTGTAGCCATTATCATAGGTTTTCACATTTTTGAATCCCGCTACCTCAAGCATTTCTGCCGCGTCATTCATCATGTCTACGCGCATTTTTTGCTCGTTTTCTTTGATTTCCGCATTCATCACGAGCGCTTCCATACCCCACTTATCTTTCAAGGTGCTGCTCAATTTAATTGAGTTGTCGTGGTACGGAAGAATCTCTCCAAAGGCAGTGATTCCCATTGACCAAGGTCCTGGCTCAGTGAGCGCTTCCTTCATGGGGCCACCTAGGCCAAGTTCGGCTACATCGCGGCTCCAGCCACTGCGGCTAGCACCTCCTTGATAACCGAAGCCTCGGACATAATCTCGCTTGTCGCCGTTCACATTTCGGAAGCGTGGGATATAAAGACCCGTAGGACGCTTTCCAAAGTAGTACTTGTCCTCAAAACCTTCGTAGGTACCATTCGCTCCCAAGCGGAAGTGGTGGTCCATCACATTATGTCCCAACTCCCCGGAGCTAGATCCAAGACCGCTAGGCCAGATGTCCGTGGCGGTACGCATTAGAATAGCTGCAGAATTAAAGGAAGAAGCACAGAGGAAAATGATCTTTGCAGAGAACTCGATGGTTTGGTTGCTCTGACCATCGATTACTTCTACGCCGGTAGCTTTTTGGCTGTCTTTGTCATAAATTAATCTACGGACGATCGACCAAGGTCGAAGCGTAAGCTTACCCGTTGCCATGGCAGCAGGTAGGGTAGACGCTTGCGTGCTGAAGTAACCTCCAAAAGGACAGCCCAGTGAGCACTTGTTTCGGTATCGGCAGCCAGCTCGACCAGGTAGTGGCTGGGTGATATTTGCGGGTCTACCGATAGTCCAAGTTCGTGCGCCTTTGTAATGTTCTTTGATTTTGGCAGCTCCAGCTTTCTCTACACAGTTCATCGGCATTGGGGGCTGAAATTCCCCATCAGGCAAAATGTCTAGCCCATCTTTTGAGCCGGATACTCCAATAAATTTCTCTACATAGCTGTACCAGGGAGCGATATCCTTGTAACGAATTGGCCAATCTACCGCAATTCCATCTTTGGCATTTGCTTCAAAGTCCGTTTCCGACCAGCGGTAGGATTGTCTACCCCAAAGTAGGGAACGGCCTCCTACTTGATAGCCTCTAAACCAGGTAAATGGTTTTTCTTCTTCGTAAGGGGAATCACTTTCATGTGCCCACCAATCTAGGTTGAGTTCATACACATAGTCACGCTTCAAGTTGGGGTGTGCATTGAGGTTTTCTTGAGTTCTTCGGCCTCTGTGGGGGACTTCCCAAGGAGAGAGTAAAGCGGTTTTGTAGTCTTTCACATGCTCGACCATGGGGCCTCTTTCGAGAAGAAGAACACGAAGTCCTTTCTCGGTAAGCTCCTTTGCGGCCCATCCTCCACTTATTCCTGACCCAACTACAATTGCGTCATACGCTTCATTTGCCATATTATGGTATTTGGTTATACATCACAAACCTGCACGGCATGACCCAGTGCAGCAATTTTATCTTCACCCCTCGGGATAAATTCGTGGGAAACATAGCCTTTGAAACCCGAATTTACTATAGCTTGCATGATGGGTGGGTAATTTATTTCTTGATTTTCGTCTAAGTCATTTCTTCCTGGATTACCCGCAGTATGGTAATGTCCAAAATAGGTATGGTGATTCCGAATGGTTCGGATGATGTCACCCTCATCAATCTGCATATGGTAAATATCAAAGAGCAGCTTGAAATTTTCGCTACCGATTCGCTTGCAGAGTTCAATACCCCAGGCAGACTTATCACACATGTAATCCTTGTGATCTACCCGGCTATTTAATAGTTCCATGGTGATGATTACCCCATGCTTCTCCGCTAGGCTGAGGATTTTTTTGATTCCGATTTCGCAGTTTTTCATTCCTGTTTCATCGTCCATGCCCCTTCGATTTCCTGAAAAGGCAATTATGTTCTTATACCCAGCCTTTTCCACTAAAGGAATAACTTCCAGATAATTTTTTTCCAGTTCTGCATGAAACTGAGGATCATTGAACCCGTCTGCAATACCTAGTTCGGCACCATTGCACATGGAGCATTGGATGTCATATTTTTTTAAGAGTTCCCAATTTTTCGGACCGACCAAGTCAATGGCTCTAACCCCTACGGACTTGATCTGGGCGCAGAGATCTTCCAAACTGAGGGGCTGCATGGACCAAGCACAAACGCCATGGTTGATGTTTCCTTTGAGAGCAGGGCTGCTAAATTCCTTCAAGTCAAAAGAGGCAAGAGATCCCATGGCGGCACCGCCAAGGATCATTTTTTTAAAAGAGGAGCGTCTTCCAGAATCAAAAGTCATGGCACGAAGAGGTTAGTTTGGGTTTTTTATTTTTTCTGGTTTGAAAACAGACACGAAAAATAAGCAAACTAAGGCGGAAATCCCAGCGGGAATAAGCCAAATTGATTTCCAATCGTGAAGCCCTTCTTGGAGTAGGTAGAAATTTGAGATTTGACCTGCTACCCAAAATCCAAATCCCATCCCTATTCCATAGGTAGCGAGCGTGATTAGCCCTTGTGCTGCAGACTTATATTTTTTCCCTGCATGAGTATCGGTGTAAATTTGACCACTGACAAAAAAGAAATCATAACAAATGCCATGCAGCAGGATGCCTGTAAGCAGCATCCAAGTCCCACTTTCGTTGTCACCAAAAGCAAAGAATAGGTAGCGGATGACCCAGGCCAGCATGGCTACAGTAAGTGTATTTTTTAAGCCAAATCGGGTAAAGAAAAAGGGAAGTGCGACGAGAAATAGAACCTCAGATACCTGTCCAAGTGCCATTTTACCGGTTGAATTTTCCATGCCTAGCTCCGTCAAGAAAGGGCTGGCATTTTGGTAATAAAAGGCCAAAGGGATGCAAATGAGGATGGAGGAAAGAAAGAAGATGGCATAGTTTCTATGCGCAAGCAGGCGAAGGGCATCCAGACCCAAGGCCTCTCTCCATTGAAATGGTCCACTTGATTTTGCTTGTGGGGGAGTGGCAGGGGGGGGAAAACTGTAGAAGCCAAGAAGCAGTGACGCCCCGGCGGCCAACTTCCAGGTATTTTGGAGTAGTCCGGTAGTTAATCCTTCCGGACTATCCCAAGCCAGAGCCGAGATTAAAAATCCTGCTGCTACCCAGCCGAGTGTTCCCCAAACCCGAACGCTAGAAAACTCTTTTTCTGGCTGTTGCATTTGATTGAAGGAGATGGAGTTGACCAAGGCGAGAGTAGGCATGAATAGAATCATATAGGCCAATAGGATGGGGAAAAAAGCAGAAAAATCTAATACCTGATGGAGTCCATACAGCAAAACTGCTCCTGCAAGGTGAATGGTGCCTAAAATTTTTTGTGCTTGAAAATAGCGATCTGCGATAAGTCCTACCAAAAAGGGAGCGATAATGGCACCAAAAGCCTGGGTAGAAAATGCTAGGGATATATCCTGGTCCTTTGCGTGAATGTTGGAACCGAGAAAAGTACCCATGGTCACATACCAAGAGCCCCACACAAAAAACTCTAGGAACATCATTAGCGAGAGTCGAATCTTGATAGAAAGGCTCATAAGGGTTGAAAGGTTAAGTGAGGGCTATTTTTTTGACCGGAAAATTTAAAATTTTGAGGTTTTTGCAGTATTTTACCCATCTTCATTGAGAATCTAACGAAAGAGGTCAAAAAGTTTTGGCTGAGCCATTCATAAGGTTATCTGGCGGTTAATCATAAAGCCTCTTTTTTCTTGATAGAAAGATTGAAATTTCAATAGAGAAGTTACCCAAACCTAACCAATAAACCCAATCGTTGATCGTATCTATGTCAACTTCCAAAAAATTGAAACTAGGCCTCGTAGGAGGCGGTCCAGGGTCCTTCATCGGAGCGATTCACTTGAATGGTGCCTTGATGGACGGCATGTTTGAATTGGTATGTGGAGCCTTCAGTTCCGACCCAGCTAAATCCATTCAAAAAGGCAAAGAGCTCTTGCTTGACCCCAGCAGGGTATATGGGAGCTACGCCGAGATGTTTGCCAAGGAATCCCTATTGCCCGAAGGAGAGCGAATGGATGTAGTGGCGATTGTCACGCCCAATAACATGCATTTTGATCCTTCCGTAAAGGCCTTGCAGCACGGCTTTCATGTGGCTTTGGACAAGCCCTTAACACTTAACTACCAAGAAGCCCAGGAGCTGTATCGCATCGTAAGCCAGTCCAAACAACGTTTTTTGTTGACCCATACCTACACCTGTTATCCCATGATAAAGCAGGCCCGACAGATGGTTCAGGAGGGGAAGATTGGGAAGGTCAGAAAAGTCTATGTGGAATACCCTCAGGGTTGGCTATACAAACTTCTTGAAACTGAAAATAACAAGCAGGCAGAGTGGAGAACAGATCCCACTCGTAATGGATTAGCCGGTTGCATGGGGGATATTGGAACGCACGCCTTCAACATGGTGGAGTATGTGACTGGTGAAAAAGTGTCACAAATTTGCGCTGACTTGTATATTAAAATTCAGGGACGGCCGATAGACGATGATGGTGTGGTGCTGCTACGATTAGAAAATGGCGCATCTGGGGTGTTGATGGCCTCTCAAACCGATACGGGATGTGAAAACAACCTAAAAATTAGAGTTTATGGTGAAAAGGGAGGCCTGGAATGGGAACAGGAGCTACACAATTCGCTTACGGTGCGCTTCCCCAATGTGCCTGCACAAATCTACCGAGCGGGCACAGGATACTTGGGTTCTTTGGCACAAGAAAATACGCGTACACCGGCAGGTCATCCCGAGGGCTATGTGGAGGCCTTTGCCAACTTGTATCGGAATTTTGCCCGCTGCATCTATGCAGATCGGGAAGGAACTGCTCCCAAATGGGAATGGGAAGATTATCCCGGCATTGAGGACGGAATCCGTGGGATGGCATTCATTGACCATGTGTTGCGCAGCGCCCAGTCTGAGCAAAAATGGACACCATTTATAGTAGAAAAATAAATTTCTTTGATAATCAATTACGTAGCACTATGAAAACAATCAAAGGCCCGGGGATCTTCTTGGCGCAATTTGCGGGAGACGCTGCCCCTTTCAACAACTTAAAAAATATCTGCCAGTACATGGCAGACTTAGGATACAAAGCAGTACAAATTCCATCTTGGGATGCACGTATGATCAACTTGCAAAAAGCTGCAGAGAGTAAATCCTATGCAGATGAGGTCAAAGGGATTGTAGCGGAATCAGGTATGGAGATTTCCGAATTATCCACGCACCTACAAGGACAGTTGGTGGCGGTACATCCAGCTTACAACGAGCTATTTGATGGCTTTGCACCAGCCAATCTCAAGGGGGACCTGAAAGGGAAGTCTGCTTGGGCTACGCAGCAACTCAAGTATGCGGCCAAGGCTTCGGCCAATTTGGGGCTCAATGCGCATGCCACCTTCTCCGGCGCCTTGATGTGGCACACCGTCTATCCATGGCCACAGCGTCCCGCAGGATTGGTGGAAACAGGGTTTACCGAGTTAGCTAACCGGTGGATACCAATTTTGAATGCCTTCGATGAGGTGGGTGTGGATGTATGCTACGAGTTGCACCCCGGGGAGGATCTCCACGATGGAGTTACTTTCGAGCTTTTTTTGGAGAAAGTAGGGGGGCACAAGCGTGCCAACATTCTATACGATCCTAGCCACTTTGTCTTGCAGTGCCTCGATTACCTGCAGTTCATTGACTTTTACCACGAGCGGATCAAAATGTTCCATGTGAAGGATGCGGAATTTAACCCTACTGGAAAGCAAGGTGTCTACGGGGGATTCCAGGGTTGGGTCGAGCGTGTGGGTCGATTTAGATCTTTAGGTGATGGTCAAGTTGATTTTGCAGGAATATTTAGCAAACTTTCGCAGTACAATTACAGTGGATGGGCCGTGTTGGAATGGGAGTGCGCCATAAAGCATCCCGAGCAAGGTGCAGCTGAAGGAGCTCCCTTTATCGATGCACACATCATTAAAGTTACTGAAAAGGCTTTCGATGATTTTGCTGGAACGGGTGCAGATGAAGCATTTAATAGAAGAATTTTAGGAATTTAAATTGTTAACCAAATAAAACCAATGAAACTAAATTTTCGCGCAACGAGTGTAGTAGTACTTTTGGCAGGTCTTGCCTTTTCTTGTGGGGGTGGAGAAAAATCAGTTGAGGGGAGCAGTGAAGCAACTACTTCTACCGAGGCTGCCCCTGCGGAAGTTCCCCTAGAGGACAAGTACAAGGATGATCCTGTGTACATCAAGGGATTGGAAAAAGTGAAGGGTTCAGACTGTACGGGATGCCACCAGGTGGACCGCAAACTAATCGGCCCTGCTTATGCCGATGTCGCTGCCAAATACGAAAATACCGAGGCCAATGTAACCATGCTTGCCCAGAGAGTAATTGCTGGCGGTGTAGGCGTGTGGGGTGAAATTCCCATGGCTGCCCATCCAAATTTGACTGAAGAGGATGCAACCGATATGGTGCGTTACATTTTACTTCTAAGGAAATAATCCATGAAAACTAAACTCTTCGTAATTATAGCAAGTGCTGCCATCGGATTGGCATTTGTGCAGGGTGCAAAAGAAGAAAAGTCACTTGAGCCCGCCCAAGAAAATGTAGCAGCTGACTGGACGCCACTTTTTGATGGGAAGACCTTTGCAGGCTGGTCCAAGTATGGAGGAGGAGCCGTAGGTAAGGCTTGGAAAATTGAGAACGGCGAATTGTACCTGGATGCTGCCAACAAGGCCGAATGGCAGAATGGAGATGGGGGCGATATTGTAACCAATGAGGAGTATGAGAATTTTCATTTCAAGTGTGAGTGGAAGATTGCTCCCAATGGAAATAGTGGGCTGATTTTCCTAGTGCATGAAGCCAAAGAATATCCTGATTCTTGGCAAACAGGGCCTGAAATGCAAGTACTTGATAATGCAGGTCACCCAGATGCCAAAATCATCAGCCACAGAGCGGGAGATTTATACGATTTGATTGTGAGCAGTCAGGAAACCGTTAAGCCCGCAGGAGAGTGGAACCAAGCTGAGATCCGCATCAACCAAGGCAAGCTAGATTTCTTCTTAAATGGGGTTAATATTGTCTCTACGCAGCTCTTTACTCCTGAATGGGAGGCGCTAATTGCGAAAAGCAAATTCAAAAGCATGCCTGCATTTGGCAAATTCAAGAAAGGAAAAATTGCTTTGCAAGATCACGGCGATTTAGTGCAATACCGCAATCTGATGATCAAAAAGTTGTAAGGGAAAGTATTCCTAGAAATCGAATAAAATGAAAAAAGCAGGCTTAAAAAGGCCTGCTTTTTTTGGGATTCCGTCCCGAAGCAAATCGGGAGATCCAACCATTTGGAGTGTATGCTTCTCGAACTTGTTCGGGGCTGAGCTATAGAATCATTAGCCAAAATAAAAAGTGGAAGATCTTTCGGCTTTTTATGGTGATCCAGTCAGGACTCGAACCTGAAACCTACTGCTTAGAAGGCAGTTGCTCTATCCAGTTGAGCTACAGGACCAGTATAACTACTGCTAATTAATTATTTGTACTACTCCGCTACCACTTTCTCTTACTCTTGGAGGGCCTGTGGTTTAAGAAAATAAAGTCGGGGTGGCAGGATTCGAACCTACGACCTCCACATCCCAAATGTGGCGCGATACCGGGCTACGCTACACCCCGAAACTTTCTTTAACTCCTTGCGAGTTAATTTTGTGATCCCGCTGGGATTCGAACCCAGGACCCATACATTAAAAGTGTATTGCTCTACCAGCTGAGCTACAGAATCATTTATTCACTTCGATCGAAAAGCATATTTGCTTTTACTTTACTCGTATTACCCAGATTGCATACCTTAAGAGTCTAATTCCCGAACATTTTCGGGGTTGAGCTACAAATTAGGGTACTTAATTTCGGTTAAATAAACTTGCTTTTTGAAAGTTCAATACCGTAATTGGTCTGCAAATTTATGACTCTGTATTCTAAATGGCAAGAATCAAATCCATCTTTCTCATAAAAGTTTCCATATTTTTCATTCTTCTATTGCAAAGCATTCATTGTCAAGCCGATGTGCCTAGACTAATGATCGCAGATTCCCTGTTTAACCAGAGAAGTTACAAGGAAGCAATGGAAATTTACGAGATAAACTTCGAATCTGGGATCTATTCTATTTCCATGTTGCTCAAAATGGCCTTCATCGCAGAAGGAATTGGAGACAGCGAACGGGCCACTTTGTACCTGAGCAAATACTATGATTTGAGCCCTAATCCTCAGACCATCTCCAAAATTAAAACGCTCACAGGGCAGCCCGAACTAGTAGGCTATGAGGTCAGTGATGGCATGCGCTTTGTTCTGTTTCTGGTGGAGTACAAGGAGATTATTTTGGGAGGGCTCACCTTATTACTCATCATGTCCTTGATAGTGCTCTGGTCTAAAGGGGAAAAATTGACAGAAACCAAGTTTTATTGGCCTTCCATCCTATTGATTGCCTTAATTTTTACTACCAATAATTTTTTAAATGGTCCCTTAACAGGATTGGTTACCTCCAGCCCAACCCTCATCCGCTCCAAGCCTTCTGCAGGTGGGGATTTTGTGGAACTAGTGGAGCCAGGGCACCGCGTATCCATCAAATCCTCTAAGGATATCTGGTATGAAATCGAATGGAAGGAACAAATTGCCTACATCAAAAAGGAGGATGTGACTCGCCTCTAAGGGTTTCCCCCATAAAAAATGTAGAGCCCCCAGAGAGTACTAGACTTGCTGGGGGCTCTTTGTATGGGTAGGCCTGTTCTTATTTCTTGGCGATATAGGTCAAAAGGTCAATCACTTTGTTGGAATAGCCCCACTCGTTGTCGTACCAGGATACCACCTTTAAAAAGGTGCTGGAAAGCTGAATACCTGCTTCTGCGTCAAAAATAGAAGTTCGGGCATCACCAATAAAGTCGTTAGACACTACGGCATCTTCAGTATATCCCAGCACCCCTTTCATCGTCGTTTCGGAGGCTTCCTTCATCTTTGCGCAGATTTCAGCATAAGTAGCAGGATTTTTCAAACGCACGGTCAAGTCAACTACAGAAACATCTGGAGTTGGTACTCGGAAGGCCATACCAGTGAGTTTACCATTCAATTCTGGAATTACCTTTCCCACCGCTTTTGCTGCGCCAGTGGAAGATGGGATGATATTTTGACCAGCACCACGGCCACCTCTCCAATCCTTCGCTGAAGGACTGTCTACCGTTTTCTGCGTTGCAGTAGTTGCATGCACGGTAGTCATCAAACCTTCCTCAATACCCCAGTTGTCGTTCAATACCTTGGCAATAGGTGCAAGGCAGTTGGTGGTACAAGACGCATTGGATACGAAGGTCATGTCGGATGTGTAGGTGTGCTCGTTGACTCCCATCACAAACATGGGCGTGTCGTCCTTAGAAGGAGCGGACATGATCACTTTTTTAGCACCTGCATCGATATGTCCTTGAGCAGATTCTTTGGTCAAGAAGATACCCGTAGATTCGATTACATAATCTGCACCTACTTCACCCCACTTTAAGCTAGCTGGGTTTTTCTCTGCAGTCACGCGGATGGCATTTCCGTTGACAATTAAGTTGCCGTCTTTCACGTCCACTGTGCCCTTGAAGATGCCGTGGGTAGAGTCGTACTTCAACATGTAAGCCATGTAATCCACATCGATCAAATCGTTGATCGCTACTACCTGTACATCAGCTCTTTCTTGTGCAACGCGGAAAGCGAGGCGACCAATTCTTCCGAATCCGTTGATTCCAATTTTAATCTTGCTCATCTTTAAGTAATTTTTGTAAGTCTAACTGCTAGTTTCAGTTGCTGAGTGGCCGGATTTTAGCATTCAAAACCGGTCAACTGCAGGCGAATTTATTATAAAAATCGGGTCTGCCCAAACTAAAAGCTTGCCTTTCCTTTCTGAAATGCCGATTAGCGGGTTTCAATCGATTTCGAAATCAAAAAAAGAAACTTTTTTAAACTCGAATTTCTATAAACTCAAGGAAATCATTGAACTGGGCTTAATTTGTTCCAACTTTAAACCATAAAAAAACCGGGAGTGAAAATCCCGGTTAAGCTAAGGAAGCAAGCAGCTGTTTGAAAGTGGTACTTGGCTGCATGGCAAGCGCACACTTGGCTTTATCAGGTCTGTAATAGCCACCCAGGTCAATAGCTTGGCCTTGGGAACTGTTGTATTCGTCTACGATCTTGGTTTCTTGCTCCAAAAGAGCCTTGGCTACGCTGGTAAACTTCGCTGCTAAGGTGGCGTCTTTGGTTTGCTTGGCAATTGCCTCTGCCCAATACAAGGCCAAATAAAAATGCCCACCGCGGTTATCCAGTTTGCCCACCACTCTGGCCGGAGATTTGTCTTCTTCCAGCCACCTGCCGGTTGCTTGGTCTAGCGTCTCTCCTAAAAGAATTGCTGTTGGATTATCAAAGGTTTGTCCCAGGTGCTCCAAGGAAACGGCCAAGGCCAAAAACTCTCCTAAGGAATCCCAACGGAGGTGTCCTTCCTCCGTAAACTGCTCTACATGCTTGGGGGCAGAACCACCAGCTCCAGTTTCAAACAATCCTCCTCCATTCATCAGGGGAACGATGGAAAGCATTTTTGCCGAAGTGCCTACCTCCAAAATGGGGAAGAGGTCTGTCAAGTAGTCACGAAGTACATTGCCTGTGACCGAAATGGTGTCTTTGCCTCCTACAATGCGTTCGCAAGTGAATAGGGTCGCCTCCACAGGCGATAGAATATGAATTTCAAGCCCAGTCATGTCGTGCTGTGGGAGGTAGGTATTGACCTTCTGGATGAGTTGAGCATCATGTGCACGTGCTTGGTCTAGCCAAAATACAGCAGGAGTTTGGGAAAGCCTTGCACGAGTAACCGCCAGCTTTACCCAGTCTTGAATTGGGGCATCTTTGGTTTGACACATTCTCCAGAGATCGCCTTTCTCGACTTTATGCGAGAATAGGACGGCTCCTTCCGTATCACTTACTTCAACCGTGCCTGAAAAAGGAACTTCGAATGTTTTGTCGTGGGAACCGTATTCTTCTGCCTTTTGGGCCATCAGACCCACATTGGGCACAGAGCCCATGGTAGCAGGAACAAAGGCTCCATTTTTCTTACAAAAGTCAATCATGGCCTGGTAGATGCCAGCATAGCATCGGTCTGGGATGATGGCTTTAGTGTCCTGCAGTTTGCCGGCTTTATCCCACATCTTTCCAGAGCTACGGATCATGGCAGGCATGGAAGCATCAATGATCACATCACTGGGGACATGCAAGTTGGTGATTCCCTTATCCGAATTGACCATGGCGACTTCTGGACCTGAAGCATAGGAGGCATCAATGTCTTGGAGAATTTCCGCTTTTTTGTCAGCGGGAAGTTTTTCTAGGTTGGCCAATAGATCGCCAAACCCATTGTTAACATCTACGCCAATAGCCTCTAACGTGGCAGTATGCTTTGTAAATACCGACTCAAAAAAGAGGTTCACCGCATGACCAAAGAGGATTGGGTCGGAGACTTTCATCATCGTAGCCTTGAGGTGTAGGGAAAACAAAACACCCTTCGCTTTGGCATCTTCCTTCGCCTTTTTCAAAAAGTCAAGGTACTGAGATACGCTAAAAGTCGCAACATCGATGACCTCACTTTCTTGCATTTTCAATCCGCTTTTTAGCACTTCTTTTGCACCTGAAGCCCCGTGAAGTGTGATGGTCAACTGCGTAGCAAGGCCTAGCGTGAGCGATTGCTCACTTCCATAAAAATCTCCAACAGCCATGCTATCCACATGTGAGGTAGAGTCCGCCGACCAAACACCCATAGAATGGGGATGATTTCGTGCATAGTTTTTAACAGCTAGTGGGGCGCGACGGTCTGAGTTGCCTTCTCGCAAAATTGGATTTACAGCTGAACCTTTGATCTTATCGTATTTTGTTTTGGTAGCTTTTTCTTCTTCTGTTTTTGGTTCCTCAGGGTAGTCAGGCAAAGCATAGCCCTTACTTTGAAGTTCCTTTATGGCCGCTTTCAGTTGAGGTACCGAAGCCGAAATGTTGGGAAGCTTCACAATGTTGGCTTCAGGAGTGGTGGCAATGTGCCCAAGCTCTGCGAGGTCGTCGTTGATGCGCTGCTCGGGATGGAGAAACTCTGGAAAATTAGCGATGATCCGTCCTGACAAGGAAATGTCCCGCGTTTCTACTTGTATACCTGCCGTTTTGGTAAATGCCTGTACAATGGGCAACAAAGAATAAGTAGCGAGTGCAGGTGCCTCATCGGTGAGGGTGTAGAGAATTTTTGGAGTCTTATTCATAGAGTTTGGCCTGTGATAGGCGGCAAAGGATTAAAGTAAAGCTCTTTATGAGGGGGATTCTATCTAGGAATCGATCTAAAAAGAGAAAAATAGTTCGTTAAATTAATAAAAATGAGGCACTTTTTATTTTTGTATATAGAACTCGCAGCCGCAGCTTAGGCTGCTATTCCAAAAGCTTGAAGTTATCGACATCTTTCCAGGCTGGAAATTTGCTTCGGTATTCTTCGAGTACCCTACGGTCCAGCGGGATTACCTGAATCTGTTCTTTTTCACCGAGGCCTGCCAATTTTTCTCCTTTGAAGTCATAGACCGCAGAATGCCCGTTGTATGCAACCTGGTTTCCATCCACCCCCACTCGATTGACACCCAAACAATAGGAAAGGTTCTCAATGGCACGGGCAGGCAGCAAAGTATCCCAGGCAGAAATCCGAGCAGCAGGCCAGGAAGCTACATAAAAGAGTAGATCGTAGGCAGCATTTCCCTCATTCCAGCGATTTCGTGTCCATACAGGGAAGCGCAGGTCATAGCAGATTTGTGGGCAGATCTTCCAGCCTTTTAGTGAAAAAATGGGAAGCTGAGTTCCTGGTGCATAGCTAGCATCCTCATTCGCCATTCGAAAAAGGTGGCGCTTGTCATAGTGCTGGGTTGAGCCGTCTGGCAGCACCCACAGGAGTCTGTTGTAGTAATTCCCTCCTTCGGAAATGATCACTGTACCTGTGATCACGGCACCAGTTTGTGCGGCAAGCTGCTTCATCCACTTGTGCACCTGCAGGTTCATCGGTTCGGCAAGAAGGGCAGACTCCATGGAAAATCCAGTAGCAAACATCTCAGGCAGGAAGATCAAGTCGCAGACATTTTTTAAGGACCAGATTTTTTCCTCCAGAATGGCCAGGTTGGCCGTCTTGTCCTGCCAATGCAGGTCTGTTTGCACGAGGGCTACGCGAAGGTCTAGGCTTTTCTCCATTATTTTAGGGGGTAAATCATCCGATAGTCGGTGGATACTTTGCCTTTGCTAATGTCAATCAATTTGGATTTGATCATCCGCTTCTTGAGGCCTTTGAGGTAGTCGACAAATAAGATTCCTTCCAGGTGATCGTACTCGTGTTGAATCACGCGGGCGGTCATGCCGCTAAACTCTTCCTCTTTCAGGTTCCAATTTTCATCGTAGTATTCCAAGGTTAATTTTTCTGGGCGGGTGATTTCTGCCCGTACATCAGGGATACTGAGGCAGCCTTCCTCGAAGCTAAATTTATCGCCGTACTCATCGAGCAGAATGGGGTTGATAAAAACGCGACGGATGCCTTTTTCCTCATCGTCTTCGTCCAGCATCAGGGTACTATCGATGACAAACAAGCGTACACCCTGGTTGATCTGCGGAGCTGCTAATCCTACGCCAAGGGCGTTATCCATCGTGGCATATATGTCCTGAATCAGTTGCGTGAGGTCGCTTCCCTCGGGCAGTTCTTCTGCTTCTTTTTTCAGTACCGGGTTGCCGTAAGCGACGATAGGGTAAATCATTGTCTTTCTAGATAGGATTGTAAGATAATGGCGGCGGATACCTTGTCCAAGTTCCCCGCCTTTTCCATTCGGTCTTTTTTCTTGCTGCCCATGGCAATGAGGGTTTGCATGGCCATTTTGGAGGTGTAGCGCTCGTCGATAAGGACTACTTTTTGCTCAGGAAATGCCAACTCAAGCTTTTCTTTCAAGGCAAGTACTAAGGGAGTCATTTCGTTGGCCTGCCCATTGAGTCGGGTAGGGTGTCCGAGGACCAAGGCCTCTACGGCCTCTTTGGCGCAGTAGTCTTGGAGGTAGGCCATCAATTTGGAAGTTTCGATTGTTTCCAAAGGATTGCAGGTGATCTGTAAGGGATCAGTGACTGCCAGGCCGGTACGCTTTGTACCTAGGTCTATCGCTAGTACTCTGGGCATCAGTTGGTTTGAATTTGTTTACGAATTGTCCGTAAGGCTTCCTTCTCCAGTTCCACCGCTTTAGGAAAAAGGAGTTCATCCTCAATTCGCGCATGGATGGTAAGCTCCTTCTCAAAATTTTGAAGTTCGTGGTAGAGCACCTTCATGGTCAGAGGTGCCTCGTCCGCTAAAAAATAATTTTGGGTAAGCTTACGAATCCCCTCCATCTCATCGTCGTGGATCTCATGGTGCTCGGCAAGGTATTGAATGGGATCTTGTTCCAGAATGGTCAGCGCATCTTGGGTACTGAACTCGCACGCCTCGATATCTTGAAGAAGGATAATCCGGTTAAACAAGCGACTTTCTTCCTCATGGATGTGGTGGATAAAGTCCTCCACAAATAGGGGGAAAAGGATACGCAGGTCACCTAGAAGGGATTCATACTCAGGTTCTGGTGCAATTCCAGAGATCATATTGGACAAAAAGGGGAGTTCTTGACGCACAAAGTAATAGTGCTTCTTTTTCAAGTAGGCGACTAGAAGCTCTATGGGGTTGAGGTAAAGTTCTTCTAGGGACGGTTCCTTCTGCATGGCCCAGCTTTCCAGTTGCGCGATCAGCTGCCGAGGGTTTACCTTATGTTTCTGGCAAACCTTCTCGAGGGAGTCAGTGGGATACTGGTAAAAGCTAATGCCAAAGTAGTGCAGGACGGCAGCGAAAACGTAGTTTTCGGATACTAACTCTCCTATGGTTGTTTTTTCTAGGGCCTTCCGAAATTGCATGAGACAAAATTAAATTTTTTTGAACTAAAAAAGGGAAATTAATGTCATCTTTATTACGGGGGTAAATCAGTTAAAATACCCTAAAGTGTAAAAGCAACCCCCAATTTCCCGAGACATTTTTGTTTATTCGAGAATTAAATAGTTAATGCTGTGAGCCAACAAAAAAATACAACCACTCAAATTCGTCTTCCACTGCTTATTGCCCTTTCCATTGCGGGAGGGATTTGGATAGGTGCCACCTTTGCAGAGCCCAAGGGCAGTCAAAACGACCTGAGAGCTGCACTATACAAGTTGCAGGAGATTATGACCTACATCAACCGCGACTACGTGGATAGTGTTGACACCAATGAGCTGGTGGAGTTTGGCATCACCAAGATGTTGGAGAAACTCGATCCCCACTCCAGCTACATTCCTGCTCGGGACGCTTCTTTGGCCCAATCCCAATTAGAGGGTGAATTTGATGGGATTGGGGTTGAATTTGGGATCATTCGCGATACCATTTATGTAGTAGCTCCGCTCACTGGAGGCCCTTCAGAGGCCCTTGGTATCCAATCGGGGGATCAGATCATTTCCGTAGATGGTAAGACGGTAGCTGGCATTGGCATCACCAACCGCGATGTATTCGACTACCTCCGAGGCCAGAGCGGCTCCAAAGTGGCGGTAGAGATCAAGCGAAAAAATGCTCCCAAACTCATCCCCTACCAAATCACGCGGGCAAAAATCCCACAGTACAGCATCAATGCCACCTATATGGTCAACAAGGAAATTGGCTACATCAAGGTAACCCGCTTTGCGGCGACTACCTACGATGAGTTCCGAAAGTCAGTAGCAGACTTGCAGGCAAAGGGCATGAAGAAGCTGATCATCGACTTGCAAGGCAACCCAGGAGGTTACATGGGAGCGGCCATCTACATGGCAGACGAGTTGTTGGGAGGTCGAGATTTGATTGTTTCTCAAGCAGGAAAAGTGACTCAGTACAGTAATAAGGCCTACGCATCCAAGCCGGGTTTGTTTGAGGAGGGTTCGGTGATTGTATTGATCAACGAAGGTTCTGCCTCTGCTTCGGAGATTTTGGCAGGAGCTATTCAAGACAATGATCGTGGGCTTATTGTTGGCAGAAGATCTTTTGGTAAGGGCTTGGTGCAAATGCCCATTGACCTTTCGGACGGAGCCGAGTTGCGGTTGACGATTGCCCGATACTTCACTCCTTCGGGTAGATCTATTCAAAAGCCTTACGATAGTGACTACGAGGCTTACGAAACGGACCTCAACAATCGCTTCGAAAAGGGCGAGTTTTTCTCTGCCGACAGCATTCGCTTCAATGACAGCCTCAAGTACCAAACCAAAAAAGGGCGAACCGTCTATGGGGGTGGGGGCATCATGCCGGACTACTTTGTGCCCCTAGATACAACCATGAACAGTGCCTATGTAAACAAACTCTTTTCTTCGGATACTTCCCGTGAGTTTTTGTTGGATTATGTAAGTAAAAATAAGGGTAGCTTCAGCAAACTTTCCACTGATGACTATTACAAAAGCTTCAAGGTCAGCGATGCGATGTTGATGGACCTAGTGGGTTTTGGCAAAAAGAACAAGGTGGATTTTGATGCTAAGGATTTTGCCAAATCCAAGGAGTACCTGCGGATTCTGATCAAGGCGCACTTGGGACGGCAACTCTATGACGACAGTGCCTTTTACAAGGTCATCAACGACATCAATGAGGTCTACCAACAGGCAATCAACCTGTTTGGGGAAGCCGATAAAATAGCGCTAGCCAAAAACCTTTGAGGTCTCTAGGACCTCGATGGTTTCAGATTGAATCAAGCGCGAATTGAGAGAATCCTTCGAGGTCTGAAAAAGACCTCAAAGGATATAAAATCTACTTCACTACGATCAATTCTGAGGTGGGAACGCGAAAGCGTTCTCCATAGATGCCTTCAGGTAATCCTTTTCCGCAGGCAATAATCATCGCGATTTCAGATCCAACGGGGAGCTTGAGAAGCTTTTTGACCCGTTTGGAATCAAAGCCCTCCATGGGGCAGGTGTCGTAGCCCGAGGCTTTCATTGCCAGCATAAAGGTCATGCTCGCAAGGGAAGCACTTTTGTGTACAGAGATCCGAACGGCAGTTTCACTTACCTCCCAAACCATGAGTTTGCGTAAGCCAACAGCCAGTGCGATTAGCTCCTTCATCATCGTCCAACCCGGAAATTTCCGATAGAGCATGGGCACCAATTTACCGTAATATCGGAGTGCCAACTTCACTTTTTTATCTCCTTCTCCGGAGGCTGATCCGGAGATAAACTCAAAATTGGCTTTCGCATGGGCTTTCCAGCGATCTCGTCGAGTAAGGACCACCACCAATTCCCGGGCTGTGGTGGCTGCCTTTTGACCCATACAGAGTTGAGCCAAGCGATCTTTCAGGGTAGAATACTCAGGCACACGCACAAACTGGTAGAGTTGTAAGTTGGAGCTGTTGGGAGATAAGATGGCCGCTTCCAAGCATTTTTGAACGATGCCGCCATCGAAAGTTCCCATTTGATCAAAAACGCGTACAGATCTACGCTGGCTTACTGCTTCAAAAAAATTAAGTTCCTCTTTCATTCGCTACTTTTAACTTTTTTTAATTGGTAAAGATGGTCAAAATTTTGAAGGTTACGTTTCAGAAATATTGCTGCTACTGCTTATGTTTTTTACACTGATCCGCTTGCAATACCTGAAGAGCATACGTTCGACTAGTTTTGCAAAGAGCGCCCTCGCTAGGTCTACATTTTTAAAAACAGTCCGTAAAGGATTTCACTAATTATTTTTTTCCGCGCTGCTACGGATCAAGCAAGGGCTAGCGTAGGCTATTGGATCAGCTTCAGTATTTTTGAAAAATTCGGAGTTGAGTATGGCGCTGGCCGGAATCAATTGGGCGAGGTAGATACCCGCAGCGAGGCTGGGAAGCTGGAGTTCGATCTCTCGGTGGGGGGGGGCTGATGCAGCTGCTCGTAGATTTTTTTGCCTTCTGGGACTTAACTTAAGAAAGGAGAGATGCTTCAGTTTTCTAGGGTAGGCTAGATATCGATGTTGCTATCCATTTTTTTCTTTTGTTTTTGTACCAAAAAATTCTCCCCTTGAGTAGTAGTGTACTATCCCTTCAGTAGTTATTTAAGCAGATCAAAGCTCCCTGTTGTTAGTCCATAAATGCCGACTTCGGCAAAAATGCAGTTCGCACCTGGTTGGCATCTTCCTGGACCTCAGTCCATGCGAAGTAAATGGCATCTCCCAGCACCTCCAGCTGAGGGAATCCACTTTTTCGTCCCGAGTCCATCTTCCCAATCTCCCATCGCATGCCCATCGTGCCCCCGCTGTCAATCCGAGCAGCCATCAAATAGGTGCCCGTCTCATTGGTTTCCATCCAAGAGGCGATGCCTGACTGCTCATCCAGCAAGGCTACTTCTACGCGACCGATGATGCCCTGTCCCTCGACGGCAATCGGAGCACCAAAGGTGCCCCCAGCATCCGAGGAGAAAGAAAAATTAACCTTTGCCTGCCCCTTGGCAGCGGTAAACCAGCCCACTAGCACCCTCTTTCCTTGTGCGACGACCTTGGGGCCATTGACCGGGCAACCCGAAATTTCCCATCCATCGGTATGAATAATGTTCGGTTCAGTCCAGTCTCCGTCTACTAGGCGAGTGATGGCAATGTCTCGAATTTCTTGGTCTGATCGGTTGCGGTAGACCACCACCGGTCCTTGGGAAGTAATGGCTGTGCTCGTTTGGCAGCAATCACAGGTTTTGTCATCCAGTTGGCTGTCCCAAAGGACCTTTCCCTGCACCGTTACTTCTGCCGCACGGATGCTCATCGCGCCTGAATGTCCGTCATGGCCTTCGTGTCCTCCCCCTCCGGTGTTGCGTCCATCCAACCAGGATACCAAGAAGCTTGAATCGCTGTATGCTGTTGCGGACACAAATCCATGTTCGGTCTGCGTGGAATCGCGGTGCAAAGGAAGCCCCCCCCGCCAATTTTCCTGGCCCTGCGGTAAAGCATGTATCAGAATGTCGTAGGAGAATTTTCCTGGGGAAGATTTTTGCAGGTGGTAGGCTAGGACCGAGCCTTTGTTTTGAACGAGCGCAGGGTAGTCCGCCCAATTGACAAACCAGTTGCTGCCCTCGGCTATCCGCTCGGGGCTAGACCATTTTCCCTCTTCACCGAGGCGAGCAAAGTAAAATTGCGCTAAGCTATCCGTGGGCGTGGCTACCCAAGAAAGGATGAGTGTCTTGCCATCTGAAGAAAGGGAGGGCAGGGAGGTTTCTGCCCCACCTGGAAAGGGGATGTCTTGAACAGCGACCATTGGTGGGGTCGCCGAAGTGCAGGAGGCGAGGTAAAGCCCAGAAAGGGCTATTAAAGTGAGTAGGATGCGATTCATGGCTGTTGGGAGATTAGGTCTTCAATAGAGGTGACATCCTGCCAGTTTAACTGTCCCATGTGCCGATACACCACCTTCCCTTGGCGGTCAATGACAAGGGTAGTAGGTAGGGCATGCACTTCAAAATCAGCAAGTGTAGCCTCTTTCAGGTGGAGGAACTCCAACCCGAAATTGCGTTTCTCTTCAAACGATCGGATTTGATCGAGGTCCTCTTCGGTGGCAAGGAGAAAGGTGACGCTATCGCTTTGCAGGCGGGGTAGGGCTGATTTTAATTCTGGAAATTCTGCCAGGCAGGGCTTGCACCAGGTGGCCCAAAAATGTAAAACGGTCCAGGATTTCTGTTCAGGTGATAACCCAAATTCACTTCCATCAAGCCGCTGAAATTGTGCATCAGACAAGGCGAATGGAGTTACTTCAGTTGTGGTAACGTTTTCCGCAGGAGCCTTGGACTGGCAAGCAACAAGTAGAAACGCTATGCCTAGGGTAAAGAACCCCCACAGAAGAATTTGGAGCGGATTTTTTTGAGAAAGCAAGTTTGCTAAATTCCGAAACATGGGAGTGGGGATGTGTGAGCTAAACCTAGCAATAATCCCATTACCTCCAAAGCGAAACTTTGGAAAAATCATCTTAAGGCTCCTTAAAAACCCCTACCTTAAATTGCCATTTTAACTACTTTTTTGCGCCAGCGCCCTTTACAAACTGTCCTGGAAATGCACCAGTATGCTCCCCGCCGAGAAGCACCTGGGTGCCATTGACCCATACCTGGTCGATTCCCTCGGCAAACTGCAAGGGATTGTCAAAGGTAGCTTTGTCCTTCAATGCCTTGGGATCGAATAGCACCAAGTCTGCCCAGTACCCCTCTTTGATCAGCCCGCGGTCGGTTAGGCCTAAGTTGGCAGCGGGTAATCCAGTCAAGCGGTATATAGCAGACTCCAGGGTAAGCAAGCCTTCCTTAATCGAAAATTCGCTAAGTACGCGAATAAAGCTCCCAAATGCTCGAGGGTGGGTTCGAAAGTCAGGTTCCCAGCTGGAGTAGCTGCCAGCATCGGAGCAAAAAGATACCCAGGGGATTTGCATTTTTTTGCGGAGGTTCTCCTCCGACATGCTGAAGTAAATGCATTGGATTCGGCTATCGTCCTCCAAAATCAAGTCGATGACGGTTTCCTCTGGGGTCTGTCCTCGCATCACTGCCGCTTCGGCGATGGTCTTTCCTTGGTAAATTTTCCCCAAGGAGTCATTTTTAAAACCCACCATCAGGATGTCCTTCGGGGGTTGTTGACTGAGTTCCTGACGAAGGTCTTCTAGCAATCGCTTTCTTGCCACTGGGTCTCGCATCCGGTTCATCCAGGCCTCGTGCCCCCCTTCCTGTACCCAGGTAGGTACCACGCCTGTCAATCCGGTGGAGGAGGCATTGTAGGTATAAATATCCGCCGTGATCGCAAGCCCAGCGGCTCGTGCTGAGTCGACTTTGGCGATCACCTGATCCAACTTGTAAAAATTGGCCGGGCGGGAGGCTTTCAGGTGGTAGATCTCTGCAGGTACGCCTGCAGTTTTGGCGATGTGGATCAACTCATTGACTGACTCCAGAAGTCGCTTGTCCTCGTTGCGAATATGCGAAATGTAACGACCGCCGAATGGGGCGGATGCCGCACAGAGCGCTACGAGTTCCTCCGTAGGCGCAAAATCGGCAGGTGCATAGATCAAGGAAGAGCCGATGCCCAAAGCTCCCTCTTCCATGGATTGGATGACCAGCTGCTTCATGGCTTCCAGTTCCTTCGGGGAAGCAGGGCGATTGTCATAGCCCACCGTTTGAATGCGTACTGTAGTAGCGCCCAAGTAAGAGGCAATATTGGGAGTCACCCCTTGGGTTGCGAGTTTGTTCATCGCCTCCGCAAAGGTCTCGTAGTTGGTGCTATCCTTCTTTCCTGATGGGCCTGGAGAGGTCCCCTCGCCAAAAACTTCCAAGGTCACCCCTTGCTTTAGATCACTCAAGGAGCGCCCATCTTCCAGCAAGTTGTCGTAGCCCCAAGAGAGCATGTTGATAAATCCCGGCGTGAGTGCTTTTCCTTCTGCATCCAGGGTCTTGTCGGCAGATAGGGGCTTTTCCTCGCCGACATAGACAATTTTTCCTTTCTTGACTCCCACTTGTCCAAGAAAAGGGGCTGTGCCAGTGCCATCATAGATCAGTGTATTGTGAATGAGTAGGTCTACCTCGTTTTCTTTAGAGCAGCTCTGAAAGAGGAGGGCGAGGGCAAGGCAAAGGATGGGGAATACAGATTTCATCGGGTTGGTTTTGGGGTAAGGATAAGTAATTGGGCGGTATGTTGGGTTATTTTTTTATCCGAAAAATAGGCGGGAAAATAGCGATCCTTCGCCCAGTCTTCAAATAGGTTTTTGTAAAAGGGACTTCGCGGGTCTCCCGATTGTCCAGGGGTATTGGTCATCTGGGTCAAATCCCAGTCCGCTAAGTCGGTCACCATGCGGAAGCTCGCGCCAGCGGTTTGGTTGTTGCCAGATCCATTTGCGGCAGGAGTATGGGCATAGCCGCCTCGTGGGAGAGGACCCAAATTCACCTGCTGCTGCAGTTGGGCATCCACCCATTTGGACAGGGGATGTTGCAGAGCAATGTGCTTGTAGGCTGCTTGCCCATAGTTCCATTGCGCTGGGTTAGGGCCTAAGGTTTTGGAAAGATCGTCCAAGGCGGTAGACCAGGTTTGGGCGAGCAAGCGATCTCGCTGCTGGAGGGCATTTTCGGAGAAGAGCTGCTCGGGATGCATCACCCAATCAATGATTTTTGTCAGTTGGGGTTGGATCAGCCCTTGGATGGCTGCTGGGACCTTTCGGTTTCGAACCTCCTTGACCAAGGCTTTTTCCCAGGCCACATACATGCCTGCGGCCACACTTTCAGGCAGGAGTTGGTAGTCCCAATCCTCCATCCAAGCCAGTGCTTCCTTACCTTTGGGGTCTGTGATCGGAGCATTAAGAAGTAGGGGAGTAAGTAGACGGGCAGGTAGAGCCGTGACATCCACTTGCAAGGCGATGGACTTGGCGATTGTGGCGCTGCTGTCTTGTGCCAATACCTCATTCACACGATCTCCACGGAAAGGATCTGACCAGGTAAAGGCCAGTGCCTCCGGATAAGGATAGTCCGCTGGTGTGACGTGCTGGTTGGCGGTTCCCCAAAACCCCTTTTCGGGGTTGGTTAAGCTAGGCTTCAAGGAATTTGGCCAGTACCCATCCCACTCGTAGCGTCCATCTCCTGGGATGGGCACCATGCCAGAAAAGTTGGGGCGCTTGGGGGTGATTCCTACGGCCTGCCAACCAATAGTTCCTGATTTATCTGCCCAGATCATGTTTTCCCCGGGAATAAAGCTGTAGGTACAGGCTTCTTGAAAATCGGCCCAATTCGTGGCTTGATTCATCCGCAGCGAAGCCAAGTAGGGGGCAGCTCCTGGTTCCAGCCAGGCCGCGCGCACAGCCGCCGCTCGGTGGTTTTTGGTGTCCAGGTGGGTGATCGGCCCATGTCGGGTGTAGCGCAGCGTCACTAGGCTGTCTTTCTGTCCCTTGATCTGTATCTGTTCCTCGATGAGCGTCATGTCCTCCCAGTTGGACTGGTACTTATACTGGTTGGGGTTTTCGGGATTGAGTTCGTAGAGGTAAATGTCCTCTGCATCGCTTTGGAATATGGTCAATCCCCAAGCACCGTGATCATTGTGGCCGATCGATACTCCCGGGATTACAGGTTCACCTCCTCCGATCACATTCCATCCTGGGGCCTTCAAATGGACCATGTAGCGCAAAGAAGGGAGCGCAATGCGGCGGTGTGGGTCGTTGGCAAGGATTGGAAATCCGCTTTGGGTGCGGTCCCCACTGATGATCCAATTATTGCTCCCTTCGGGCATTTCTTCGGAGTCAAAAAGTTCTTCAAAAGGGATGACTTCCCCTAAGGCAAGGTAGGGCTTGAGGATGTCGGCCGCCAGCCAGTTGGGGTCGATGGATGGGTCCAGGCTGAGGTCTGGATCGCCCGGGTGAAACCAAAGCAGCTCCTTGATTTTTTGGGCGTCGACCTGGGCCAGTGCACGACCGATGGACAATTCTTGTTGGGCATTGGAGCGGATGCCATTGTGTCGGGAGATGACCACGTCGGGCGTCCATAGGCCTGGTTCGATGCCCAGCGCAGCAAATTCAAAAGGGAGTAGGGAGGGATCTTTGCGCGTTTCTTCGATGTAGGCATTGACACCGGCGACGTAGGCTTCGATGATGGCTTTGCCGTTGGGGTGGTAGTGGTTCAGTTCGGTATCCATGTCCTTGCGGTAGCGCAAGAGGCGGGCACCAATGTCACTTTGGAGACCGGCGGGACCTACCAGGGCTGCAGTGGTGCCGGTAGCTTTTCGGCGCCAGAGTTCAAACTGAAATAGGCGGTCTTTGGCGGCGAGGTAGCCTTGCGCAAAAAATAGATCGTGTTCGTTTTTGGCTTCGATGTGGTTGATGCCCCAACTGTCTCGGCGAACGCTTACTTCCTCTTGTAGGCCGGTCAAGGCATGTGGTGTTGGGCTATTGCAGGCTCCGCATAGGAAGCTAATCAGCAGGGGAATCCCCCATTTAGATAGATTCATGGCAATCAGTTAACTTGTTGACAGGAATATA
>JAQCJI010000081.1 GCA_027593175.1 Bacteroidota bacterium | reverse complement strand
CATCTGCTTCAAAAAGATAACTATTATCTTTGTAAAAACTTGGTCTGTTTTTTTGTATTCAGTTACTATTCCGTGATTGCAGGATGGACGGTGGGATATATCATTACCGAGCTATTTAATATTCCCGTTGATTTTGAAGAATTTATAGTTACACCTCTATATATCATTCCTTTGACATTTTCCTTCATATTGTCCACTATTTTGATTGTTTTGGGAGGAGTTTCAGGGGGGATTGAAAAAGCGAGTATGTATCTGATGCCTCTTTTGTTTCTTATCATTTTATTTATTGCAGGTAGGTCTGTGACCTTGGAAGGTGCAGGAGCGGGGATAGAGTATTACCTGAATCCTGACTTTTCAAAGATTAACGGCACGGTTGTCTTTCAGGCGATGGGACAGGCTTTTTTCTCCCTGGCAGTGGGATGGGGATTGATGATTACCTTCGGCTCCTATTTAGATAAGAAGTCCAATATTCTAGGTGCGGCAAGCTGGATTGCCGGCATGGATACTGCAGTAGCACTCTTGGGCGGCTTGATGGTTTTCCCAGCTTTATTCGCGCTTTTGGGGCCAGAATACCTCGCAGAAGGACCCAGCTTGGTATTCAAAGTACTGCCTAAAGTTTTTGACGCTATACCGGGTGGAAATATCATTGGGAGCTTATTTTTTGTGCTCTTGATGGTTGCTGCTTTGACCTCAACAATTTCCATGTTGGAGGTACCTGTGGCCTACCTTATTGATGATCGAAAATGGAATCGAAAAAAAGCGACCTGGATTGTCGGTATTGCAGCGATGATTTTATCCATTCCTTCTGCTTTATCCTCCATTGAAGGAAATGTATTTTCCGAAATTCGCTTTAACTTCTTGGGTAATGAATTAGTGGGCTTTTTTGGAGCTATGGATTTTATCTTTGGTACCTTTGCAGTCATTGTGATCAGTTTAATGCTTGCCTTGTATACGGGTTGGGCAAAAAAAATCACTGATTTTGCCGATGAACTTACACTTGGGGCACCTGCATTCACGGGATCCTTTCGTAAGGTGTGGATTCTTTTTATTAGGTGGATTTGCCCTATCGTGATTGTGCTATTACTCCTGAAAATGGTTGGTATTTTTGGAGCAGCTTAAGTACCTTTAGACAAGAAGAATTAAATTTGATCTCTTAGAGAAATTGAGAAATAGTATCCAAATTTTTGGCCATCACTATTTTGATGGACTGTTTTACTTAATGCCATAGTAAGGGAGTGTGCTATTTGCTTTTATGAGGATTTGATTATTAAAATATTATTTTTATTAACGTAGAGAAAATTATCCTACCGACAGCAATCAATTGATTAATTTTTACACCAAAATCTGGCAATTTAAGACACCAGCTTTAAACAAAAAGTTTGCAGGCATTAATAAAAAAGCATTTGCTTTGGGGTAAAAAATTTGCCTTTGTGAAGCGAATGCATTCCGAAAATGGGTGGTGTAAACGAAACCCCTGAAGGCAGATCAAATGGAGATTGATTTAATAGGGAAACATGATAATGGGCATATTATCGAGGCCTATAACCTTTATGACTCAGAGTATGAATCCTACAAATCCAAAAGAAATTAATTCTTCTTGGAAATGATATTTTTCCTTATGAGGCACTAAAAAGGGATAGTATTTCGTTTTGGCAGTAGAATTGCTTTAACTAAATTTGGAATTTTCTACTACATTAAATGATACTTCATGAAAAAGCTAGTTCTTGTTTTGTTCGTTACCCTAAGCTCAATTACAGTGTTTGCCCAAAAAAATGGGCTAGGCATCAAAGGGGGATTGAGTAGTACTCAAGTAAATTTTGAGGGAGAAGAGTTTGTACCAAGCAATGCCCAGCTTGGCTATCATTTAGGGGTATTTGCACGATTTGGAGGCGTTGGTTTTTTTGTACAGCCGGAGGTATTGTTTACGCAAACAAGTGGGAGTTTTAAATTAGAGTTCCCCACATCAGGTACCAGTAAGGACTATGAAGCCAAGTTTAATCGTCTGGATGTACCCGTAATGGCTGGATTTAGAATGCTCAAAATTATTCGAGTGATGGTTGGGCCAATTGCTAGTTTCAATATTGACTCCTCGCTCCAGGAAGCGGGAAAAACGGTTCAAAATATCGACTTCAAAAATGCTACTCTAGGTTACCAAACCGGGGTAGGTGTGGATCTAGGTAACCTATCCATTGAAGGGAAATACGAAGGAGGTCTCAGTAAGTTTACCGAAGCTATTGGTTCCTATCCAGCCGACAATCGACTTAATCAATGGGTGCTTTCGGTAGGATTTAAATTATTCTAGTCGATTTTTTTAAAAGGCTATTGATTTTCTTCCCATAAAAAAAAGTCCTTCCAAGTTCAACATGGAAGGACTTTCTAATTTAGGAGTTGATTTACTTTTTCTCCATCACCAATGGCCCTGGTATTGCCCATTGATGGATGGCCTTCAGATCTACTACATAGACGCTTCGCCCGTGGGTTCCGATGACCAGATGATTTTCACGCTCCTGGATTACCATGTCGTAAATGGCGACATTTGGAAGGTGTCCTTGGAAAAGGTTCCAGTTTTGGCCTGCATCCAAACTTACATACAGTCCATGGTCTGTACCCAAATACAGGATGTTGGCCATCTTAGGATCTTCAATGATGATATTCACGGATTCATTGGGAAGATTGGAAGCGATGGAAGTCCAAGTCTTGCCATAGTCTTCGCTTTTGTAGACATAGCTAGTAAACTCATCGTAGCGGTAGCCATTGAGCGTGATGTAAACACGTCCTTCTTTGGCAGCCGAAGGAGAAATGCTGCTCACCCATCGGTCTTGAGGAAGCCAAGCATTCAGATTGGTCCAGCTTCCACCGTTATTGCGTGTGACCCAAACATTGCCATCATCCGAACCTGCATAGAGGGTCCCAAATTCCAAAGGAGATTCTTCCAATACGGATAGGGTAGCAAAGGGGACATTGCCACTTTTTTGATTTTTTGTCAAATCTGGAGAGATAGTAGTCCAGGTATTTCCTTGATCTAGGGACTGATATACGTACTGCGAACCCATGTAAACAATGTCTTGGTTGTGGTAGCTCAGCTCTGCTGGGGTTCTCCAATTCCAACGGTTGGGTGCATTTCCAATGTCATGACCTGGGGTGATGCGTTTTCTTTCTCTTGACTTTTTATTTATTCGCACATAGTTTCCGAACTGTGAACCGGTGTAGACGATATCGTTGTTGCGTGTATCTACTGCAACTACCATTCCATCTCCTCCATACAAGGACTCCCAAGGAACTTCTGGTGTATTGGTCGATTTGCCGTACCATACTCCATTGTCTTGCATGCCACCATAAATGTTGTAGGGGCTTGCATTATCCACCATGATGGAATAAAACTGGGAGATAGGCATTTGGGTGTTGAGGTGATCCCAACGAGTGCCTCCGCCATAGCTTCGATACAATCCCCCATCGTTACCGAGTAGGATATACTTGCTATCCTTGGGATTGATCCACATGGCCTGGTGATCGGAGTGCGGTCTACCGATGGAATCAGTTCGGGAAAAATTCTTCCCTCCATCTCGGGAAACCAAAAGAGGTACGCCTAGCACAAATACCTCGTTTTCGTCGGCAGTACTTACACGAATCTCTCCGAAATAATAGCCATAGGTGTTGTACAATTGGCTAATGTCCGATTCAGAAACTTTTTGCCAATTTTTTCCACTATCCATAGATCGATACACTTCTGCACCTTTGATGGGCGCACCAAACATCGCGGCATTGGCATCTACTGCGCCACCTAAATAGTTGGTAATTTGGGCAGTAGTAATTTTTCCAGTCTTCAACTGTCGCTTCAATTCTGCAGGGGTGTATTTACTAGCAAACTGGTTTCTGCGTAGAAAGGGCTCCAATTTCTTGTCTTCTAGGGCCAAGGCCTGGTCGAGGGTCATGGTAGAAAAGTCTTCCAACTTAATTGGATTTTCTTCTTGCTGAGCTCCGCCTCGCTGTCTTGGTGCAGGAACCGGCTTGTCTGATTTACCCTGATTATCCAAAAGGGCATAGACCACTTCAGGATTGGAAAGGCTAAAATCAAATCCGATTCTGCCTACAAATTCATCCTGAGGAAACCCACTCACTGATTTTTTCCAGGAATCCCCTCCGTCCTCAGATCTCCAAATAGCCGACCCTTTGCCATTTCCAATAAAGTCATGCGCCTGGCGGAATCTTTCCCAGCTAGAAGCAAGGAGGATGTTGGGATTGGCTGGATTTATCTTGATATCAATGATTCCTGTGTTATCGTCGATGTAGAGGACCTTTTTCCAGTTTTCCCCTCCATCAACCGTTTTATAAAGGCCCCTTTCTTTATTTTTTGAGTAGAGGGAACCCATAGATCCTACCCAGACGATGTTGGGGTTGGTAGGGTGGATCTGTATTTGCCCGATGTGGTGGGAGTGAAGCAAGCCTATCATTTGCCAGCTTTTTCCACCATCAACTGATTTGTAAATGCCTGCGCCTGCATAGGTGGATCTACTTGAGTTATTTTCTCCTGTTCCTACCCATAGTACTTCATTGTTGGATTTGGACAGGGCCATGGCACCAATGCCCAGTGCCGCTTGATGGTCAAAAATCGGTGCAAAGGATTGCCCATTGTCAGTGGTTTTCCATACTCCACCTGAAGCCGCCGCCACATAAAAAGTGTTTGGATTTGAAGCCACTTCAATGTCAATGATTCTACCCGACATATTGGTGGGGCCTACGTTCTTGGCTTTGAAATCCGCCAATGGAGAGGAGGAAAGTAGGACGCTATGCTTGTTTATGGACTCCTGAAGTGCTTTTCCCGAAGTTGAAGGGATGGTTTGAGCACCAACATTAAAGGATAAGAGCCTGCCAACAAGCAGGAGGGCAAGGGTTGATTTTTTCATAATGGGTTGAATAAGAACTTCAAGTTAGGAATTCAGAATGGATTCGAATCTAAAATTAGGTAAACCGATTATTTGTTGGGGTAAAAGGTAGCAGGCCCTTGTTCCAAATGGAATTGGTAGAAAAGGGCATTGTTTGAAAGGGCTATTCCTTAGCCAATCAAGTTGCCGGTTTCATCCCAGACGGCGACTTTACTTCGTTCCTCTGGTTTGAGGTATACTCCGGCATACTTATCCGGATTTGCCAGGCCATGCTTGGTGAGTACGGCTGCAGGAACTCCATCCCAGACGTTGGTCACGTTGCCTTGGTAGCCCATGTATTTCCATCCTTCTTGGGTAGAAAAGTATCCGGAACAAGTGAGGTTGCGAAGCATATTGAACCAACGTACTCCACCTTGGTAGTCATCGCTAGCTTTTTCTGGCCAAGCCACCAAATCAACTATTTCTATTACTTGTGCCGTTTCCAAAGAATTAAAAGATTTACCAAATTTTTCTTCCGCCTCAAAGTCCAACCACATCAGGCCACCTCGCATGGGAGTTTGCATGTTGGGCTGGTCCTTCATCATAAATTCGATAAATTCAGGTACCCCAAGTGCAGTGGCAGCGGGGGATTGTTCGTCTGCGGGCAGGATGATGTCCACAAGGAGCGATATTTTTTTTAGCTCTTCCTCGGTAAAAAATCGCTCTGCAAGCAGTTTCGCATCGCGTACTTTTTCCTCTTCTGTTCGCCCTCCGGGAGTTCCTATAACCGCACCTTTAAGTTTGACCTGCTCTGGCTCGCAGCCCAGCAATAAGCCTGCTCCAATCGAACCTGCAAAGAGCAGCTTTAGATTTTCTCTTCTATTCATGGCCTAGATATTTTTTTGTTTGAGCTGTTCGATGATGTAGTCCGATGTTCTCCAGGAGAGGGCTAAAATCGTCCAGGTTGGATTTTTATCTGCTTGGGATACAAAAGGTCCTGCATCCACGATAAACAAGTTTTTGCAGGCATGTACTTGGCAATTGGAACTTACGACACCTGATTTAGGGTCGTTGCTCATTCGGGTAGTGCCTACTTCGTGGATGATTCTTCCAGGGCCCGCAAGTCCATACATGCTTTCTGGGCCCGGTTTAGAACCCAAAAGAGTGGCTCCAGCTTGAGTCAAGATCTCCTCAAAAGTATCTTGCATGTGCTTGGCTTGTTTGATTTCTTGGTCTGTCCATTTGTAATGAAATCGAAGTACTGGAATCCCATAGGTATCGACCATATTCGGATCGATTTCACAGTAATTGCTGTGCTGGGGGATGCTTTCTCCCCGGCCAGACATGCCCAAGGTCGATCCATAGATTCGACGGATGTCTTTCTTGAGGCCCGCTCCATAGCCACCATTTGGGCTAGGATTACCAAATTCATCTTTGAGGTACTTGCGCATATTATCCATGCCGCCTCCTGCTCCGTAGGCTGGCTGTCCCATGCCACCCCAATATTCAATGTGGTAGCCGCGAGCAAAATCTAACTTCTTGTTGTCTTTCCACCAGGGGGTATACATGTGCATACCGCCTACGCCATCCTCGTTGTAACGATCTCGGTCGATCAGGTCGGGCAGAATACCCATGCGATCGGCGCCAGTGGAGTCATGGAGGTACCTGCCCAATACGCCCGAGTCTGATCCTATTCCATCTGGATGAGCTTTTGATTTGGAATTCATCAGGATACGGGCAGACTCACAGGCAGAGGCACCTAGTACCACTACTCTTGACTTTAACTTGTATTCTTTCCGGTCTATCTTGGATACAAAGGATACGCCATTGGCTTTGCCCGTGTCATCCGTAGTTACTTTCCGAACCATGGAATAGGTGAACAGGTCCACCTTTCCTTTTTTCATGGCAGGATGAATCAGGCAAGTGCCTGAGGAAAAATCTGCATAAGCTTGGCAAGCCCGGTTGCATTGATTGCAGAAAAAGCATACTCCGCGCTCTGCATTGATCGGACGTGTAAGCATGGAAAGTCTTCCCGGAATCATGGGTATTCCTGCTTTATCTGCCCCTCGTTTGATAAAAAGCTCGTGCAATCTAGGCTTGGGAGGAGGGAGGAAAAAGCCATCTGGCTCGTTAAAAATACCTTCCTTAGAACCAAAAACTCCGATCAGTTTATCTACTTTGTCGTAGTAGGGTTTCAAATCTTCGTAGCCAATTGGCCAATCATGACCTAGTCCATCGATGCTGGCGCGCTTGAAGTCATTGGGTCCAAAGCGTAGGGAGATTCTCCCCCAATGGTTGGTACGTCCACCGACCATGCGGGATCGGAACCAGTCAAATTGAGTTCCATCCTTGCGGGTGTAGGGTTCGCCTTCTATCTCCCATCCTCCGATGGCCTGATCAAAATCTCCAAAAGGGCGGATTTTGGTACCAGCACCCCTTCTGGGAGATTCCCAGGGTGGGCGAAGTTGGGTTCGATCTTCTTCCTTGGCAGGGTCAAAATCTCCACCTGCCTCTACAACTGCCACAGAAAGTCCGGCTTCGGAAAGAATTTTAGAGGCCATGCCTCCGCCAGCTCCCGAACCAACAATGATGACGTCGTAACTATCTTGGGTTTCTTTGATTTGTAAAGACATAAAAGAATGGGGTTGAATAGAACTAAACTAGCAATTACTTGGCAACGTAGGAAACCTAAAGTTTAAAGGGCCTTTGATATGTAGGGCCATAATGTTTCCATTACCAAGCGATGCCCTTCTGCTGTCGGATGGATTCCATCAGGAAGATTTAAGTCCGGATCTCCAGCCACACCTTCCAAAAGAAAGGGAATCAACTCAATATTTTTTTCTTTTGCTACGGCAGGATAAATGGCCTTGAATTCTTCCGTGTATTCTTGTCCCATATTCGGTGGAATCTGCATGCCTGCAAGGATGATCTTGGTGTTAGGATATTTGGCTCGAACCTTATCTACAATGGCTAGGAGATTTTTCTTGGTTTCGGTGAGTGCAATTCCCCGTAATCCATCGTTCCCACCCAATTCCAGTATAAATAAATAGGGCTCCTCTTCCAAAAACCAATCCAAACGGCTAAGACCTCCCGCTGTAGTTTCACCACTCAATCCCCCATTGATCACGCGATACTCTTTTTTCAAGCTATCCAAACGGATCTGAGTCCGCCCAGCAAAGGATTCTTCCGGGTCAATTCCATAGCCTGCGGTGAGGCTATTTCCAAAAAATAAAATGGTCTTTTTAGGGGTAGCATCTACTAGTTGTTTTCCTTCTTCTGCTTCCTTTTTTTCGGTTGATCCGCTACAAGAGATAAGCCATGCAGCCAAAAGAATAACTAAGCAAAAGGAGAAATTAGTGAATGATGATTTCATGTCGAATTGTTTAACTTTTGAATAGCCCAATAACGGGGTATGGGTGGTTATTTCTTTACGCGAAAGTATTGCCTTGGTCGATCAATTTGATCTATCTGTCGACGCGTGAAGCTTAGATGGCGTAATTTTGTTTTCTTTACGCGAATTCCAAAGTAATATATATAAGCGCTAACAAATTAAGCAAAAATAGCGTTTGACATTTCAACTCTTTAATCATCTTCATGTCCATTTTAGACCTTCAAAACGTAAGTAAAACCTATCAAAGTGGCAGCCGAAAGCTCACCGTCTTGGATCAGGTAACCTTTTCTATCCAAGCTGGAGAGACCATCGCCATCGTGGGACCCTCAGGAAGTGGGAAAACTACCCTTCTAGGCCTGTGTGCAGGCCTTGATTCCAGCAGCACCGGTTCTGTAGTGCTCAATGGAGAAGCCCTTGAAAATTTAAACGAAGATCAGCGTGCTGCAGTGCGAAGCCGAGATGTAGGTTTTATTTTTCAAAATTTCCAGTTGCTACCAACTTTAACAGCGCTCGAAAATGTGATGGTTCCCTTGGAATTAAAGAAAAGAAAGGATGCGAAAGAAAAGGCGTTGGAGCTACTCGAAAAGGTAGGGCTCAAGGATAGAGCGACGCATTACCCGACACAACTTTCAGGTGGAGAGCAGCAGCGCGTTTCCATTGCACGTGCCTTTGCGAATGCGCCCAAAATACTTTTTGCTGACGAGCCTACGGGCAACTTGGATACCGAAACAGGTACTATGATCGAGAATTTGATTTTTGATTTGAATAAAGAAAAGGGAACTACCCTAGTGCTCGTTACTCATGATTTGGAATTGGCAGCTAAAACAAGACGGATAGTTCATATCAAAGGCGGAAAAATACAGGAGGATACCCATGCCTGATTTTGCTTGGATTTTAAAAATGGCGCTTCGGGATTTTAGAAAAAATCTATCCCGATTGCTACTTTTTGTTTCCTCCATTGTGGTGGGAATAGCGGCTTTGGTGGCGATCAGCAGTTTTGGAGAAAACCTAGTCAAAGACATTGATAATCAGGCCAAGGAGCTCTTGGGGGCAGATTTGGTTTTGGAAAACAGCAAGCCTCTTGGAGATATTGGGTTAGATTCCCTCGCGGTAGCGACAGCATCGGAAGTGAATTTTGCGTCGATGGTCGCTTTTCCCAAAAGCGATGCCAGTAGATTAACGCAGGTTCGAGCATTGGAAGGAAATTTTCCTTTTTATGGAAAGCTAGAAACTATCCCTGCCGCCGGGGAGAAAAGTTTTAGAAGTGGCGGTAAGAAGGTGCTGGTAGAAAAAGCGCTTATGGTCCAATTTGATGCGCAAATTGGGGATTCTATAAAAGTAGGCGTGCTCAGTTTCCAGATTGTTGGGGAGCTGCAGAAGGTGCCCGGCCAAACTGGGATTACCGCAAGCGTGGCTCCAGCTGTCTACATTCCTTTGGAGTATTTGGAAGCCACGGGCTTGGTGCAATACGGAAGTCGGGTAAAGTACAATAGGTATTTGCAATTTGCTCCTGGTGCTGATTTGGCCAAATTGATCAAGCCCTACGAAGCGCAGTGGGAGCTCGAACGCATTGATGCGGACACTGTTGAAGATCGGAAACAAAGTACGGGACGCTCTTTTGGCAACTTGTCGAATTTCTTGAGTTTAGTAGCCTTCATCGCCTTGCTGCTAGGATGCGTAGGCGTAGCTTCTGCCGTCAATGTGTTTGTCAAAGAAAAATTAGCCTCAGTAGCCGTGCTTCGCTGTTTGGGAGTCGCTTCTTTGGATGTGTTGTTGATTTACCTCATTGAAATTGTGGTGATGGGCTTTATTGGAGCAGCGATTGGCTCGGTCTTAGGGACCCTGCTGCAGTTCGCGCTGCCCGTTGTTTTAGCGGACTTTCTTCCTGTGGAGGTCACTTTTGGGATTTCATGGAAATCTGTAGGATTTGGCATGGTGACGGGCCTATTTGTATCTATACTCTTTGCTTTGTTACCACTTCTTAAGGTTCGAAAGGTTTCTCCTATGGCTACTTTACGACCTGAAACTACCGATACCACCTTGTTTAAAGATCCTGCTCGATGGGCTGTTTTGGCGGGCATTCTTCTATTTATTTTTGGATTTAGCTTTTACTTACTCTTTAAAGTTACCTGGGCATTGGGTTTCACAGCCTTTGTTCTAGTTGCATTTGGCATGCTCTGGGGGGTAGGAACAGTGCTGATGTGGGGTGTAAGAAAATTTTTACCTCTTTCCTTGAGCTACCCTTGGCGACAGGCACTTTCCAATCTGTACCGACCCAATAACCAAACTATCTCCCTTATTGCGACCATAGGACTCGGTACGGCGATGATTAGTAC
>JAQCJI010000010.1 GCA_027593175.1 Bacteroidota bacterium | reverse complement strand
ACTGTAATTTGGGTTTTTTGGATCTGTCATTTCAGGGAGTATTTCTAGTATCAAATATAAACGCTGGAGCGGATAGAAAAAGCCTTTATTCACCAAGTCAATTTCTAAATTTTTGTCAAAGGGCTGTTAACCGGTGATTTATCAGATGTATAAAAACTTAAAATAGAACTTTTAAAAAACTTTCTATATTCGCCCATCCAAAAAAATGGCAATGACACATCCCAAGAAGGCAGCGGTGATAGACATGGGGACCAACACCTTTCATTTGTTGTTGGTGGAATTGGATGGAAAAGAGTTTAGCACCCTCTACAAGGAAAAAGTGGCCGTAAAACTTGGAAAAGGAGGGATTACGCAAAATCAGATTACCGCTGACGCCGAGAAGAGAGCTTTACATACACTAGGGCATTTTAAAAACTTGATTGAAAGGGAAAACATCGACCAAATTTTTGCCTTCGCCACCTCTGCTGTTCGAAATGCCTCCAATGGCCCTGAATTTGTAAATAAAGTCAAGGAGGAGCTCGGCATTCAAATCCACGTTATTTCTGGGGAAGAAGAAGCACAACTGATTTACGAAGGCATTCATTTCTCAGGTTCCCTCGACGAAAACAGCTATTTAATGATGGACATTGGCGGCGGATCCGTAGAGTTTATCATTGGCAATGCGGAGCAAGCTTTCTGGAAACAAAGTTTTGAAATCGGAGGGCAGCGCCTTTTGGATGCCTTTCATTACCACGACCCCATTTTGCCAGAGGAAGTTGAAAAGTTGGAGCAGTACTGCGGAGAAAAGTTACAACCCTTACTCGACGCCATAGCTAGGTATAAGCCAAGTGGATTTGTAGGTGCCTCCGGTACCTTTGATACCTTAGTAGATATGTACTATTCGGGAATGTTGCAGTGGAAACTTACTGGGCAGCATGTATTTGAATTACCCATAGCCGATTTTTACAAACTTTTTACGCTCTTGATTAGTAAAAACCGCGAAGAGCGCCTCCAAATCCCAGGTATGATTGCCATGCGCGTAGACATGATTGTGGTAGCCAGCTGCCTAATCGACTTTATACTTCAACACATCTCCGTAAAAAGTTTGCGCTGCTCCCACTACTCCTTGAAAGAAGGGGCGGTTTCTAGAATGCTCTCTGGGGAGATTGACCTCCACGGCTAGTAGTCACATAGACTTAACTGCTCACAACTTGGAAATTTGACTTCAAGTTTATTTTTAAATGTCAAAGAGAACGATCACTCCCCGCTGCTTTCTATCTTTGTCTAAAACTCAGTATCAATTTTAACAGCAGCCATGCAGCACTTTTCCTACGATCACTTGTACCGCTTCACTTACGACATGCTACTAAAGATTGGCTGTCCAGATGAAGATGCCCAACTCGGCTCTAAGGTCTTGCTTTCGGCAGACCTTCGCGGAGTAGACAGCCATGGAGTGGCGCGACTGAGTGGCTATGTACGCCTCTGGGAAAAGGGTAGAATCAACCCCAATCCGAAGGTGCGCGTGACCTACGAAACCCCCTCAACGGCCGTTGTGGATGGAGACGCAGGCCTAGGTCTAGTGGTGGCGCCTTTTGCAATGAAGGTGGCCATGGAAAAAGCTAAAAATGTAGGTACAGGGTGGGTGTCAGTTAAAAATTCCAACCACTATGGAATCGCGGGTTACCATGCCATGCTGGCCTTGGAGCAGGATATGATTGGTATATCCCTTACCAATGCAAGCCCACTTGTGGCGCCAACCTTTTCCAAGGAACGCCTTCTGGGTACCAATCCAATTGCTGTAGCCATTCCCGCCAAGGAGGAACCTGCCTTCGTAGCAGACATGGCTACAACTACTGCTGCTAATGGCAAACTAGAAATTCTCCAACGTAAGGGCTTGGAAACTCCCAGCGGATGGGTGCAAGATAAAAATGGCAATCCTACTATCTCTTCCAATGGAGTAAAAGATGGTGGCGCATTGCTGCCTCTAGGCGGTGATCGAGAGCATGGCTCACACAAAGGATATGCCCTCGGGGCTGTGGTAGATATTTTATCTGCCGTACTTTCAGGTGCCAATTACGGGCCTTGGGTCCCTCCATTTATCGCTTTTCTTGACCCCCTCCCCAATCTCGTTGGAGAAGGAATAGGCCACTTTTTTGGCGCCATGCGGGTGGATGCCTTCCGTCCTGCAGAAGAATTTAAAGGGCACATGGATCAATGGATTCGCCGATTTAGATCTGCAGAACCAACACCTGGTCATGAGAAAGTATTGATTCCTGGGGATCCCGAGCGGGAACTTGAAATCATTCGAAAAAAAGAAGGAATTCCTTTACTTGATCCTGTGGTCCAAGATTTGAGTGAGTTGGGGGAAAAGTTTGGAGTCCAGTTTTAACTACCCATTCCTAAGCCTTTGATTTAGGAGAGGAGGATACTTTCTAGGGGAACCAAGATGCATTCCTCCTTTTTTATAGCTAGCTTAGTCGTTGGTACAGATTGCATTTATTTTCCCAAACCATGAACCGATTGACACTTCCCTTTCGATGGATTTTGACCTGCATGTGCCTGTTTGCTTGCAGCCCAAAAGCAACTTTTCGTATCATTGACAAGCCCATCACTTGGAATGCAGAACGGGAGCAGCTTTCCCTCAACTACCTCAAGGAGCGGCATGGCTTAGTGCAAACAACAGCTACCATCAAGCCCCAAATGGTGGTAGTGCACTGGACGGCCATTCCAACTATAGAAGTAACCTTTGACGTATTCAATCCCATCACGCTGGGAGGACGTGCAGACCTCATCGGCGCAAGCAATTTGAATGTTTCCAGCCAATTTTTGGTTGATCGAGACGGTACCGTTTTTCGGCTATTGCCTGAAACCACCTTTGCTCGACATGTGATCGGCCTAAATTACCTCGCCATTGGTATAGAAAACATTGGCAGCGACGATATGCCCCTCACCAAAGCCCAGCTAGAAGCCAACGAAAAACTCATCCGCTACCTGAAACGGAAGTATCCTATCGACTACGTCATTGGACATCACGAGTACCAGCGCTTCCAAAAAACAGATCTTTGGAAAGAGACGGACCCCAACTACCGAACCATAAAGTCAGATCCAGGAGATTTATTTATGAATAGATTGCGGAAAAATTTGATTGATCTGAACCTAAAACCCCTTCCTATGCTTTAATTGTGCGATGAACCTGGCCCTAAAGTTTACCTCCCCCTTCCTACTTGCCCTTTTTATCTGGGTTTCTAGTCCCGCCCAGCAGCTGGATCCACTTTTATCAAAAAATGCTGCACCGGCATCAAATACTGCTGCTAAAAACCAATTTTATTCTGTAGAAGCTAGTCCTGCCTCATTTGTAAAGGTATCCCATTCCCTACCCGAAATCCCTCGGGAGTTCCGAGGAGTTTGGATTGCCACGGTAGTAAATATTGACTGGCCCGTTTCTGGAACAGATTCTTGGGAAAAGCAAAAAAAGGACTATCTGGCACTTCTAGATTACTATAAAGGATTGCATTTCAATGCCATCATCGTTCAAATTCGTACTGCCGGTGATGCCTTCTACCCTACCAAATTGGCTCCTTGGTCCAAATACCTTACTGGGCAACAGGGGACCGCACCCAAAACAAAAGAGGATCCACTGACTTGGATGATCGAGGAGGCCCACCAGCACGGTCTAGAATTCCATGCTTGGCTCAATCCCTACCGGGCAAGCATGGATCTGAATACTGCCGGGCTGAACCCCAACCATGACTTTCACAAGCACCGCAACTGGATGCTCAAATATGGAACCAAGTGGTATTACGACCCAGGTTTGCCTGAGGTGAAAGCCCATTTGCTTCGTATAATTTCCGAGGTGGTAGAAAACTACCCCATCGATGCAATCCATTTTGACGATTATTTCTATCCCTACCGAGAGCCCAATGTGGAGTTCCCAGATCAGGCCTCTTATGCTGCTTACAAAGAACCGGGGCAGTCCAAAGAAGACTGGAGAAGGGCGAATGTAGACGAACTAATCTTGGCCCTCAGCGAAACCATCAAAAGCAAAAAACCATGGGTTCAGTTTGGAATCTCTCCTTTTGGGGTTTGGAGAAACCAAAGTAAGGATCCCAAAGGTTCGCCTACGCAAGCAGGACAAACCAATTACGACGACCTCTTTGCAGATGTATTGCTCTGGATGAAAAATGGTTGGATCGATTACCTAATCCCACAGCTCTACTGGAGCATGGAGCACCGCCTGGCTTCCCACCGTATCCTAGCCGACTGGTGGTCCAATAACAGCTATGGGGTGCCTGTTTATCTCGGCAATGGACCTTATAAAATTAGGGAAGACTCTGATGCAGCCTGGAAGGAGCCCAAGGAACTTATAACTCAGGTTCACTACGGTAGAACCCTCCCTCAGATCCAAGGAAATGCATTTTTCTCAGCACGGTCTATCTATACCAAAAACCAGGACATCGCGCAGCTCCTCAAAAAGGAGGTATACGAACGTCTAGTCTTGCCTCCCGCTTTTGAACCTAAAACCCCACTAAGTATTACCCTTCCGGTAGTCGTGGACCTGCTGGGCTACCCTGAAAAAATAAAAATGCATCTTGAAAAGGGCCTAGATCCCGCAATTCGCTATGCATTGGTACAGGGTGGGAATGACCTGAATAGCCTGCATCTTGCTCCAATACATAAGTTGTGGGTAGGAACTAATCAAAAATCCAGCTTGGATCTACCCCAGCTAAACAGCAATTACCTGGCTATCCGCTGGGTGGATAGCTTTGGAAGAATCATCGAAAGTCAAGTGGTGCAACTTACTAAAACTACCCGACCATGAAAGACATGCTTGTTCGGCTGCTAGAACTTCCTTCAGGAACGGAACTAGAGCAAAAACTACTAGAGAAGGAAAAAATTGTGGTGCGACGAGCCATTGCACCTGAGAAACACCTGGTTGCTGACTGGGTCCTGAACGAATTTGGTGCCTACTGGAAATCCGAGGTTGGGGTAGCCTTTTCTCGACAGCCCGTATCCTGTTGGATTGCGCAACGGGAAAATGAACTCTTGGGCTTTGCTTGCTACGAAAGTACGGCGCGGAATTTTTTTGGCCCTACGGGGACCTTGGAGTCTGAACGAGGCAAAGGCATCGGCAAACTCCTACTCCTCAAATCCCTAGAATCCATGCGTGAACTAGGCTATGCCTACGCCATTATTGGCGGCGTGGGACCAGCGGAGTTCTATGAAAAGGCTGTTGGTGCAAAAATCATCGAAGGTTCAGAAATCAGCATCTACCAACACTTACTTCGCAAACCATGACCCAAAGCTCCTCCAAAAACCCTTGGCTGTGGGTTCCTACCCTCTACCTCACCGAATCGGTGCCCTATGTACTGATTATTACGGTGTCGGTCGTGATGTACAAAAACCTGGGCATCTCCAATGCGGACATTGGATTGTATACTTCCTTTTTGTACTTGCCTTGGGTGATCAAACCCATTTGGAGCCCAATTCTAGAACTGTTTGGTCACAAAAAACAATGGTTTTTGAGCATGCAGTTTATCCTGTCCCTGGTATTTTTGGGGGTAGGATTGACTACGAGTAGTTCCCATTTTTTCACGCTCACGCTCGCTTTTTTTTGGATGGGAGCCTTTGCCTCAGCCACCAACGACATTGCTTCGGATGGGCTGTATTTGATTGCCTTAAAACCTGAGCAACAAAGTTTCTTTGTAGGGATGCGCAGCACCTTTTACCGGGTTGGGATGATTACAGGACAGGGCTTGATCGTGATTATTGCCGGATTTTTAGAAGAGAAATTTGCAGATCCTGCCCAAGCTTGGTCTTGGACCATGTTGGGCGTAGGCGGCTTGATGCTGGTGCTGACAGGGATCAATTACCTCGCTACGCCCAAGGTACTAGAGGAACGCATCGCCAAAGAAGATCAACCCAGTTATGGGAAGGTGTTTTCCACCTTTTTTACTAAAAAAAATATAGGTCTATCCCTGGGCTTTGTCCTTCTCTACCGCTTGGGAGAATCACAACTCGTGAAGATGGCCTCTCCCTTCTTTTTGGATGAGCGAGCATCAGATGGCTTGGGTTTAAGTACCACCGAGGTAGGATTTATATACGGTACGCTTGGGGTGATTGCCTTATTGATTGGCGGGATCTCGGGCGGCATCTTCATCTCTCGTGATGGATTGGGCAAGTGGATGATGCCCATGGCTTTTGCGATTAACGCTCCGAATATCGGCTACGTTTTTTTGGCATGGGTTCAACCGGACAACGTCTACTTTGCGGCCTTGGTGGTCGTGATTGAGCAGCTAGGCTATGGTTTTGGCTTTGCTGCCTTTATGGTGTTTTTACTGTTTCTGGCAGAAGGAATTTTCAAAACAGCTCATTACGCCCTCGCCACAGGATTTATGGCCATGGGAATGATGCTTCCTGGCATGCTCAGCGGCTACGTGCAGCAGTGGCTCGGCTATCCCGGATTTTTCGTTTGGGTGGTGATCGCTACGATTCCAGGATTTGTGATGGCGTATGTAGTAAAGTATCCGAGGGAGTTTGGAAAGAAGATTTCTTGAGGTACGAGGTACGAAATACGATATACGGGGGGATGAGTAGCGTTAAGGTTACTTCCCACATTGCAACCCCTTATTTTCTTAATCATTCAATTTTGCAGTAGTACAATCAGCCGATGAATAAAAATCAAAAAATTGCCCAGCTGTTTTCTCCTGCGGCGTTTCTTCACGATACGGAAGAAAATTACAAAGCCATCGAGACCCTGATTCGCGAACAGGAAATCGGGGGGCTAACTTTTTTCCACAGCAGGCATTCGGCTGCGGCCAACTTTGAAAAGCGGGCGGAAGTCCTGGATGTAAGTGGCACATTTGAAAAATTGATTGGCTTGATCAACCGCTACCAGAAGGCGGCCACCATCCCCTTGCTCATCAGCATCGATGGGGAGTATGGCTTGGCCATGCGCATCGAAAAAACACCCCAATACCCCTTTGCCATTACCCTAGGCGCTTTGAAAAACGATGCAGCAACATGGGTGGAGGAAGTGGGCTTCCGCATGGGCTTGGATATGAAGCGCTCCGGCATTCACCTCAACCTTGCCCCTTGCGCAGACGTCAATACGAATCCAGATAATCCGGTGATTGGCTACCGCTCTTTTGGAAATCAGGCTGAAAAGGTATCCCAACTGGCCTTTGCTGCCTATTCAGGAATGAAAAAGGCTGGAATCGGAGCCTGCTTGAAGCACTTTCCAGGACATGGGGATACGGCAACCGACTCGCATCTGGGCTTGCCGATTTTGCATAAAACCAAAGCAGAACTAGAAACGGAGGAATTACTTCCATTTCAAGTTGGCATCGATCAAGGGGTAGAAATAATCATGGTGGGACACTTGGCTGTACCTGCACTGACTGGGGGAAAAGATATTCCAGCCAGCATCAGCCGCGAACTGATTACCGACTTGCTCAAAGGAGAAATGGGATTCAAAGGACTTGTCATCTCTGACGCCTTGAATATGAAGGCTGTGGCCAATCTGTATCCCGAGCCAGGGGAATTGGAATGGCAGGCTTTTCACGCGGGCAACGACCTACTCTGCTTCTCAGATCATGTGAAAGAGGGTATTGAAAAAATTGCCCAGAATGCCTCAGATTCAGAAATTGATATTGTTTTTGAAAAAGTGATGGGGTTGAAAACCCGTTTGGGCGTCCTAGAAACCCAGCCGATTGCTGTCCCGACTTTCGATTGGGAAAGCCATTCCAAGCTGCAAAAAGACTTGTCAGAAAACTATGTTTCGGAGATGTATGGGGCAATTGATTCGGCAAAACTCCAGGAGTTAGCAAAAGCAGGAAAACTGGGTTACAGGGAATTTTTTACGGCTAGTCCAAGTATCTTTTCTCTGCAGTTGGATATTCCTTTCTCCTCAATCGAAGAGGCAGAGAAAGTGATTTTGGCGGTATTTGTGCCTAGTCACAAGCCCTTGAATCAATTTGGTATGGAGCAAACCGTCTTGGATGAAATCCGAGAATTGGCGAGAACCAAGCCCTGCATCCTGGTTCATTTTGGGAATCCTTTGGCACTCAAACACCTGGGCAAGCTCTCCGATTTTGAGGCGGTAGTCTGTGCCTACCAAGGGTTTACCGAAACCCAGGTCCGTACTGCAGAAGTTTTGAACGGAAACTAAAGAGGCTTTTTGCTGCGATTGATGACAACGAAAAAGCCATTCGCTTCTGCGTATGGCTTTTCTAGTTTGGCTCCCTCTTTTGAGTAAAGTGGCAGTTTAAGCTTGATAAATAAGTGAAGGTGTTAAGACTTCGATAAAAGAATTTTGTAGGTATCAAAGGCCTTTACCATCAAGAAAATAGTCAAAGAAATAGTAAGCAGTGCTCCTCCTATTCCCTTTAAATCAAGAAAAAGGTGGAACAGTAATGCATTTACTAAAATAGGGAAAATAAGGATTAACATGAAGGCTGAATACCGGTTAATTAGGAGAAATATCCCAGCAATGATCTCAACGATGGCAACAATCACCATCAGGTAGCCTGTTTCAATTAATGCTCCCATAAAGGCTTGAGCTGGCTCAGGCATGGGAGGAAGGGGCATGAAGTTTAAAAACTTATTTAGTCCAAAAATAATGAGGATTAGGGCAAGCAATACACGGATAATTTTTACTACACGTTCTTTCATGGTCGTCGATAAGTTGGTTTAGAATTTTTTAAATGTGAACCGTCACAATATCCGTTTGGATCAGAGGTGTTTCCACAACCGCATTTTGGTCTTTCGTTTTTCATATGGGAATGATTTGAAATTTATCCAATAGGATTAACTTTGGTTACAAAAAGAAACAAGTTACCAAAAGGTAACTATCAATTAGTGGTAACAACTAAGTAACTAGGCCCACCATGAAAAATGAAAAATGCCCTGTTCTAAATTTTACTGAGCAGATTGGAGGCAAATGGAAACTTCCAATTCTGAATGCGATTCGAAAGAATGGCTCACTACGTTTTGGCAAAATCCATCAAATTGTTGAAGGAGTTTCGAGAAAAGTACTTACTGATCAATTAAAGGGACTCGAAAAGGACAAACTGATTATTCGAAAGCAGTTTGAGGAGATTCCGCCTCGAGTAGAATACTCGTTGACTGATAAGGCCAATGGCCTTAATGAAGTTTTTGAAGCCATTGGGAAATGGTCCAACACGGTGGACAAATAAATAACAGTTACTCTGTAATTAGTTTAATCGTTAATTATTTATGCTCCCCCTACGGACGAAAGATGCAAAACACTGCGATAATTGAGGCGAAGAGCTTGACCTTGTGGCTCCTTTTGAACTTACTTCAGTACATGATGCGCCAGTACCCGCTGCACCTCGTAAACATTAACTGACTTGTTGAACTGTTTTTTGATGCTTGGGTGCACTTCACTGGAAACCCAGATTTTTAACTCCGCATCCAAATCAAAGGTGCCGGCAGTTTCCACACTAAAACGAGAAATGCTTTTGTAAGCAACAGAGGTGTATTCGGTTTTACTACCCGTGAGGCCTTGAATATCGACCAAAATCAATCGCTTGTTGGTAAAGATAAAGGTGTCTCGTACCAGCTTGAATCCTAGTTCAAACTGCTCCCCTTCGGTGAGCAACTGATCGTATTTTTTAAGTAATTCTTCCTGGCTCACTGCGCCAGCGTTTCCTAAAAGAGCTGAAAATAATCCCATGTTTTTTTTAAAAATGAATGACAAATTGAATCCTAACCCAAGCCGAATTGGCTTGATTTGCAGGAAGACGAAAATTACCCCCCAAAGGTTCTTTTTTGTATCCTTTGGGAAAAAGACGATGTACTTAATCCTCTACCGAAAAGCGGTAGTCGATGGTATGTGCGTAGGTTTCCCCAGGCCGAAGTATAGGTCTTGGAAAGTTGGGATGATTGATGGCATCGGGCCAATTTTGAGACTCAAGACAAAAGCCCCAATGGGTATCGTAGGTTTGGCCCCCTGCGCCGGGAAACTTGCTTAGAAAATTGCCCGTGTAGAATTGAACACCCACATTGTCTGAATACATCTCTAGGACGCGACCGCTCTCGGGGTGACGCACGCGGGCTACCTGCTTCATGTCGTTTGATTTTTCACGTTTGGTCACGAAGTTGTGATCAAAGCCTCCTCCATTAGCAGCAATTTGGTCCCCCAAGATTTTTGGCGAACGAAAATCAAAGGGGCTACCCGCTACATCCTTCACCTCTCCGGTAGGAATTAGTTCCTCGTCAATGGGCGTGTAGGCATCAGCCCAAAATTGAATTTCGTGATCCAAAACATCGCGTTTCATGCCTCCAAGATTGAAGTAGGTATGGTTGGTCAAGTTGACCAAGGTGGCTTGATCCGCGGTCGATTCAAATCGGATTCGCAAGGTATTGTCTGCTCGTAGCTCCATCCAGAGCGTCGTTTGCAGGTTGCCTGGATAGCCTTCTTCCCCGTCTGGGCTGAGGTAGGTCATCCTGACCCCTACCGTGGAGTCAGTGGAGTACGTTTCTGGTGTCCACACCTTCTTGTTAAACCCTACTAATCCACCATGAAGGTGATTATCCCCATTGGTCTTTGCCAGGTCATAGGTCTTTCCGTCCAATTTGAATTGGGCATTCGCAATTCGGTTGGCCACTCTTCCTGCGGTAGAGCCAAAAAAAGGATTTTCTTTAGACAAAAAATCTTCTATACTATCCAAAGTTAAGGCCACATTCTCTTTCTTCCCGTCCCGGTCTGGTGCTAGAATTTTGTAAACAAGCCCTCCAAAGTTTGAGAGTTCAACTTGCATGGTACCGTTGTCTAACACATAGCGGTAAACGGGCTGGCCTTGGTATTCGGTTAGCAATTCGGATTGAATCATAAACGTGGTGGTTACTGATTTGGGATTTTGTTTTGGAGGAGCGGTACAACTACTAATCGCTAAAGCAACTAAAAGTAGGAGTTGGCAAAAAGGGAGATTTAAACTAGGAATAAGGTGCTTTTTCATAAACAGTTCAATTTCTTAGGTGGTTTTTCTCGATTCGATCCAATTGGATTTGGAGTTCTTTTCTCTCGATCCATTGCCCTCGGATGACTACTCCTAAGGGTTTTTGAAGGGTCTTTAGATCATGGAGGGGATTGTTTTCCACCAACACAAAGTCAGCATCAAACCCTTCTTTTACCTGTCCCCAACTGCTTCCAGTTCCTATGTACTGCGCAGGCACTATGGAGCCTGTTTTTAAGATTTCAAGATTGGACATCCCTGCCTCGGACATCAGGGCGATCTCGTGATGGATGGAAAAGCCCGGCACATTAAATACCTGTGGGGAATCCGAAGCCATCAGCATGGGAATCCCTGCGCGATGCAGCTCTATAAATAGTTTTCTCCGAAACGCAAGATAGGGAGCCACTTTTTCCTTATCCAGCATTCCTGCTCGCTCCAATTGCTTTTTGGTATTCACCCACTGCTGGATTAGGGGGCCTGGCAAATACTTCATCTCTGGAGCTACTCGAAAGGTATCTGCAGGAATGTATCCAAAATAGCGGTCAAAAAGAGTTAGGGTAGGCGCAAGATAGCTTCCTTGAGTTAAGGTAAGCTGAATCAATTCGGGCAACTTGCTCCAATCTACCTGACTCGCTAAGTTGAGATTGAAAGGTCCTGAGGTGGTGGGGTCAATGGTGAGGGAGGCAGGGAGCAAGCCTTCCATGTAGCCATCGATATGCTCCACCGATTTAAAACCACTTTGAAGAGCATTTCGAATCCCTACCGCGAGGGGTACATGTCCACCAAAAGGAATTTGTTCTTGCTTAGCTGTTTGTGCAATGACTAACATTTCCTCAAGTTTAAGTCCAGGGTGGATTTTGAGGTGGTCGTATCCCGCCTGTTTTTGTTCCCTCACGCGTGCTGCAGCCTGCTGCGGGTCTGTTACAGTCGTAGCACTAAACGAGGGGCCAGAAATCACAATCCTTGGACCCATCAGCTGCCCAGAATTGATCCTTTCCCTCAATTCCAAGTGGCTGGGATGTCCTAGCATACTCCGAATACGGACGACCCCATTAGCCAAATACAACCACATGGATTCCTCTTGCAGCTGCGTGCTACCATCCGTGGATACAGGCAAGTGCGCGTGAAATTCGGCTAAGCCTGGAAAAATAAAGCCTCCTTTCCCCTCAATTCGAGGGATATTTTGACTTTCTTTAGGTAAATTACCTGAAGGGATAATCGCCTTTATTTTTCCGTTGGCAACATGTATCGTATGGTTTTCAAGAACCTGCCCCGTTTCTACAGAGACCACATGCACCCCTGTAAGCAGCAAGTCTTGTGCAAAAAGCAGGGAAGACAAGAGCAAGACCAGGAAAGTTAACAAACTTGCTTTTGCAGGCATAGTACAGTGGTTAGCTTGGATGAGGTTGAAGTTCGACCCTTGTTTTGCCAAATGCAACTCCGCTGATGGAAAATAAATCAAAACTAGGGATGCCCTCGAAAGGAAGTCATCCCCAAAAAAACTGGATTTAGTCCAGCTTTTTAAATAAACTAAAGTTCCCTTAGGTCCATTGCGTGTGGTAAGATTTTCCAGTCGGATCGTCCTTTCGCTGGTAGGTGTGAGCACCAAAATAATCACGCTGAGCTTGAATAATAGCCGTCCAGGACTCAGCGGTAATTCTTCCAAACAAATACTGTATCACTGCTCCCATGACGGGAAGTGCAAAGGCATGGCGCAAAGGCAAGTTTATAATTTCAACTGTGCACATGCTTTACTCCTGCAACCTTATTTTTACTTGGAATCTAAGGAAGTATACTCCCGGTGCTCCTTGCCCAATCCCTTGCCATTACCCACTATTTTAGCTGGGAATGAATTTTCAAAGAACCGAATAACTACCTTTGCAGCTCAATTTCACGTTCCTATGATTTCAGTAGACAATGTGTCCGTTATTCATGGCGGCAGCCCACTCTTCAGCAACATCACCTTCAACATCAATGAAAGTGATAAAATCGCCCTAATGGGTAAGAATGGAGCTGGAAAATCTACCCTCCTTAAAATTATTGCTGGGGTAAACAAACCAAGTTCAGGTTCGGTATCTGCCCCAAAAGGATATGTGGTAGCTTACCTGCCTCAGCACTTGCTGACTGCCGATGACTGTACGGTCATGGAAGAAGCCTCCAAGGCATTTGCTTCCTACCTAAGCATGAAGGAAGAAATTGAGGCCATCAACGAGCAGTTGACCATCCGTACGGACTACGAATCAGAGGAGTATTACAAGCTCATTGAGAAAGTGTCTGAACTAAGTGAGAAATATTATGCTATTGAGGAGATCAACTACGAGGCGGCCGTTGAAAAAGTATTGCTGGGATTGGGCTTCCCTCGGGAAGATTTCACACGCTCCACTTCCGAATTTTCGGGTGGATGGAGAATGCGAATTGAGCTTGCGAAGATTCTATTGCAAAATCCAGACCTCATCCTTCTCGATGAGCCCACCAACCATCTGGACATCGAATCTATCCAATGGCTGGAAGAATTTTTATTGACCAAAGCCAAAGCCGTTGTAGTGATTTCCCACGACCGGGCCTTTGTAGACAACATCACCTCACGAACCATAGAGGTGACCATGGGACGTATTTACGATTACAAGGCCAAATACAGCCACTACCTCGAACTTCGCAAAGAGCGACGGGAGCAACAACAAAAACACTACGAGGAGCAGCAGCGATTCATAGCAGATACCACCCAGTTTATCGATCGATTTAAGGGTACCTATTCCAAAACCTTACAGGTACAGTCCCGTGTGAAAATGCTCGAAAAGTTGGAGATAATTGAAGTCGACGAAGTGGATACCTCTGCACTGAAGCTTCGGTTTCCTCCATCGCCTCGCTCCGGAAAATACCCGGTGACCGTAGAGGACATGAGCAAAAGCTATGGAGGCGATGTCGTATTCCACCAAGCATCCATGACCATCGAGCAGGGACAGAAGGTAGCCTTTGTAGGTAAAAATGGAGAGGGAAAATCCACGATGATCAAGGCCATCATGGGCCAAATCGATTTTAAAGGAAAGTGCGAGTTGGGACACAATACCTTTATCGGCTATTTTGCTCAAAATCAAGCCTCCCTCCTCGACGAAACACTGAGCATCTTTGAAACCATCGATCAGCTGGCTGTAGGAGAGATCCGAACCAAAATAAAAGATATACTGGGGGCCTTCATGTTTAAGGGCGACGACATCAATAAAAAAGTAAAGGTGCTTTCTGGTGGTGAAAAAACTCGTTTGGCAATGATCAAACTCCTATTGCAGCCAGTCAACTTCCTGATTCTCGATGAACCGACCAACCATCTGGATATGAAGACCAAGGACATTGTCAAAGATGCCCTCAAGGCTTTTGATGGCACACTCATCCTAGTATCGCACGATCGAGATTTCGTGGATGGTCTAGCCACCAAGGTCTTTGAATTTGGCAACAAGCGGGTGCGGGAGCACTTTGATGATATCAATGGGTTCTTGAAAAACAAAAAGCTAGAAAATTTACGCGAAGTGGAGCGCAAGTAACCAGATCTACAGACCGCATAAAAAAAAGCAATTCGAATGAATTGCTTTTTTTTATGCGCTTAAATGAAAGCCTTATCTGGCGTAGTTGACCACTCTCATTTCTCGAATGACAGTCACCTTGATTTGACCTGGATACTGCATTTCTTTTTCGATTTTTTGGGATATATCGAAAGAAAGCTGACTTGCCTTCTGATCGTCTACATTGTCTGCATCGACCAAGATTCTCAACTCTCTTCCTGCCTGCATGGCAAAGCACTTGTTGACCCCATCAAAATTCAATGCTAGCTCTTCCAGCTCCTTGAGGCGCTTGACATAGCTATCCATGATTTCGCGGCGGGCACCAGGGCGCGATCCAGAAATCGCATCAGAAGCCTGCACGATAGGTGATATCATTGAAGTCATTTCGATTTCATCGTGGTGTGCTCCAATAGCATTGCAAATTTCAGGATGCTCCTTGTAGCGCTTGGCCAGCTCCATGCCTAGGAGGGCGTGAGGCAATTCCTGCTCCTCCGGCCATACCTTACCAATGTCATGCAAGAGGCCGGCACGCTTGGCAAGCTTGGCATTGAGCCCCATTTCAGCAGCCATGGTAGCGGCCAACTTGGCCACTTCTCTGGAGTGCTGGAGTAAGTTTTGTCCATAGGAGGAACGGAAACGCATCCGGCCCACCATCTTGATCAATTCAGGGTGCAGGCCATGTATGCCGAGATCAATACAGGTTCTTTCACCGATCTCATTAATTTCTTCCTCGATATTCTTTTCTGTTTTCGCAACTACCTCTTCAATACGAGCAGGGTGGATTCGACCATCCTGAACCAAACGGTGCAAGGAAAGGCGCGCAATCTCTCTTCGTACCGGATCAAATCCAGAGATGATGATCGCTTCAGGGGTATCGTCTACTACAATTTCTACCCCCGTAGCTGCTTCTAGTGCACGAATATTCCGCCCTTCTCTACCGATGATTTTACCTTTGATGTCGTCGCTTTCAATGTTGAAAACCGACACACAATTTTCGACTGCATGCTCTGTGGCGGTACGCTGAATGGTGTCCAATACGATCTTTTTGGCCTGCTTGGTCGCAGTCAGCTTGGCTTCATCTAGAATGTCCTTGATCTGGGAGGAAGCCTTAGTCTGAGCCTCTTCGGTAAGTAGGCTCACCAATTGCTCTCTCGCTTCATCTCTGCTTAGCCCAGCTAATTTTTCCAAGTCTGCAATACGCTTATTGGTGACGCGATCCAGTTCTTCTTTTTTCACCTGTACGGCATGTAGCTGAGCAGTTAAATTTTCTTTTTTGCTGTCGAGCTCTGCTTCTCTTCGCTTGACATTTTCCTGCTCATTGGCGACCTGCTGCTGCATTTGCTTCACCTTATTTTCGTTGGTGATAATCAGGTTTTTCTTGGTATTATGCTCCTCATCAAACTCTGCCTTTAGCTTCAAGTACTTTTCCTTGGCCTCCAGCATGCGGTCTTTTTTGATGGTTTCGGCGGTCAATTCCGCCTCTCTAAGCATGGATTTAATCCGATCTTTGGTCTCATCCTCCTGCTTAGCATGTTTACTTTTTAAAAAAAGGCCGGTTAAGGCAGTTCCTACTCCAAGCCCTGAAAGGGCTGCTAGGATGTTAAATACAAGTGCGTCCATAGTTGTGAATATATAAATGTTCACCTACCGGCACCGGAAATTAGCAAAATGAAAAAACTTAATCTCAAACAGCCTTGGCGAGCAAGGCTGATATATGGGCAAGACTGCGCTGAATATGTTCGCTATCTTCCGCATTTCCTGCATTTTTCTCTAAGGATTCCACCATGCAATCAAAGGCCGCCATGGCCAATAAATCAATGGAATCATCCAAGCCAAACTCAGATTTATACTTTCTTAGCTTCTCATTGATCACCCGCCCAGCATGACGGATTTTGCCCTCATCTTCGGGCTTTACACGCATGGGATATTCCCTATCTCCGATTTTTACCTTAATGGCTAATGTCTCCATATTATTCGGATAGGTAGGTAATCAACTGATCGATTTCTTGTATATAGGAATTGATTAAGTCACTCATTTCGCCAGTATCCTCAGGGCTTACCGGTTGGTTGTACACAATGTTACTAATTTTAATCTTATTTTTAAAATGGTCAAGGGCGACTTCCTTCTCTTGAACCTGCTGTTCAAGCACCGCCAACCTTGAATTTAGCTGCTCATTTTCAGCAGTCAAGGCCTCTACCTTTTTACTAACCTGAACAGAAAGTTTTTCAAGATTTTGTAATTCCTCGTGAATCATAACTTAGCTTCGGATAATTGCCCCCACTTGATTTTGAAAGGCATGAATCAAGTTACTCATAGTTTTTTCAATTTCCTTATCGGTCAATGTATTTTCTTGATCTTGAAGAATAAAGCTCAAGGCGTAGGCTTTTTTTCCCTGTCCCAACTTATCTCCCTGATAGACATCAAATACATCCATCCGCTTCAATAGTTTCCCTCCAGCCTTTTCAGCAACTTTTTTGACATGATCAAACGAAAGTTCCTGGTCGATTACCAAAGAAAGGTCTCGACGCACCTCAGGAAACTTGGAGAGCTCTTCGAATTTTTTTAGCCCTGAAGACTTCTTGGCCAACAAGTCCCAGTCCAATTCAGCATACCAAACTTCTTGCCTTACTTCGGCCAACTTGAGTCCCTTTTCTTCCACCAATCCCAAGGTTGCAACCACCTTTTCACCCAGCTTCAGACTTAATCCGTATGAAAAAGGTGCCGTTTCGATCACCTCCACTTGACTCGCCTCCACATGCACCCGCTCCAAGATCTGGGTCACGGTCGCGTAGACATCCGAAAAAGCAAAAGGCTTGGCAGGTGCAATCCAGCTCTCCGAAGAACTATTGCCCGACAGCAAAATTGCCAACCGTCTTGACTCCTTGTAGCCACCTTCAGCTTTCTTCTGGTACACTGTACCAAATTCAAAGCACTTCAAGTCAGTTTGCCTTCTGTTGATGTTGTACGCCAAAACCTCCAATCCTGAAAAAAGGAGGGTCTGGCGCATCACCCCTAGGTCCTCACTAAGTTTATTGTAGATCTCCACCGTGCTACTCGCATCCAAAAATCCTGCTTTTTCAACGTACTTGGGGCTGGTCAAGCTATTGGTTACCATCTCAAAGTAGCCTTGATTGGCGAGCATCTCGCTGAGACGGTACTGTAACTTCGCCACATCCTTTACCGGGTGTTCGGCCAAGAAATCGGCGCTAAGCTTTTCGGAAAGAGGCACCTGCTGGAAGCCATGGATACGCAAGACCTCCTCAATGATATCTGCCTCCCTAGTAACATCTACGCGGTAAGGCTTCACCGTAGCCACAAATCCTGCCTCAGTTCGTGCTGACACAGCGATATCTAAACCTTCTAAAATCGCTACTACTTCCTCTGGATCAATTACTTTACCAATAAGCCGGTTGATGTGCCCGAAACTTACCTCAATCTGTGTATCGCCTTTTGGCTCTGGATAAATATCAATTAGCTCCGAAGCGATTTTTGCGCCAGCATACCGCTGCAAGAGAATCACTGCTTGCTTCAACGCATAAACTGGCATATTTGGGTCTGTCCCACGCTCAAATCGAAAAGAAGCATCTGTCTTCAATCCATGTAGTTGTGAGCCCTTACGAATCACATCTGGAGCGAAATGGGCCGACTCTAAAAATATACTCGTAGTTTGATCCGAGACGCCCGATTCACTTCCTCCAAAAATTCCCGCAATGCACATGCCCCCCCTCGAATCACAGATCATGAGCTCTTCGCCAGCTAGTTTTCGTTCCTTTCCATCCAGAGTCACAAAGGTGCTCCCCTTTGGAAGCTTCCCTACCCGGATTTGTCCATCCCGAATTTTAGAGGTATCGAATGCATGCAACGGCTGCCCAAGGTCATGCAGGATATAGTTAGTGATGTCGACCACATTGTTGATGGGTTCCAAGCCCAAGGAACGGAGGAAATGCTGAAGCCACTGGGGTGAGGGTTTTACATGAATACCATTCAGCACAATCCCTGCATAGCGGGGGCAATCGGCAGTTTGGTCCACGACCACCTCGAGGGAAGGGCCTTGCGCTTCCACTTGGATGGAGGGCTCTACCGGCAAACACAAGGATCTCCGCAATAGGACTTTCAAGTCCCTGGCAACCCCCAAATGAGAGGCCGCATCTGCGCGATTAGGCGTAAGCCCAATTTCTAAAATAAGGTCTTGGGTGACTTCAAAGTAGGCGGACGCAAGACTTCCGTTGGGTAGATCTGTATCTAAAACGATGATTCCATCATGGGAAGTCCCAATGCCAATCTCGTCTTCCGCACAAATCATCCCTTCAGATAGTTGGCCTCGTATTTTTGCTTTTTTGATTTCAAAGGGTTCTCCCGTACTGGAATATAGGGTAGCTCCTACCGTGGCAACCACTACTTTCTGTCCTGCTGCTACATTTGAAGCTCCGCATACAATTTGGGAGGGCTGATCCTGTCCAATGTCCACTGTGGTGAGGCTCAATTTATCTGCTTCGGGATGCTTGACACAGGTAAGCACCTCTCCAATCACCAGACCCTCTAATCCTCCAGGCACAGACACAAAGGAATCAAGGCGCTCTACTTCAAGTCCCAACTGGGTGAGTAGCGCTGCAATCTCAGCTGGACTTTCATTCAAATAAAGGTATTCCTTGAGTCTATTGATGGATATTTTCATAGGGCAATGGGTGAGCGAACCTTGTGATTCGTAAAAAGGGTGCGCAGCAGCTATTGGGTAAAGTACAAATTTAAAAGATTTGCCTGAGCGGTGATCATTTATCGTAATTTTTCTCCCCTACTGGAATAGCAATTTCCAAGATATTCTCTCGTGGTGGGAGGGGGCAGGCAAAGTTCGGATTATAGGCACAGTAGGGATTGAATGCCAGGTTGAAGTCAATTGTGATACTATTTTTTCCATCCTGCCGTACATTCAGGTAGCGCCCTCCACCGTAGGTTTCTTTTCCGGAAGTTTTATCTGCAAAGGCTAGAAAAAAATTACGCATATCGGACTCGTTTAGAGACTGAAGCATGAGGAGTTTGTTGGTTTTTCCACCCAACTCGAATTCCGCGTAGGAATGTTCTAGATACCGCTCCGAACTTCCATCCGTTAAGGGCACCTCCCTGATTTTTTTGATTTCAATCGGGAGCAATCTTGCCTTCACCCGGTACCCAGGATCGATAGCATAAAAAGTTAGGTTCTGTAAACCTCGTTTTTGCTCCTCCGTCAAGGGAGATTCAATATTGAAACGGATGTATTTAAACTGACTTTCCCGTTCAGTCTCGATTTTTTCGCGGTAATCCTCGGGGCTTTCAGCAGCGGTAAACATGTAAATGATGGTCGTCAAGACCACCAGGGATGCCAGTACAAGAAGAAGTTGACTTTGTTTCACGTACGCAAATTTAATAGTTAGTATTCAAACATGCCCTCAAAGTCCTTGGTTTAAGCAATTGAAAAAGAAGGCTACCCAAAAGACTACATTATTCCTTCATCGGCAAAACTAAAATAGCCCTGATCTGTATAAATCAGATGGTCTAGCAGGGGTAATTCCAACTCTCTCCCAATTTTCTGCAGGCACTGGGTAAGGCGTTTATCCGATTCCGAGGGCTGAAGGTTTCCGCTTGGGTGGTTGTGGATCAAAATTAAGGAATGTGCCCCTTGTTCCAAAGCAAATCTGAATACCACTTTAGGATCGACCACCGAAGCAGTCGTTCCTCCCTGGCTCACGCGTTCTTTTTTAATTAAGCTATTGCTGCGGTTCAGAAGCAGTAGATACACCTGCTCAACCGATTCATCGTACAAGTCGGGTCGCATCAGCTCGTAGACCTGCTTGGAACTGGTGATTTTTTGCCGCTTGGGAAGATCCTGTTCTTTTCTCCTCCTACCGAGCTCCAAGGCGCTGACGATCGAAATGGCCTTGGCCTCTCCTATGCCTTTGAATTTGGTCAGATCCGCCACAGACATTCTAGCCACAGCTGCCAAGTTATTCCCGACAGAAGCCAGTAGCATTCGAGAAAGATCTACTGCACTACAAGCAGTGGTCCCCGTACGGATCAAAATTGCGACCAGCTCCGCATCTGAAAGTGCAGATTTCCCTTTTAATAGGAGTTTCTCTCGGGGCCGATCTTCCTCGGCCAATTCAAAAATTTTGATGGAGGTGGATGTTTCCATGGAATAGTTTAAAAAGTCAGTAAACCTACTGAAAAATAGGCATAAAAAAAACCTGCTTTGTGGGCAGGGCTTAATTTTTGAAAGGAAATATTATCCCAAAGCGCTTACAACTCTAGCCAATCTTGACTTTTTGTTGTTTGCGTTATTTTTATGAATCACATTCTTCTTGGCAAGCTTATCCAACATGGAAGAAACTTTCTTGTACAACTCCATCGCCTCTATTTTATCCGTAGCCTCCTTCAGTCTTTTAATGAAAGTTCTGGTGGTCTTGGCCTGGTATCTGTTTCTCAAACGCTTCACATCGTTGGCACGAATTCTCTTCAGAGCTGATTTATGGTTTGCCATATTTAGTTAATTTTCTAATTCTTATTCTCGTCCTATTTTGAACGGGAATGCAAAGTTATTGGAAATAATTAATTCTGCCAAAGGAATTTTGAACATCTTTAAAGTAAGTGGCGCTAGATGGGTTAAAAATTAGGGAGAATGGGCCCGAAAAAAGCTGAAAAATTGCTTAAACTCCTATTTATTCATGAATTTCATGTAGATTGAATCATGAATTTTTTAATCTTTTCTTTTTTGATCTTCCCATTTTTTCCTGTTCCAATTCCTTTCTGGGGCTTTTATGGACATACTTTACTCAATCGGCAAGCGGTATTTTCCCTTCCACCCGAGATGCTGCACCTCTACAAAAGGGAACTCCGATTTATTTCTGAAAACGCTGTTAACCCAGATCGAAGGCGGTATGCGGTAAAGGGAGAGTCAGAAAAACACTACATCGATTTGGATCACTATGGAGATAGTGCCTTGTACCATCTCCCAAAATACTGGGTACAGGCCGTAGAAAAATTTCCGGAAGACTCCCTCCGGGCACATGGCATCGGCCCCTGGTCTGCCTATCTCACCTTGCTTAGCTTAACAAAAGCCTTTATGGCTAAAGATAAATCAGCCATTCTTCGCCTATCAGCAGACCTAGGTCACTACCTCGGGGACTTAAATGTACCCTTGCATACCACCAAAAACTACAATGGACAGCTGACTGGGCAAGCAGGTATCCATGGCTTCTGGGAAAGTAGAGTACCTGAGTTGCTCGTAAAAAATTACTCCTTTTGGGTAGGGAAGGCAGAATATGTGCCCGACCCCCAGCAGACACTTTGGGAAACTGTCGCCAGAGCTCATTCGCAGGTAGACTCGGTCTTACGGATCGAAAAAATCCTGACCCAGCGGTTTCCCGCCGATCAAAAATACAGTTACGAGGAGCGGAATGGCTTGACCGTGCGGGTCTATTCCCGAGCCTTTACGCATGCCTATGCCCAGGCACTTGATGGACAAGTGGAAAGACAAATGAAGCGCTCCATTAAAATAATTGCTGATTTTTGGTATACCGCTTGGGTCAATGCCGGGCAACCAGAATTGATGGACTTGGACCAGCCTCTGTTCGAAGAAAAGAACCCAAAGCCCAATCCTGCCTTGAAAGTTCGGGAGCATTGAAACAAGTGTCTGGACTACTATTCCCTTCGAAGAACCATCCCCTAACTTTCGAATTTTACTCACTAAAATGGGATGAGGACCATGGCCAGTCGTCCGTTGATAATTATCCGTTGCTATCAAGGTTTATTCTAATTCACTGGTATAATTGCAAATAATCATATTAATAAGATTTCAAGTGTTTAAATAATAAAAATAAATTTACTCGTCAAGGTGCTTGAGGAGGAAGGATGGGTTTGACAGCTAAGCACTTCTTTTACACAGAGGTTTTTTACCACTAACAAAGGCTTCTTCAACGTAGGCCCACGGGCAGCCTTACTTCAAATTCTTATACCGGATCCTTTTCGGTATCACATCACCCAGTCTCTTCTTTTTGTTTTCCTCGTAGTCGGAGAAGTTGCCCTCAAACCAGACTACCTGCGAATCTCCTTCAAAAGCCAAGATATGCGTACAAATACGATCTAGGAACCAGCGGTCGTGGGAAATCACCACAGCACAGCCTCCAAAATTTTCCAAGGCTTCTTCCAAAGCCCGAAGTGTGTTGATATCCAAGTCGTTGGTAGGTTCATCCAGAAGAAGCAGGTTGCCGCCTTCCTTCAGCGTAATCGCCAAATGCACACGGTTGCGCTCCCCACCGGAGAGCACCCCTACTTTTTTCTCCTGATCCGAACCCGCAAAATTAAATTTGGAAACATAGGCTCTGGAATTGACTTCCTTGTTGCCCAGTTTCATTAGCTCATTCCCATCTGATATCAACTGGTACACGGTCTTGTTGGGATCCAACTTGTCGTGCTCCTGATCCACATAGGCCAACTTTACCGTTTCACCCACCTCAAAATTTCCTGAGTCAGGTTTTTCTTGTCCCGTGATCAACTTAAAGAGGGTAGATTTTCCAGCTCCATTGGGACCAATTACTCCAACAATACCCCCTTGAGGCAGGGAAAAGCTGAGGTTTTCAAAAAGTAATTTCTCTCCATACGCCTTGGACACCTGGTTGACTTCAATGACTTTGGCTCCCAATCGTGGTCCAGGCGGAATAAATAGTTCCAACTTCGCTTCCTTATCCTTAGACTCCTCTCCAATCAACTTGTCATAGGAATTCAAACGGGCCTTTCCCTTGGACTGCCTTGCTTTGGGTGACATTCGGATCCACTCCAATTCCCGCTCCAAGGTCTTTTGACGCTTGGATTCGGTTTTCTCCTCTTGCTTGAGTCGATTTTGCTTTTGGTCTAGCCAGGAAGAATAGTTGCCCTTCCAGGGAATGCCCTCACCTCGATCCAATTCCAAGATCCAGCCCGCTACATTGTCCAAGAAATAGCGGTCGTGGGTGACGGCAATGACCGTCCCTTTGTAATTTTGCAAGTGCTGCTCTAGCCAATGCACAGACTCTGCATCCAGGTGGTTGGTCGGTTCGTCGAGCAAGAGTACATCAGGCTCCTGCAAAAGCAAGCGGCAGAGCGCCACGCGTCTTTTCTCTCCACCAGAAAGATTGGCTACATTGGCTTCGGCTGGTGGGAGGCGCAAAGCATCCATGGCCTTATCCAGCATCACATCGAGTTCCCAGGCGTTGGCTGCATCCAGCTTCTCTTGTACTTCCCCTTGGCGGGTAATCAGCTTATCCATAGCATCAGGATCGTCCATTAGGGCTGGATCCATAAACTTTTCATTGATCTCCTCAAATTCTTTAAGCAGGGCAACAGTTTCAGCTACCGCTTCCTCGACTACTTCTTTGACGGTCTTGGTGGGGTCCAACTTGGGCTCCTGCTCAAGCATGCCTACCGTGTAGCCTGGAGACCAGACTACTTCGCCTAGAAATTCCTTGTCCAAACTAGCAATAATGCGAAGTAAAGAGGACTTTCCAGAACCATTGAGACCCAGTACGCCGATCTTGGCGCCATAAAAAAAGGAGAGGTAAATGTCTTTTAAAACTTTCTTCTGTGGGGTGTAAATTTTAGAAACCCCTGCCATGGAAAAGATGATTTTTTCAGCGCTCATGCCATTAAACTAGTTGCGGTATTTAAGAAACAATTGTGAAAGGCAAAAATATACCTTTCTTAGGATAAGTGAGGGCTATTTGATTATTTTACAGAAAATTGAATAATACCACCTCTAACCTAGAATAGTGCCATGAAATATACCTTTGGATATATCCAAGACGGAAAGGTCTTTCTAAAGGGATTTTTAGGTAGGCCAGACCGAGTGATCGGCGAGGTGAAAGGAGACGAAGCATCAACCATCCTATACTTTGAAACTCGTTTTACCCAACTTGAAGAGAAGGTGGCGTACTTAAAAGCTGCCATTGAGGAAAATCAAAATAAGGGGTCTTTTTTGATGAAATTGATTCACCTCAAAGAATCACTTTATCTAAGTGATGGATTGGGGGATTTTACAGCTTTAATCGCCCAGCTTGAGGAAGAAGAAGCTTTTTTAAGTGAAATTATTCAGGGAAACCGCTGCAAAAACTTAGAGATTAAGCGAGGTTTGATTCAGGAGGCCCTCGCGATGCAAGCTAGTCCCGACTGGAAAGATACTACCGAAAAATTTAAGGAATTAAAGTTGCGCTGGATCAAAACTGGGCCTGTAGAAAAGGAGTTTCGTGAAGAAGTGGAAGCGCAATTCAATCAAGCGGTGGACTTTTTCTTTGAGCAGCGACAGCATTTTTATGAAGGCCTTGCCCTTCAGGCGGAAGAGAATATTAAAGTGTACGAATCGCTACTGCAGCAGGCAAGCGCTGCCCACGATCTCCCCGATGCTAAAATGGCTTTTGATATCAGCAAACGAGTTCAAAAAGAGTGGAAAGCTGCTGGAAAAGTTCCTGCTGAACGGCGTCAGCCCATCTGGGATGAATTTTCAAGATTGAATAACCGGATATTTTCTCGCTACAAGCGCACGCTCAATCCCGGTCCAGAGATGCATCCTCGGGAAGTGCTCCAGAAAATTGAGGGGATGGTGGAAGAATTAAAAGAATTGGCACACCAACCTACCAGCCAAGAAATCACTCTCCGCGCCAAAACCATCCAGGAAGATTGGAAAAAACTTCCCATGCGAAAGCCAAAGGAAGCAAATTTACCTGCACGCTCCTACCAGTTTTTCATGGATATTATCTTTGAAAGGGCTTTTTTGGAAAAACTTGCGCACAACAAGTATGCTGACTTTGACCAAAAGACTCAGGAAGAACAAAACCAAATTAAAACCTCAATTATTTTGGACCTGCTGCACCGTGACCAGGGGGAATTGGAAACTATGCAAAACAATTCGGATAACTTCCGAGTAGAGACTGCAGATTTCGAAATGATGATGAAGAAAAAGCTTTCCAGCCTCAAGCGAAAGATTGATGTAAAGAACTATGTCTTGAAGCAAATTTCTCCGAGAAACTGATTACAACCTACATATCAAAAAAATTACTATTCTTGAATTATTAACATCCGAAACACCTCCAAAAACAAAAAATATGTACTGGACACTTGAACTAGCCTCCTACCTTGAAGATGCTCCTTGGCCAGCAACCAAAGATGAACTGATCGATTATGCCATCCGCTCTGGCGCACCACTCGAAGTAGTGGAAAACCTACAAGAGCTGGAAGACGATGGCGAACCTTACGAAACCATTGAAGAAATTTGGCCTGATTATCCTACTAAGGATGACTTTTTCTTCAACGAAGACGAATATTAATTGGAAATCCCAATGGTGCGTAGCTTTTTTTTGTGCTTAAAAGGGGATTAGAGTCCAAGCAATTGCCGCAATCGAGCATAGCCAGACTTGCTAACTGGAATCTTTTGTCCTGTTCGAAGTCGAAGAAGGTAAGATTCTTTTTCGTAAGGCTCGAGCCCCGACACCTCCTGGAGGTTCACTAAAAAGGAGCGATGGACTCGGGCAAATTTCTCTGGATCGAGGCTTTCTTCCAGCTGCTTCATCGTCATCTTTTTCAAAAATTTCCCTTCTTGGGTGTGGATGGAAATGTAATCGTCTTCCGCCTCGAAGAACCGAACCTCCTGTATCTGGATGATTTTTATCTCATTCTTTACCCGGACCACGATGCGCTTACTTCGTTCTTCAGAAACCGGGTAGTATACCACAGCGGGTAGTTCCGCAGTCTCTGTTACCTTGTGTTGACTTAAAAATCGAGCAATGGCCTGCGCAAATCGTACTTCAGAAAAAGGCTTGACCAAGTAGTCTAGGCCCTTGGCATCAAAGGCTTGCACCGCGTACTGGTCAAAAGCCGTAGTAAATAAAACTGCTGGAGGGGAGTCCAAGAGTTCGAGTAACTCAAAGCCAGTGATCTTGGGCATCTGAATATCTAGGAAGATTAGGTCCGGCTGAAAAAGTTGGATCGCCTTCAATGCCTCAAACCCATCGTGGCAAATCGCCACCACTTCAAATTGAGGATAGCTACTCAAAAATTCCTTCACTAGACCGGTAGCCAAAGGCTCGTCATCCACAATAATAGTTTTGATCATGTGATTAGGGGGAGTTTTAATTGTATCTGAAACAAGCCCCCGACAGTACTTTTTTGAAGCAAATCCGTTCTTCCAAAAATCAAAAATAGCCTACGTTCGACCAAGCTCAATCCAAAGCCTATGCCCTCAGGCCCTGAATCTTGGGGATCAAAGGGGTTTTGTACCGCTATCAGGAGGTAATTCCCTTCCTTTTTGCAGGAAACTCGGATCTTGACCTCTCCCAAAGTTCCGTAAAGGCCATACTTGATTGCGTTCTCCACTAGCGGCTGCACCAAGAGCGGTGGGATTTTTAGCAATTCTACTTCTTGCGCTACCTCCATCTCCACGAGCAAACGGTGTCCAAAGCGAACCCGCTCAATGTCAAAATACATACGCAAACATTTGAATTCATCGGCCAAACTAATCCAAGATTAGCCTTCGGTGCGAAGGGTGCCCCTCAAAAAATCGGAAAGCAACAAAACCATTTCTCTAGCCCGCTGCGGGCTTGAAAGGACCAAGGCATGGATTGAATTGAGACTATTGAATAAAAAGTGCGGCTGCAGCTGCTGCCGGAGTTGAGCAAGCTCTGCTTCTTTGGAAAGCTGAGCTGGGCTTCGCGTCGGCTTAACTCCTCTTGACTGCCCAATTTAGAGAGGACAACCGCCAACAGGGCAAGCAATTGATTCACGACAGTGAGCATGATCCAACGAATAACGAAGCCCTGTTCCAAAATTTTCAAATAGGCCGGTTCCTCATCAAACCACCAGGAGAGCAGCTGAAAATGGGCCCAAACCAGGCCTCCGCTGAGAAGGAGTGGAAAAACTAGGAGGAGCCAGCCTTTTTTTCGGTTGGGGCTGTAATGTCGAAAAACCTGGTCCAGGAAGAGTATTCCCCCCAAGAATAGAAGCGCAAAAAAGAAGGCATCTACCACCAAAATTTCTTCGGCTAGTCCTTCGGCCTGCAATAAAAAATACCCTCCCAGAAACCAGATTAGTCCGATTCCGGGGAGGATCCATTTTCCCCAACTAGGGTTTGAAAAAGAGTTTAGGTACACGAGTTAGTCGCGCTTTAGGAAGTAATTAAAAGGACTTAATCTCCAATCCACTAAATAATAAGGTGCCTTTAAGAATCAAGACCTTGCTGGTATCTACCCCTCCTTCTCGAAAAATACGCTTATCCTCAAGCCCTGCTGCAATGTTGGACAATTCGGTTCGCACATCCCAGTGTGGCGGTATGATCAACTTGATCCCACCAAATCCAACCTCAAGGTCTAAGGTGGCAACACCTGTAAAATCTACCTGTGTCAAATCTAAGTATAGCCCACCAAAGATCACTTTGGCATTACCCCCTTGGAAATCTTTAGTCATCAACTTACGATTCACTCCGCTGAAGATAACTCTCTCATTGATTCGGTCCACAAAGGCTGTTCCTGTGGCCCGAATAAATCCAGTATCTGAGGCAGGGACATTCGTTTCTGGGGAAGGCGCTGGTTCAACTCCAGCAGCGTCCTCTATCTTTTCTGAATCGGAAGCAACTGCTTTATTCTTTCGGGAGCTCTCCCAATTTTGTCGAACGCCATCTAGGACTTTATCCTCCCTTTTTTTCTGGGTGATTAAATAGATGCCCAGCGCAATCAAACCTACAGGCCAAATGAATTGTTCAATGCCTAAATCCAGATCAAACTCTCTTTTGAGTAAAAAATAGACCCCTATAAAGAGTACAACCGATCCAAAAAAACTCTTAAACTGTTTATTAATCAGCGTAAAAACACCGATAACAATCAAGATCATGGGCCAGGTAAGCACCCAGCCAGGAATAAAAAGTCCAAATTTTCTCAATAGTAGGACAATGCCAATTCCGAGAATGATTACGCCAAAAGCAACACTCCCTTCGTTTCGTGGTGTAGTGTATTTTTTCATCAGGTTTAAATTTATACAAACAAAACTAATTGACCAGATCCCATCGTTCTAGCACGATTAGGTGAAGTGTAAAAAAAAATCGGTAAACCATCCGAATGGGTCGGTAAAGACTTCTTCGATTTCCTAGTTATGAACTGAAATCAAAAATTCGGCAAAGGCGAGGTCTTCGGAAGTGGTCAACTTGATATTCTCTGGATTGCCCTCAATCAGCGTGATTGCCCATCCCTGATGTTCGTAGACGGTGGCATCATCCGTAAAAATATCCAACTCCTCCACCGCAAATGCTTGCATGAGTTGCTTCACCTGAAAAGTTTGGGGAGTCTGTACCAATCGGTAGTCTTTTCGCTCTTGAAAGATACTTTCTCCACCTGCTTCAACTTTCCGAAGGGAATCTTTTAAGGAAACTACCGGAATGGCACTTCCTTTTTTTGCCGCCTGCTCGAAGCTTGTTTGAATTACTTTTTCACTTACAAAAGGCCTTACCCCATCGTGGATTGCAACCAGCCCCTCTTGAAATGGAAGAGCCATCAAGCCATTTTTTACCGATTGAAAGCGACTTCCTCCCCCAGCGACCAGCTGATGTTGAAGGACAAAGTTATGTGTGACACACAAACTCCTCCAGTAATCAAAGTCATCTTTTGGCAAAACTAGGATTAAGAATAGGCTTGGGTCAGCACTAAAAAATTTTTCCAGCGTATGCATCAACACGGGCTTCCCTGCTAAAGGAAGGTATTGCTTCGGTAGAGAGGTGCCCATCCGCATTCCTTTTCCACCGGCGACGAGTAGTGCTGCTTTGTTCATGCGCATTAAATTCTTACAAAATTAAAGTCCTACCCGAGATGCTCACTATTTTTTTAGGAATTTGTGTCTCCATAAACAGGTAAACAACTTCAAAAAAATAGCCCCGCATGTGCGGGGCTATTTCATTACAAGACTAACATCGCATCCCCATAAGAAAAGAACCGATATTTTTCTTTGATGGCTTCTTTGTAGGCCTTCATGATCAATGGGTATCCACCGAAGGCAGAGGCGGTCATGAGTAGGGTTGACTCCGGCAAATGGAAATTCGTAATCAACGCATTAGCAATTTTAAAATCGTAGTGAGGAATAATAAATTTATCCGTCCATCCACTACTCTCCTTAAGTTTACCTCCCGCAGTGACTGAAGATTCTACCGTTTTTAGAGAAGTAGTTCCCACTGCAACCACACGCTTTTTCTGGTCCAAAGATTCGTTGACCAAATTGACGGTTCGCTCTGATATAAAATAATTCTCTGAATCCATTTTGTGCTTGGTGAGATCTTCCACATCGACTTGGCGGAAAGTGCCTAAACCGACATGAAGGGTAATCGGTGCAATTTCTATTCCTTTCAATTCCAACCGCTTTAGCAACTGTGGCGTAAAGTGCATCCCTGCGGTAGGTGCTGCTACAGCTCCTACATTCTTTGCAAAGACCGTTTGGTAGCGCTCTGTATCTTCAGGTTCGATGGCTCGCTCGATAATTTCTTTCAATAGCGGAGTCTCACCAAGGGTATCAATTGTTTTGTGAAATTCCTCATCTGTGCCATCAAACAAAAAACGGATGGTTCTTCCTCTTGAGGTGGTATTATCAATCACTTCTGCTACTAGGTCACCGTCACCAAAATAAAGCTTGTTTCCCACTCTAATTTTTCGAGCAGGATCAACCAAAACATCCCAGAGTTTGAATTCCGGATTTAGTTCTCGCAACAAGAAGACTTCAATTTTTGCTCCTGTTTTTTCCTTGTTTCCGTACAAGCGTGCGGGAAAAACCTTGGTATCGTTTGTTACAAATACATCCCCTTCACTAAAATAATCTAAGACATCCTTAAAGTTACGGTGCTCAATTTCTCCAGTTTTCCGATGAACAACCATCAATCTGGACTCATCACGGTTTTCAGTGGGGTAGAGTGCAATCAGTTTTTTGGGAACTTCAAATTTGAAAGCAGATAATTTCATAGGGAGGTATTGGGGAGTGTTTGACTTATTCGAAACTCGAAAGGCGATAACTTTTAAAAAATGCAAAGATAATAACAATAATGCCCAATTTCAGCTAACTTAACAAATTGTTTTAACCAACTAGTTATTCTATGCTCTTTTTAAAGCTTTCTTGGGAAAGTTTTAGGTTTGCCTTTTCGGCCTTAAAATCCAACCTCACTCGAACTATTCTTTCCCTTTTGGGGGTAACCATCGGCATTTTTGCCATTATTGCTGTTTTTACCTTGGTAGATTCTTTGGAAGGAAAAATCAAATCATCCTTCGCATTTCTAGGTACCAATGTCATGCGTGTAGATCGATTCCCTTTTGATTCTGACCGTCAAAATTACCCCTGGTGGAAGTATTTTCAACGACCTTCTAGCACCTATGCCGAATATAAATTTTTGGCAGAACGATTGCAAAACGCGGATGGAGTCACCATATCGGCCTCATCCTCTGCGACCATACAGGCAGGAAGTAATTCCTACCAAGGCACTTCCCTTTCTGGGGTTGCTTACACCTATCAAGATGTATTTGAAGTTGCCTTGGAAGAAGGGCGTTACTTCTCTGAAGCAGAGATTAATGCTTCGCGAAACCTGATTATTATCGGAAAAAAAATAGCCAATACGCTATTTCTTAACCAACCTACCTTGGGCGAGGAAGTCAAAATCAAAGGGGTGAAATTTAAAATCATTGGGATTTTTGAAGAGGAAGGGGAAGGATTTTTGGAACTCCCTTCCAAAGATGAAGCCTGCTTGGTTCCTTTTGGTGCATTTAGCAAAATATACTATACAGGCCGCGATGGGCTAGAGCCCACCATCTCTGCCAAAGGTAGAGATACCGATGTGGGATTGGTGGCTTTAGAAAATGAGATGGCTGGATTCCTTCGTGCCAAGCGGGGACTGAAGCCCTCCCAAGAAAATGACTTTGCCCTCAACAAAACCGAATTTATCCAAAATGCAATCGGGTCCATTTTTGATGTGATCTCTGTGGCAGGCTGGGTAATTGGAGGATTTTCTATTTTGGTAGGCGGCTTTGGGATTGCAAACATCATGTTTGTATCCGTCCGAGAGCGGACCAATATCATCGGAATTCAAAAATCTCTTGGTGCCAGAAATTATTTCATCCTATTCCAATTCCTTTTTGAAGCAGTCTGCTTGAGTTTGATTGGCGGGGGGTCCGGCATCCTACTTGTATGGATCCTGAGCTTCATTCCTTTGGGAAGCCTAGACCTGGTTTTGTCCTTCAATAATATCATTTTAGGCCTGGGGGTATCCTCTGCGATAGGAGTGATCGCTGGAATTGTACCCGCTACACTTGCCGCCAGAATGGATCCTGTGGAGGCCATTCGAACCAATTAAATCAATCTTCTGAAGAAATTGTCGGTTGAGTGGGAAGCAATCCTGAAGCGCCCTTGATCTTTCCTTCCAACTCTTCTAGTAACTCTGGATTATCCAGGAGTAGATTTTTTACTGCATCACGCCCTTGACCCAGTTTTTCTCCATTGTAGGAAAACCAAGACCCTGCCTTTTTGATGATTTCCAACTCAACCCCAATATCGATAACTTCGCCGACCTTGGAAATGCCCTGTCCATACATGATGTCGAATTCCACTACTTTAAAAGGTGGGGCCACTTTGTTTTTTACCACCTTCACCCGCGTCCTATTACCCAAAATACTGTCTGAGCCTTCTTTAATCTGCCCTACTCGACGGATATCCAAGCGTACAGAGGCATAAAACTTCAAGGCATTTCCACCCGTGGTGGTTTCAGGGCTTCCAAACATTACCCCGATCTTGTCACGAAGCTGATTGATGAAAACACAAGCACAACCTGTTTTGTGGATAGCCCCTGTAAGCTTACGAAGTGCCTGAGACATCAAACGAGCCTGTAAGCCCATTTTGCTCTCGCCCATTTCCCCTTCTAGTTCCCCTCTCGGCACTAAAGCCGCTACGGAGTCAATAACGATGATATCAATCGCCCCCGAACGGATCAAGTGTTCTGCAATCTCCAAGGCTTGTTCCCCATTGTCAGGCTGGGAAATGAGTAGGTTTTCAGTGTCAATACCTAGTTTTTCTGCATAATTCTTGTCAAATGCATGTTCCGCATCAATAAATGCCGCCATACCCCCAGCCTTTTGAGCTTCGGCTATGCAATGCAGCGACAAGGTCGTCTTTCCAGAGGATTCTGGACCATAGATTTCAATCACCCTACCTCTAGGAATACCTCCAATACCCAAGGCCATGTCTAAACCTAAGGATCCAGTAGAAATGAATGGAATATCCAATACTTTATTGTCGCTAAGCTTCATGACAGCACCCTTGCCGTATGTTTTTTCAAGCTTGTCAATGGTGAGCTGTAATGCTTTGAGTTTTTCTGTGTTGTTCGTACTCATGAGTGAGAGTTGTGTGTAGGTTAAAATGTTCAAGTTACCAATTTGCTGCACAAATAACAAGGTCTAGCCCTACCTTGTTTTCGCTGTGCAAATTTGTACTTTTAAGCTTCAAAACAGCAGATCTAGTAAAATTTATAGCGTAATTCTTCAGTTTTTGTCACAAATTGTCACTTATTCAATGCGCCTTTATTTTTGGATCCTGCTCCTCGCTAGTTTCAAATTTACCAGTTCCTGGGCGCAAGCTCCAGAAAAAAATATCCCCTTCACCTTTGGAGAAGAATTACTTTTTAATGTAAGTTATGGCTGGATTGATCTAGCTGAGGCCCGACTTCAAATAGGAAAAACGCCAATTTTAGAAAACGCTCAGCCTCATTTTAAGATTGATGCATTTGGAAAAACCAAGGGTGCAGCTTCCCTTTTTGGAAAAGTAAATGACAATTGGGGTACTCATCTGAATACCCAAAGTCTATTACCACGGCTCTCTTACCGCTACATCGAAGAGGGACGCTACCGAAGAAATGAAAAGATATATTTTGATCAACAAAATAAAAAAGCCACCCTGGAGCTATATGATCGGGAAAACAAAAATATCAAGGAGATAAAAGTGTTTTCTCTTCCAGGAACGGTACAGGATTTGGTTAGCGGATTTTATTATTTACGCACCTTGGACCTATCTAATATGCGGAAGGGACAAGAAATTTTAATCCGAGGTTTTTTTGACAAAGAAATATATAACCTAAAATTAATATTCGAGGGTACTGAAACCCTTGAAACAAACTTAGGAACGAAGGAAACTTACCTCTTTTCTCCAAAAATGCCTAAAAATAGCTTATTCAGAGGCGAGTACCCTGTCAAAGTCTGGATCACAAAGGATCCCCATAAAATCCCAGTGAAAATCAAAGCCAATCTATTTATTGGTTCGTTTAATATCGATATCCAAAGTGCCAGAGGATTGAAAAATTAGTAGGAACAATTGATTAACACTAACTTAACAAAGCGCTAGGAAAAGCTCCGAATTTGTGGTGTTTTTGGCTAGATCTTGGCAAGGTTACTTTAACATTTGATTTGAAGCGGTAGGTATTCATTAATTTTCATAAAATATTTAGGAATGATTTTTAGGACAGACAAAAAAAAAATCAAAGTATTGGTTGTCGATGATGAACCAAACATTGTAGAAATTTTAAAGTACAACCTGGAAAAAGAGGGGTATTATGTAGCAACTGCAGAAGACGGACACAAAGCGGTAAAAACGGCAATCAAATTTAAGCCCGATCTCATTCTACTAGACATCATGATGCCCAATCAAGATGGAGTAGAAACCTGCTTCCAAATTCGACAAATTCCAGAACTCAAGCATGCCTTTATTATCTTCCTAACCGCTCGGCTCGAAGAGTACTCAGAGGTAGCTGCTTTCGATATTGGAGCAGACGACTACATAACCAAGCCTATCAAACCACGCGCTTTATTGAGCCGCATTGCAGCCCTTTTCAGAAGAGGTTCTAAAAAAGATCAGGAAAAAGAGCAAATAAAAATACGGGATTTGAACATCGACCGCAGCAGTTACACCGTTTTCAAAGCGGGAAGGAGGATAACGCTACCAAAAAAAGAATTTGAAATCCTGCACTTTTTAGCCAAAAGTCCCAATGTAGTGTTTGGCCGAGATGAGCTTTTGTACAATATTTGGGGAATAGAGGTAATTGTTTTGGCCCGGACAGTGGATGTTCACATACGAAAGGTGCGTGAAAAAATTGGGGAAGATTACATCACTACGGTCAAAGGGGTAGGCTATAAATTTGAACTAGAATAAAATGCCAACAGGATCTTTGAGCATATCCTTTTTGCTTGCTATTGCCATTTCTGGTTTAGTGACTTTATTTTTATTCCTAATTCCCTCCTCAACTGTAACAACACTCTGGGCAGCCCTATTCTTATCCTTTTCCATTTCCTACTTACTCATCAGTATTTCCTTGGAGTTCTTAGTCTTTCGCGAAATCGGAAATATTTATGGCCTCTTAGAAAAAATTCAGAAAAAAGACCTGACAGAAATCCCGAAAAAATCCTTATCGTCAACACTTTCTCCATTAAAAAATATAAATAGAGTAATCAATTCCTATGCGCTCGCTAGGCAGCGTGAAATTGAAACGCTACAGAAAAATGAGGAATTCAGGCGAGAATTTATTGCGGACATTTCTCACGAATTTAAAACTCCGATATTTGCAACGCAGGGCTATATTCATACCCTACTAGATGGAGCCATTGACGACAAGCAGGTCCGTATGAAGTTCCTCAAGAAAGCTGCTAAAAGTTTGGACTCCCTAGACCACCTCGTTCAAGATTTACTTACCCTCAACCAAATGGAAACAGGAGTCATCAAATTCAATTTTTCGGAGTTTGATCTGCTAGAGCTAGTGATTGAAGTGATTGAAGAATTAGAGTACAAAGCCGGCAAACGAGAGGTAAAAATTACCTTAGAAGTAGATCAAGCAAAAAGCTACTTCACCCTTGCAGACCAAAAAAAAATCTACCGCGTATGTCAAAATTTAATTTTTAATGCCGTCGTATACAATCACAACGGAGGAGAGGTAAAGGTCTGCTTGAAATTAAATAAAAATCAAATTCAGGTAGAAATCAAAGACAATGGCCCAGGCATCCCTCCCGAAGATTTGAAACGGATTTTTGAACGCTTCTACCGAGTAGAAAAAAGTAGATCTAAAGGCAAAGGAGGGACTGGTCTTGGCTTGGCCATCGTAAAACACATCCTAGAAGGCCACAAAAGTAAAATCTCTGTTACTTCGGTGTTAGGGCAAGGATCCATTTTTAGTTTTGAACTCCCCTTAGAAAAGGAAAAAAAGAAGGGCGTTCCGATTGAAGCAATTTGAGAAAGGGACTTCAAAGAAGCAGTTTAAGTGCTAGTTTTTTCACTGGATGTTCCACACTTCACTCATTTTAGAAGTAATATCACCAATACTTTTTGGACCGAATTGGAATAGCTAGTTTTGTCGCTGCAAACTGGGTAAACTCCTCTATGAAAAAAATAACGTTTGAAGACCTGATTCTTTTAGAAAATTCGGATTTCTTGGTCATCAACAAACCACCTTATCTTTCAAGTTTGGATGACCGACACAAGGCTCAAAATATCCTTGATTTAGCCAAAACCTATTGGGAGGGTGCACAGCTTTGCCACCGATTGGATAAGGAAACCTCCGGATGCCTTGTCATCGCCAAGCATCACGAAGCCTATCGACATTTGGCCATGCAGTTTGAAAATAGGCAGGTAGGGAAAATTTACCATGCGGTGGTCGAAGGTATTCAAGATTTTAAAGCCTTGCTTGTGGATCGCAACTTGGCTGCCAATAATAAGGGTATTGCTAAGGTAAGCAAGGATGGTAAACCCGCTCAAACACTTGTTAACACGCTGAGAACCTATTTTTCCCACACCTTACTGGCTTGTAGTCCGATCACAGGCCGACTTCATCAAATCCGAGTTCACCTAGCCTACTTAAAGGCCCCTATTTGTGGAGACACCTTGTATGGCGGCAAGCCCTTGTATCTCTCCGCTTTGAAGCGGCGGTTCAACTTAAAAAAAGAAACCAAAGAGCTTCCCATCATGCAGCGCGTATCCTTACACGCCTTTAGCATCCACTTTTTAGGAGTTGATGGTAAAAAAATTGCTGTTGAAGCTCCTTACCCCAAAGACTTTCAAGTCCTATTGGAGCAGCTCGATAAGAATAGATAAAGCTCCGACTACACACCAATTAGGAGTTTGTGCCAAAAAAAAATCAGCTAAACCAATGAAAATTAGGGTTTAGGATTGTAAATAGTTTGCATAGAAAAAGAAATGCTTCTATCTTTGTGTCCCTTTTTGGGGTGGATAATTAATTAACAAGCTAAAAATTAAACAGTTACAAAGTGGATACTCTGAGCTATAAGACCATCTCAGCCAACAGCTCCACCGTAGAAAAGCAATGGGTGCTAGTGGATGCCCAATCTGCAATTCTAGGGCGCTTGGCAAGTGATGTTGCGAAAATCTTGAGAGGAAAGACGAAGCCTAGCTTCACTCCTAACGTCGATTGTGGTGACAATGTCATCGTAATCAATGCCGACAAGGTTCGATTGACCGGCGACAAGTGGGACGCAAAAATATATGTGCGCCACACCGGATACCCAGGTGGACAGCGAATCTCTACCCCTCGATTGTTGAAGCAGAAGTCTTCAACCATCCTGATTGAGAAAGCAGTCAAAGGCATGTTGCCTAAAAATAGATTAGGAAGTAAGTTGTACGGCAACCTGTACGTGTACGAAGGATCTGAGCATCCTCATGTCGCACAGCAGCCGAAAGCCATCACCCTTTAATTGCTGACGCATGGAAACAATCAATACCATCGGTAGAAGAAAGACTTCGGTTGCCCGAATTTACATGACGCCAGGTAACGGTAAAATCACCGTTAACAACAAATCAATTGAGGTCTATTTCCCATTTGAACTACACCAAATTGTAGTGAAGCAGCCTTTAACGCTTGTTGGCGTGGAAGGAACTTACGACCTACAAATCAATGTAGACGGTGGTGGAATCAAAGGACAGGCGGAAGCCGCTCGTATGGCCATCTCTAGAGCACTTTGCGAAGCAGATGAGACACACAGACCTACATTGAAGAAAGAAGGTTTTCTTACGCGTGACCCTAGAATGGTAGAACGTAAAAAACCAGGACGTAGAAAAGCAAGAAGAAAATTCCAGTTCTCTAAGCGTTAATTAGGGATTTACTTCACTCAATAGAAAACAATTTCATTCATGTCAAAAATAGAATACAAAGACTTACTGGATGCTGGTGTTCACTTCGGACACTTGACGAGAAAGTGGGATCCAAGAATGTCTCCATATATATTTATGGAGAAGAATGGTATCCATATTATCGACCTCAACAAAACGCTTGCTTGCCTCGAAGAAGCATCCAACGCAATCAAGCAAATTGTACGTTCCGGCAAAAAAATCATGTTTGTCGCTACAAAAAAACAAGCCAAAGACCTCGTTACTGCTGAAGCACAGCGTCTCAACATGCCTTATGTAACCGAAAGATGGTTAGGTGGGATGTTGACCAACTTTGCTACCATACGTAAATCTCTAAAGAAGATGTCTTCCCTAGAGAAATTGATGAAAGAAGATGGGTACAAAAACTTGGCGAAGAAAGAGCGTTTGATGTTAAGCCGTCAAAAGGAAAAAATGGAGATAATCTTAGGCGGTATCGCTGACCTAAGCCGGCTTCCAGCCGCTCTTTTCGTAGTAGACATCAAGAGAGAGCACATTGCGATCGCTGAAGCACAAAAATTAGGAATTCCTGTTTTTGCATTGGTTGATACCAACTCCAATCCAAACGAGGTGGAATTCCCAATCCCAGCAAACGATGACGCATTCAAGTCTGTGTCTCTTTTGGTACACGCATTCGGAGCAGCCATCGAAGAAGGCCTATCTGAGCGCAAGAGAGATAAGGACGATGCCAAAATTTCTGAAGAGGAAGAGGCAAAAAGAGCCGTGGATGCCGAAACAAAGGAATAATCCACTCATGCTATGCATCTAAAAAATTGAACATCTGGCGGAAGTCGATGTTCAATTTTTTGTTTTAATTCGGCGCGCGCGCCATTCATAAAGTATAACCCACCCTCTTTTGGGAGGGCCCGATTCCAACGAACTATCTAAACGAAACCTCCCTATGGTAATTACTGCACAAGACGTAAACAAACTGAGACAAATGACCGGCGCAGGTATGATGGACTGCAAAAAAGCGCTTACTGAGGCCGATGGCGACTTCGAAAATGCAGTGGACATCCTCAGAAAAAAAGGTCAGAAAGTATCTGCCTCTAGAGCTGACCGCGAAACAAAAGAAGGTGTTGTCGTCACTCGTTTGACTAACGGCAACGCGAAAGGGGTCTTACTTTCCCTAACTTGCGAAACTGACTTTGTTGCTAAAAACGAAGGATTTGGCGCATTTGCTAACTCCCTAATTGATGCGGCAGTAAGTAACGGATCCACTACCACTGCTGAAGTACTTGCCCTACCTATGGAAGGCAGCACCATTGCAGAAAAAATCATTGAAATGACTGGTAAAATCGGAGAGAAACTTGAAATATCTCACTACGAAGTCATCAATGCCGATCAAGTCGTCTCCTATGTTCACTCCAATGGAAAATTGGGCGTACTTGTAGGATTGGTAAACACTTCAGGTACCAACGTAGAAGAAGCTGGAAAAGATGTAGCGATGCAAATTGCTGCCATGAATCCAGTAGCAGTGGACAAGGATGGCGTAGATGCAACTACCATCGAACGAGAAATCGAAATCGGTAAGGAGCAAGCTAGAGCCGAAGGCAAGCCAGAAGATATGCTCGAGAAAATTGCCCTTGGCAAGCTTCAGAAATTCTACAAGGAAAGCACCTTGCTTAGCCAATTGTTTGTGAAAGATAATTCCAAGTCTATTGCTCAATACCTAGACGGGGTAAACAAAGGGCTGACTGTAAATACATTCAAACGGATTTCTATCGGTTAATTTACCCTAGATTCAATAAAAAAGCCCGCTTGGAAATCATTCTCAGCGGGCTTTATCTTTTTAAACCTCGAATTACCGGTTCATCAGGGACTCAATCTCCTCTGCTTCAATCGGAATGTTGCGCATAAGATCCAAATACCCAGTTCCCTGAACTACAATGTCATTCTCTAGACGTACCGCAAAGCCTTCCTCTGGAATGTAAATTCCCGGTTCCACCGTAAAGACCATACCCACCGATATTGGAAAATGCATCGTCCCCACATCGTGTACATCCAAACCCAAGTGATGGGAGGTGCCGTGCATAAAATACTTTTTATAGGCAGGCCAAGCAGGATCCTGATTTTTGATGTCGGTCTGATCAAGAAGCCCCAAGGCTACGAGCTCTGCCTGCATCACTAGTCCTACCTCCTTGTGGTAATCTTGTATGGTCACACCCGGGCGCAACATGCCTGCTGCTTCTCGCTCTACGCGTAGCACGGAATCATAAACCTGTCTTTGCCGCTTGGTAAACCTTCCGTTTACTGGAATGGTCCGGGTCATATCTGCATTGTAGTTGCCATACTCAGCCCCCACATCAAGAAGAAGGAGTTCGCCATCTAAACAAGCCTTATTATTTTCGATATAGTGCAACACGCAGGCCGAAGCTCCCGAGGCAATGATAGGCTCGTAAGCAAAGCCCTTGCTGCAGTTACGGATAAACTCGTGAATAAATTCTGCCTCAATTTCGTATTCGGTAACTCCTGGCTTTACCATTCCGAGTACGCGACGAAATCCCTTTTCGGTGATGTCGCAGGCCACCTGCAACTGCTGGATTTCTTCAGGCTCCTTGACCCCACGGAGTGCATGTAGAATGGGCGCCGCCCGCTCCACGATATGCAAGGGGTACTTCTCCTTGCAACTCTTAATAAAGCGTGCATCTCTAGTTTCCACCACTACTCCGGCCCTCAGGTGCTCGTTGGTATTCAGGCAAATGCGCTCCGAGAGGTTGACCACCGAATTGAAAATGGAGTCAAAGGTCGGAAGCCACTGAATTGTTTCAATTCCTGAGGCGGCATGTGCCTCCTCTTTGGTGTATTTATGTCCTTCCCATACCGCGATGTGGTCGTTGGTCTCTCGGAGAAATAACACTTCCCTCCAAGCGGGATTTGGGCAGTCCGGAGCTAAAAGTAAGATGGTCTCTTCCTGGTCGATGCCGCAGAGGTAAAATAAGTCGTTATTTTGCCTAAACTTCATGGTACCATCCGCATTGGAAGGTAAAATATCATTGGCATTGAAGATTGCTACCGCGTTTTTCGCCATTTTTGCAGCAAACTTGGCTCGATTGCGTTGGTAGATTTCTTTGGGTAAGGGAATATATTTCATTGCAGACAAATTATATTGCCAAGATAGTAAAATAGGTCATTTCCTAGAATTAAAATTCTTCGAACTGCCACGAAAGAACGATCACCATTTTCACAAACACGGAACCACAGCGTATGCAGTTAACTTATAAGGAACTCCCCAATGGGATTCGGATTGTCCATGAGGAGATTCCGCATACCCGATTGGTGCACTGTGGATTTATTCTCAACATTGGAAGTAGAGACGAGGACCAAGAACAAGAGGGACTGGCACATTTTTGGGAACATATGGCCTTCAAAGGCACCCAAAAACGAAGAACTTTTCATATCCTGAACCGCCTCGAATCCTTAGGAGGCGAACTGAACGCCTACACCACTAAAGAAAAGATCTGTTTCTATGCCTCAGTCCTCAAAGACCACTACGGCAAGGCTGCGGAATTGCTTTATGACATCACCTTCCACTCCACCTTCCCTGAAAAGCAAATCGAACGGGAACGGCAGGTAATCCTGGAAGAAATGGCCATGTATCAAGACTCCCCCGACGATGCTATCCAGGATGAATTGGATGCGCTCGTGTTTGAGCACCATGCCCTAGGTAGAAATATTTTGGGAACCGACGAAACAGTTTCCAACTTCCACCACCAGGATTTCATTGATTTCATCTCTTCCCGACTGGATACATCTCAGCTGGTATTCTCTGTAGTTGGCAATATTTCCTTCGAAAAAGTGCTACGCCAGATCGAAGGCCCACTTCGCGAGATCCCTGCCAAAAGAACCCTTCACATCCGACGTGGATTTCAAACCTACCTACCGAAGCACAAAACCATTGTGCGTGAGGTCACACAATCCCTCTGCGCCATCGGAAGACCTGCCTATTCCTTACACGATCCCAACCGCTACAAGCTATTTTTACTGAATAATATCCTAGGAGGACCAAGCATGAACAGCCGACTCAACCTGTCTTTGCGGGAAAATTATGGCTATGTATATAGCGTGGAATCTACCTACCAGCCTTTCTCCGATACTGGATTTTTTGGAATCTATTTTGGCACGGAAGAAAAAACACTGAAGAAAAGTCTTGCAATTGTTCAACGTGAGCTGGAAAAACTTCGCGCCAATAAACTAGGTAGCTTTCAACTCCATACTGCAAAAGTCCAAGCGATTGGACAGATGGCCATGTCGGAGGAAAACTACGCAGGTCTGATGCTCGTCTACGGAAAAAGCCTTCTAGATCATGGGAAAATAGATCCCTTAGATCTTATTTTTGAGCAAATTCGTTCCACCACCGCTGCCGAGCTTCAAAACATTGCTCAGGAGATTTTTCAAGCCGATCAACTGACTCAGCTCATCTATACCCCTGCTTGATATGGAATTTATTTCACCAGAACTACTCGCCTACTGCGAGGCTCATACCCAAGCAGAAGATCCACTGCTTCTAAAAATCACGCGCGAAACTCAGACCAAAGTCCTACTTCCTCGCATGCTCTCTGGACATCTGCAAGGGAAAGCTTTGGAGTTTTTTGCCAAAATGCTGCAGCCAACTTCCATTTTGGAAATCGGTACCTTCACGGGCTACTCGGCAATTTGCCTTGCTCGTGGCCTTGCCCCCGGCGGAAAACTCCTGACACTGGATATCAATGATGAGCTGGAAAAAATGGTCCGAGGATTTTTTGAGGAAAGTGGCCTTGCTTCACAGATTGATTACCGCCTTGGAAATGCACGAGAGCTTCTCCCCTCAATTCCAGGTCCCTTTGACCTTATTTTTATCGATGCGGATAAGTATTACTACAGTGCCTATTACGAGTTGGTCATTGACAAACTACGCCCTGGAGGAATCCTCCTAGCAGACAATGTACTCTGGTCAGGAAAAATCCTTATCGAAGAAGGCCAAAAAATAGACAAAGACACGCAAGCATTGCTAGATTTTAACCGACAGCTCGCCCAGGATCCACGCGTAGAAACTCTTCTATTACCCATTCGTGATGGTATATTAATGGTACGAAAGCGATAAGCTGCAAAAAAGGGAATCATTTTTGCTAGGTTTTAGGTAGAGCCAAACTCTTCTTGTTTTAATGAAAGCCCAACTTCATTTTCAATTTTTATTTTTTCTCCTTTTTTCTGGAAGTCAGCTTCTTCAGGCACAGATTCCCCAGGTTCCCTTGGAGATGGAATTTGCGGATTTAACCTTGAAAATCCACCCACAAGCCCAACGGGAAATTCAATTGGATGTGGATGCACTCTACCGAAATGCCGCCTACTTTAAGGTAAAAGCGGAGCGTATTAACCTCTACCTCCCCATCGTGGAGCGTGAGCTGCGCAGTCAAGATGTTCCTGACGAAATCAAGTACTTGGTCATTCAAGAAAGCGGGCTGGTATCTGATGCCGTCTCTACCTCCTACGCAGTAGGCTTCTGGCAGTTTAAACAAGGTACTGCAGAAGAAGTAGGCCTACGAGTAGATGGACAAGTGGACGAACGGAAGAGCATTGTTGCCTCCTCGCGTGGTGCGGCAATTTACCTTAAAAAACACCAAGGAGTACTCAACAACTGGATGACCGCACTGGTCGCCTATCAGATGGGATTGGGAGGAGCTAAAGCCTATTTTGGCAACCAATATGCAGGCCAAAAAGTAGTGAATATTGACCGCAACACCCATTGGTACTTTAAAAAGTATTTGGCACACAAAATTGCCTATCAGTCTTCAATTGCTATTTTCACCTCCAATTCCACCCGTCTATCCGAGATTCAGATTCAAGGACCGACCTCCTTTGCCAGCCTTGCAAAGCAATTTGGAGTCACTGAAGCACACTTGATCGAATACAACAAATGGGCGGTAAACGGGAAAATTCCTGCTGGCTCCTTTACTCTTTTCTTTGTTAAAGGGACTAGACTTCCTGAGGCCCCCGTGAGCAGCTCAAATCAAACGACAGTGGGTTCTTCTCAAGCAGCACCCACTAAATCTTCTCCCGCATATAAACCAGCCAACTCCTATCCTAAAATCACAGGGAACACTAGCAAAGCCACTCAGCGCAAGCAAATTCTAGTGAATAACTTGGAAGGAATACAGGCCGCTGCCACAAATTCAACTACCAAGTTTTCGGAAGATATTGGAATCCGAGAAAAACGATTGATCAAATTAAATGACCTCCCCGAAACAGAACAGATCGAACAGGGAGCCTATTACTATACCCAAAGGAAGCGTCCGAGTGCAGAAGTGGATACCCATGTGGTGGAAGCAGGGGAAACACTCTGGTCTATTTCACAGAAATACGGCATCCGTCTGGCCTCTTTAAAATCTAAAAATAGAATTCGAAAAGAGTCCGACCTTCGCCCTGGTATGGTTCTCAACCTGAAGGAACCTAGAAAAAGAGGGATAGAAATACCTATTTATTCGGAGCCCGACCCAGTAACCAGTAGCCCTACACAACCCACCGCCCAATCTAAAGTAGAACATACCCCTTCACAAAACGTGCAGACCCAAACCCCCGCCTACTCCTACCACACGGTTAGCGCGGGTGAAACCTTATTTTCTATCTCCAAAAAATACGCACTATCCGTTGAGGAACTCAAACAGCTCAACGGCATCGGCAGTCAAAACTTGATCACTGTAGGACAGAAATTACGTATTTTGAACCGTTGATTTGATCACCCCTATCCCATGCGGTATCGCTTTTTCCTAATCGGTCTGTTATTTCTTAGCAGCTCTTCCTTTGTTAAGGCGCAGGACCGAAAAATTGTACCCGATACGGTAATCATCGATCGGGACACCTTGGTGATGTTGGGGGATTCGCTACTTATTCAAGAGCCTGTAAAAGAAACTTTCTGGAAGACTGGAGGAACTTACACGCTAAATGTTCAACAGGTCACCCTAAGCAACTGGGCAGCAGGTGGCACAGGTTCCTTTGCGCTGAATACCGGTGCTACCCTTTTTGCCAATTTCAAAAAAGATAGCAAGGTTTGGGATACCCAGCTGACGGTCAACTTGGGATTTAATCGGCAAAATGAGCGGGACTACAAAACCAGAAAAACCAACGACAACTTTATTTTCGTGAGTAACTATGGGCGGCAACTTTCGGAAAAATTCTTTCTGACTACCCAGCTAGATGCCCGTACTCAGTTGGCATCAGGATATAAATACACCAAACCTGCTGGGTCAGAAAACGAACTTCGTACTAAAATTTCTGACCTCCTTGCGCCAGGATACCTCCAATCCTCTACCGGTATCAACTACCGAAGAAGCTTTGAAGACAAGGGCAAGATTTCGGTAATTATATCTCCATTTACTGGACGATTTACGCTGGTCTTGAATGATTCCTTAAGTCGTGCAGGGGCTTTTGGGGTGATCCCAGGAGAAAATGTACGAGCAGAAGCGGGGATGTCACTTGCCCTAGGAGGGGTAGATGTGGTCCTGATGGAAAATGTCACCTGGAAGGCCGACCTGAACCTATTTTCCAACTACGAGCGATTTGGTAACCTGGTGGTCAACTTCAACTCACTTATCCGAATGAAGGTCAATAAGTACATTTCTACCCGAATTGAAACCGCACTCATCTACGATGAACAGGTCCTCATCAAGCAGGATGATGGCAGTAGCAAGCGGGCGATTCAATTTCAGAATCTGATCAACTTTGGGATCTCTCTCGATTTTTAGAAATCTATATCCAGGTCAAATTTTTGCTGCAACTCCATCAAGGCAGGGTACTTTTCATGTAAAAATTTAAGTTTGTCCGTGCTGGTGTACAATTTCCCCTTTTCGTCCGCCACCTCTTCTTGCTGCACTAGACTTATAGTAAAGGAAGATGCTCCGGTAAATTTCCGTACCAAGCCAATAAGCTCTGGCTTCATCTTTTGCGCGATATCCTCTTGAATCGAACCGCTTACTTGCAGCGTGATTTCCCCATTTTGAACCCTAATTTCTTGATCCAAAAGGGTAAGCTCTAAATTTTTGTTGGCATTGCGGTAAACCTCCTGAATCGAAAAAATTGCTTGATCCAGCAATTCTTGCGTCAAAGGAATCTCTTGAGCAGGTGGAGCTGAAGTGTAGCTTAGCTTCTCCACTATCTCTGCAACCCCAAGAACCTCTTCTGGAGTGTTGGTTTCTCCTAATTTCTTGGTTTGTGCGAGACTACTTGGAATCGAAAAGGTGGGTTTTAAAGGGCTCAACTTGGTTGCTGCAGGAACAGCAGGAGCCTCTTGGAAAGTGGGCGCTTCTACAGGAGTGGGAGCAACAGCTTGAGGTACTTCAAGAGCTTGTGTGGGTTGTGGAGATTTTTGCTCCTCAATCAGGCTTTTTTTTTTGCATCCACCGCTAAGAGGGTGGCTAGGCGGAAGGCCTGGGAGAGTTTAGCCACCTTCATCAGGGTTAGTTCCACATGAAGCCGCTGGTTTTTACTGGTCTTGTAGTGGATATCACACTGATTAGCCAAATTTAATGCAGACAAGAGGAAGGACACCGAGGCGCGTGCCGTTTGTTCCAGGTAGCGCTCCTTGGCTGATTCGGATACTTCAAGCAGTTCCAAAGTGGCTTCATCCTTACCCACGAGTAGATCGCGGAGGTGCTCGCTTAAGCCTACAATAAAATTATGCCCATCAAAGCCTTTTTTGAGGATTTCATCAAAGAGGAGAAGCGTAGTCGAGATATTTTCTTCCAGGAGTCCATCTACCACTTTAAAGTAGTAGTCGTAGTCCAGGATATTGAGGTTGGAGATGGTCTCTTGATAAGTGACTTTTTTGCCAGCCGAGTAAGTAACGATTAAGTCAAATATAGACAGGGCATCTCGGAGGGCTCCATCTGCTTTGGTGGCGATTAGGCGGAGCGCTTCTTCCTCGTAGTCCACATCTTCCTTGCCAGCAATGTATTTGAGTTGCTCAGCGATGTGCTTGATTTGAATTCGGTTGAAATCAAAAATCTGGCATCGTGAGAGAATGGTCGGGATGATTTTTTGTTTTTCTGTGGTGGCCAATATAAAGATGGCATACTTAGGAGGCTCCTCCAGCGTCTTCAAAAAGGCATTGAAGGCCGCGGTAGAGAGCATGTGCACTTCATCGATGATGTAGATCTTGTATTCTCCTTTTTGAGGGGCATAGCGCACCTGTTCAACCAGGTTGCGGATGTCGTCCACCGAGTTGTTGGAGGCTGCATCGAGTTCGTAGACGTTGAAGGAAGCGTTATTTTGAAAGGATACGCAAGAGGCACAGGTGCCACAGGCTTCAAAGTCTTTGGTGATGGATTCGCAGTTGATGGTTTTGGCAAGGATACGCGCACAAGTCGTTTTGCCTACTCCTCTTGGACCACAAAAAAGAAATGCTTGGGCTAGATGCTTGTTTTTGATTGCATTCTGAAGGGTGGTCGTGATGTGCTGCTGCCCCACGACACTCTTAAAATCTGCAGGTCTATATTTTCTTGCCGAAACAACGAAATTTTCCATCCCTGCAAGATATAAAAAAGTCCATATTCTTAGGTAAGGAAATTGGGATTGGATTTAATTTTTCATTCAAAACCCAAAATGAGTACGAGGTACAAAATACGGGCTTATTGGCTGAATCCATACCTGGCACTTTGTACAATTAAGTATCAATTCTCTAGTATCAAGTATCAAGACGCTTCGAGAAGCAAGAGACTAGACTAAATGCTGCCGAGCTGAAAAGCCTGCTAGTGGCATATTCCCCGGTTTCCAATTCCGCATTCTTCACTCTGCGTTTGGCATTCGACATTGGCTTCGATATCGTACTTCATATCTTGTATTTCCTACTTTGTACCTTGTTCTTCGTACTTCGTACAAAAAGTGAACCTTTTTCCACCTACCTTTGTACCTAATCTATGGGGCTGACCGGTTTTGACAGTAGGTGTAATCATCGGGCTCGCATGCAGGCTGGAGTATGTACGGCCTCAAAAAATTCATACAAAAGACAAATGGCGAAACTTCTTACGCCATGGCTGCTTAATCTAACCTAAAAGGATAGATCGCTTAAAGGGTTGAGTTGCGAGAGTGATTCCCCAGCCACATCCCACCGTGTTTTGCCTGATCGGCGCGGGTTTGGGGTGTCAACTTGATCGGGATGCGGCTTGTGATGCGATTAAGCAGGTCTAAGATCAATCGCTAAGCCAAGCTCAGGTGTGTCACCCAGCATAGATTGGTCAAAAACCCAACCGGTGACTAAGCATGTAGACGGTACGGTGCTTCCTTATCTGGACGCGAGTTCGACTCTCGCCAGCTCCACGTTTAACTCGATCCATTTGAGTTAGAAATCCGCCCCTCAGCATCAAGCGCTGAGGGGCTTTTTCTTCCCACGTACCCATCCCAAAAACCCCATAAATGCAGATTTAACGTAGGTTTACTGAAATTATTTAGTTAGTTTAGGTTAAAATTAAATTCAAGTAATGCCCAGAATTAACCTTATAGTTACCCTGTTATTTTGTTTTGCATTCGCTGCGAGAACCACCGCCCAATCAAAACATCCAAATATTGTCATCATTCTAGCAGACGATCAGGGATGGGGTGATCTTGGCTTCAATGGAAATAAAACAGTTAATACGCCTAACATCGATAAGCTAGCAAAGGAAGGAATCGTCCTAGACAGATTTTATGTCAGCCCTGTGTGCTCGCCCACTCGTGCAGAACTCCTGACAGGAAGATACCACGTACGTGGCGGGGTCACTGGCACTTCCAGCGGATTTGAAAGACTGGACCTAGATGAAGTGACCTTCGCAGAGGCATTCAAAAAAAACGGCTACCGTACTGGGATTTTTGGAAAGTGGCACAATGGAGGACAGGCCCCATACCATCCAAATACAAGAGGATTTGATGAATTTTATGGGTTTTGTGCAGGGCATTGGGCGGATTATTTCAACCCTATTTTGGAGCACAACGGAGAAATAATAAAGGGAAAAGGATTCATAATTGATGATTTGACCTCACAAGGAATTCAGTTTATTGAAAATAATAAGGAAATGCCATTCTTGGCTTACTTCCCCTACAATACGCCGCATAGCCCGATGCAAGTTCCTGATGAATTTTGGGATCGCTATGAAAACAAGCCATTAGCACAAGAAGGTAGGCTCCCTGAACTAGAAGATTCCGTGCATACCAAAGCTGCATTGGCAATGACAGAAAATTTAGACTGGAATGTTGGGAGAATCGTTCAGAAATTAGAAGAACTGAACTTAATGAAAAACACTATTGTCATTTATTTCTCAGATAACGGCCCAAATGGGCATAGATGGAACGGCAATATGAAGGGCATAAAGGGAAACACGGATGAAGGAGGGATAAGATCCCCCTTTATCATTCAATGGAAGGGGAATTTGGAAACAGGAATAACAGTCAAAAACATCGCATCAGTAATTGATATTTTTCCAACCCTCGTAGAATTAGCTGGCATTCAAAATGAGCAAGCAAAGCCTTTTGATGGGTTAAGTCTTAAAAATCTACTGACAAAAAATCAAGATGCAGCAGTAAACGATAGAATCATACCCAGCTATTGGTCGGGCAAAACAAGTATACGCAGTGAACGCTTTCGGCTTTCTAGTGATCAAAAATTGTACGATATGCAAAATGATCCAGCCCAAATCAGAGACATCAGTAAGGAGCATCCAGACGATTATAAAAAACTACTTACTTGGAAAGATGAATGGATAAGCACCGTATTAAATGAACTACCTGAACAGGATACCAGACCTTTCCCTCTAGGCCATCCTAAAATGGAACTGACCATCTTACCTTCATCGGAAGCCACTGGAAAAGGAAATGTCATTCGCTCTAATAGACATCCAAACAGTAGTTTCTTTTTACAATGGAGAAATTCAGAAGATGAAATAAGTTGGCCTGTTTCTGTCCAAGAATCCGGGTCCTTTGAAATTGAAGTATACTATGCTTGCAGTGATGCAAATATTGGATCTGAAATAAGTATTGAATTTGAGGGAAGTTCATTAGCCAGTAGCCTATTGACTTCAAATGAAAAGCCGCTTATCGGTAGGGAAAATGATCGGGTTTTAAGAATTGAATCCTACACCAAGGATTTCTTGCCCGTGAAACTTGGAAGAATTGATTTAAAAAATGGAGAAGGAAAATTGAAATTAAGAGTAAGCTCCTTGAAAAAAGCAGATGATCTTGAGATTAATTTAATTACCCTAAGAAGAATTAATTAATCCAAGTTTAACCTGTTTCTTGGAGTAAAGGCAAAAAGAATACGAAAACCAACAAGGAATTAATTATTCTCAAAACCCTTTTTTTTAAATTTTCAGGTTCCTTAATTCGACTCAATACACTTTAGAGTCCGTTGCCAACTTGGGTAGAGAATAGGTACCTGCCTCAAGGATAAACGAGAAACTCGCCTTCCCAGCTGTTGCTAATTCACGTGAGGCTGGGGTATCGAATGCAAAAACCTTCTCAAGACTTTTGCTCGAGGCAAGTGCCTGCAGCTGGCTTATCTTTACCCCTGTTTTATTCAAATTCTTCAAGATGATTTAGGTCAATTTTGCCAAATTATTCAGGGAATTGCCAGCAATTCCTGTGCTATTGAGCTTAAGCACCGTCAGGTTGGGCAAAGCCTCCAGCTGGCTCACCAAGGCATCCGTCACCTGCGTTCCACTCAAATCCAAATAGGCGATTCTACTTTGAACCGATGCCAGTATTTTCCAATCAGAATCCTGGAACGTCGGCAGATTAATGCAGGTGACTTTCAAAAGTCCCGAACCCGATTCCACTGCCTCAGCAAATAATCCCGCCTCCTTTAAATCGGCCAAGGAATCGACAGCCAATGGGGCGAGCTCCGAAATCGGGTAAAATGGAATCTCATTTTTTAGAATAAATCGCTCAATCTGTTTTTTGGAGATCCCTGCGGCTGCCAAGGTGCCACTTTCTTTTGCACCGCTTTTTATCCACCTTTCAATCAAGGCAATTTCCTTTTTGGAGGGTTGGTTCTTTTCGGCAGGAGGCATGTGTTTTTCATCTTCCTTGGGCAAAAGAAGCCGAGCAAAAAGCATACTGTGCGCAGCATCGCCGGCAGTCAGCACCATGCCCTCCTCTCCGCCCTTCCTCATAGCGGCGAGAGAAGAAAGGTCCAATTCTCCTTTTCGATTTCTTGGATTGTGGCAGCTTTTGCAGTTTTTATTGAGAATGGGTTGAATCACTTCTGCATAGAGCTGTGCATTCTCCCAAGTTTCTTCCGTTAGTTGAGGTCCCTTTTCTGGTTGAATCTCTGTTCCAAGTAGGGATTGAAGATCTGCGGGAAGAACTTCCGTAAAGTAGTCTTCTCCATGCGTCAAATTTCCTCCCCAATGTCCAGTGATCCCCAAAATCAAACCCAAGACTGCTGCAAAAACTCGAATTTTGGTACTTAAAACTTCCGTATTTTTTACAAGAGCATACATCCCAAAACTGCCTACAGCGGTAATTACCCCGCCAATGAGGTGCAGTTGCACGTCCTCCCAGGCAAAGCCTTCAAACTGGTATTGAAGGAAACCACTCAGACCTGCCGCCAAGGCAGCAATGCCCCCAATCAGAAAAGCCAACCGAATGGATGGGAGAAGCGGATTTTTTCCGTTTTGAGGGAAAAAGCATAGCAGAATTCCGAATACCAAAATCCCAATGGGAAGATGGACCAAAACCGGATGCATTCTCCCCAAGAAGGGTAGTAAAAATTCAGTCATTGGACCCGGGATTTTAGCGCATTCATAATCCACACATTTGCTTCCCATTGATCCGCAAGCGGCTGATTTGTAAATGGAACAGTAGCCATGTAGGGAGGAGGGCCAAATTCGGTAGTCACGGTGAAGACCTTTCCTGAATGGCTGCGGATGATTTTTTCCCAAATCGCCAAATGCTCCTTGACTTCATTTTTCCATTCAGGAGCCGCTGGATTGGGCACCTGTGGACCCTCTGCAAAGCCCACTCTGGCGTGAATATGATCCACTGATGGGAAGATTTCTTGAAGAAGAGGGTCACTTTCGGTGAGAACTCGCTCATGAACCACCATCCAATGGCTGACGTCTAGGGTGTATTTTAGATTTGGGAACTTCCGAAGCATGGACACCGCTTCCGGCAGGGTATAGGAAAATCGACCCCGATGCGTCTCATGCAGCACAGGAATGCCCACTTGCTTTGCATACCGGTCACTTAGCGCGATAAACGCCAAATTTTGCTCCGAAGTCCAGAAGTCATTTCCGGTGTGACTGTTGACTTTGATGGGCTTCCAAGCCAGGATCTCTTGCAATCCTACCTCATACACCCGCAAGGCTTCCTCAAAAGGCAGATTCCTGGTGGTGCCATGCAAAAAAATGACTTCGAGCTCGTACTTTTTTAGGCCTTCTTTTAGGCTCTTTTTTTTGTCTTCCCCAGCGGGCATCCACAGCTCTACCCCATCATAGCCTGCCGCTTTGGCTTTGGCCAAAAAGGCATCCATGGGA
>JAQCJI010000080.1 GCA_027593175.1 Bacteroidota bacterium | reverse complement strand
CTAGATCGAGAAATCAGCTTTTCTGCAACCCTCAGGGAGCGGGTAGGGCATCACGTTTATGGGGAGCTTTGGGCCAATCGAATTAAAGAGGCACTCCTAGAAAGGAAGCTGATTCACCGCCCCATCCATATCATCTCTGCCAATATGCACAGTGTGCTCAACACGATCTACGCGCATCAAGCACTGGGAGTGAAGTCTTTTGAGGAAATTGAGCAGATTGCTATAGAGATCTCCATTAAAGCAAAAAATAATCAAGAGAAGAAGATTTTAGCCTACGCGGAAAAGCAGGGATTCATAAATCTCCCTGATGAGTCAGGAACGAATATTGGGGCTCAGCTGATCGACACCGCTCAAATGGACCTAGACACGCTGATTCCAGGGGTGGTTTTACCCAAAGAGAAGGAAAAACGCCCTGTTTTTGTGGTGATGGACTATGCTTTCGGAGAGCAGGCCTACGAATGCTTTGATGAGCTATTGAAACCTTACAGCAAGGAGGGTAAAAAGTATCCTTTGAATGTAGTATCTACTTCCATTATGGGAAAAGCGGGGATTTTGCACGGCGGTAAGGGAGATTTGATGGTTCCAACCTCGCATGTGTTTGAGGGAACTGCTGACAATTACCCATTTCGCAATGAACTAAAAGTAAGTGATTTTAAAGGGTATGGCTTGGGGGTATATCAAGGTTCCATGATAACAGTTCTTGGAACCTCCCTTCAAAACCGGGATATCCTCACCTATTTTATGGAGTCTTCCTGGAAGACAGTTGGATTGGAGATGGAGGGAGCGCATTACCAAAAGGCCATCCAATCTGCATCTAAAATCCGTACAAATGTCCGTTCCAATATCAAGGTGCTCTATGCTTACTATGCATCAGATAACCCACTGGAGACAGGTAGCACGCTTGCTTCTGGAGCCTTGGGGATGGATGGGGTACGCCCAACTTACCTGATCACCTACAAGATCTTAGAGAAGTTATTTAACTAAGACAGAATACTCCATCCCAGTCTTGTAAAAAGTGGGGATATTTTATTTTTTATTTTCCACTCGTGTCGAATGCAATAGGTCTAGGCGCCATCCTTGACTAGTTCGGATAGCAGTAGCACTTTCAAGCCAATAGACTTCTCGAGGAGCTTCCCCATCCTTGGTGAAGCTGGCGTAATTGTGATAGGCTACCCAGGCACGGTTGCCGAAGATTTCGGTCTTTATAAACTCAAATCGATTGGTGCGAGTCACGGGATTATTCTTTTTGCTCTGCTCTCCGAGGTAGGATTTGATGAAATCCATATTCCAAACTTCCCCTTGTTCCAGCAACAAAAAATCAGGAGTATAGAACCGTTCAACCAGGTTCGCATGGTACAATGAAAATAGGGAGTCAAAAGATTCTTGAATGAGTTGATGGATTTTGAGGGCCTCCTGTTTTGAAGAGCTAGATTGTGCAGAGGCACCTACTTGAAAAATGAGGGCTAGGAAGAGGATTAGAATATTTTTTTTCATAGGAAACGAAGAGCATGATCAACTTTTGAAAAGAATAGAAATCACACAAAGGGTTTTAAATAAAGTTATCTTTAAACTAACTAAAATTCCAATATTCTGAGGAGTATGCATAAAAAAAGTCAGCTATGAAAGCCGACTTTTTAAAAGGGTAAGTAAAGAAACTTACTTAGGCATAATCACACCTTCCACTACGTGGATAACGCCATTGCTACCTGCAAGATCTGGAGCTACCACTTTAATTCCATTGATTGTTACTACTCCACCTTTGATGGCTACGGTCAATTCCTGACCATTCAAAGTTTTTACTTTCTGACCATCACTCAATTGAGGTGACATTATATTTCCAGCTACCACGTGGTAGGTAAGAATTGAGGTCAACTTATCTTTGCTTTCAGGCTTCAATAGACCCTCTACAGTTCCAGCAGGCAATGCAGCAAACGCAGCGTTGGTTGGAGCGAAAATAGTGAAAGGACCTGGTCCGCTTAGTGTCTCTACTAAGCCAGCAGCTGTAACTGCAGCTACTAGTGTAGTGTGATCAGCAGATTTTACTGCGATATCTACTACAGTGTTAGATACTTCTTCTACTACAAGTGTGGTAGAGTCAACAAGAGTTTCGTCTGTTGCTTCTTCTTTAGGAGCATTGCAACCCACTAAGCTTATCGCAGCAAAACCCAAAAGTGCAAATGTTACTAGTTTGAAATTTTTCATTAGGATAATTTTTTTTTAGTTACCGATTTTAAACTATAAACCCATAAAAAAGTTCAAAATAAAAAGTAGATTCCCTTGCTGTTTAAATAAAAAGTGCGCTGATAAGTGAATAACAGAGGGTTTTCTAAATTAATATCCAGCATTCAAAGGCGGAGGGCCATCTGGGATGATTCCTTTGTAAACATAGTCTCCCTTCTTTTGCTTAAACTCCGATTTGATTTCGTTTCGTAACAATTCGTTTTGGTATAGGTCCACCATCGTCATTGCTAAGGCCTTAGAGGCATAGCCCATGCCTTTGTGGCCGATAGACATTCCTACTGAGGCGACAACGGCCCAAGAGTGCCAAGGAGTTCCTGTAGGGGCTACCGTTGCACCCATGCGGATGGTGGGGACTATCCAACTCACGTCACCCACATCGGTACTTCCACCCATGCTATTCTCCTGCGTTTCTTCCAGGGGCTTAATTTCAGAAATCACACCTACCTGAGGTTTTCCATTGGCTTCCTGAATTTTTTTTGCAAATGTTTGTTCCTCTTCCGTGTAGGAAATCGCCCCTAATGCTTCAATATTTTTTTGCATAATGGCCGAACCAGTACGGTTCACAAAAATTTCATGAACGCCTGAAACCAAGGTGATTTTATGCTCCACATTGGCCATAATCGCTGCGCCAGATGCCATCTTTTCTACCTGTTTCCAAATAGGAAGGAGGCCATCTCTGCTCGTATCACGTACCCGAACCCACAATCGGCTGTAATCTGGTACTACATTAACTACCTTTCCCGCGTCTTGGATATGGTAATGAATTCGTACGGTAGGCTTGACATGTTCTCTGTAATAGTTGATTCCTGTAGTGTATAATTCAAGGGCATCAGAAGCGGATCTTCCATTCCAAGGATCACCGGAAGCGTGCGCTGTTTGACCAGAAAATTCCACCAAAAAATCGACCAAGGCCAAGCCTTTTTGTACTTCCGTCTTGGTCTCGTCAGCAGGGTGCCAATCCATCATGATGTCTACATCATCCATTAACCCTGCCCGAATCATCCAAAGTTTACCAAAGTATTTTTCTTCTGCAGGTGTTCCATAAAAACGTATAGTGCCCTTAAGCTGTCCAGAGGAAATTAGGTTTTTGATGGCAGAAGCTGCTCCCAAAGAGGCTACTCCAAAGAGGTTGTGACCACATCCGTGGCCTGGTGCTCCAGAGTGTAGAGGGCTTTTGAAGGGGACTTTATTTTGAGATAAGCCTGGGAGCCCATCAAATTCGCCTATGATGCCGATTATGGGTGCTCCAGATCCATATTCTGCTATAAAGCCAGTTGGGATTTCACCCACCCCTCGGGTTACTTTAAATCCTAGCTTTTCTGCGTAGGCAGACAAGGCTGCTGAGGATTGACTTTCTTGAAATGCGATCTCCTCAAAGGCCCATATTTTATCACTTAGTTCGGTCATATCTGCAAATTGAGCATCGATGGTTTGCTGAACAACTTGTTTGAGTGGATTAGGCTTTACTGGGCCTTTTTTCTGTGCGAGCAGCGGATGTGCAAGTCCGAACAGCGCAAGAAGGAGGAGGAAGTGAGGTCTCTTCATAAGTTAACTGGAAAATAGTAGTATTAAAAAAGGAAGATAAGAAGTGTTTTGGATTTGTGAAAAATTAATTGAAGAGGGGTAGGTTTCTCGCGATGTTTTTTATTTTTGAACCGAAGGATGTGATTCATTTATTCCAGTTATTTTTATTTACCCAAGAACAGCAGCAAGCATGAACTTCCACTTTTTTTCTGACTTTGAGTCAATAAGTACCCTAGGCTTTGAATTGATCAAAGAGGAGATTAAGAAAAAGCCCAATCTTTTGTTTTGTGTAGCCAGTGGAGGATCTCCATCAGGAGCTTATGCGAAACTAATTGCATACAAGCAGCAGCATACTGAATTCGGAGCTCAACTGCGTGTCATCAAACTAGATGAGTGGGGAGGGTTGGAACCTGGATCTCCGTTTACCTCCGAATTGGATGTGCAACAGAAGTTTGTTCAGCCCATGGGGATTACAGCGGATTGCTATTGGACGATAGACCCTACTACTACAGATCCTGAGGGGGCCTGCTTAAGGATGGAGCGGGTGCTAGAGCAGGAGGGACCATTGGATATCTGTATTTTGGGAATAGGGGTAAATGGGCACATTGCACTCAATGAACCGAGAGAGGAGCATCAACTTCCGTATCATGTGTGTGAACTAGCAGAGTCCACCTTAGCTAATGGAATGCTGAAGACTTTGAAGCAACCGCCTAGTTTTGGAATGACGATAGGTCTTCGGGGAATCATGCAATCCAAACTCATCTTATTATTTATTGCTGGTTCGGGAAAAAAAGAAGCTTTTGAGCGCTTAAAGGAACCTAAAGTGTCCGGGCAATTTCCAGCTTCCTTCCTTTGGTTGCATCCCAATGTACAGGTTCTAATAGACCAGCGAGCCATTTGATGCCACCTAAACCATATTTATTTGTTTGACAGCAAAGGAGATACTTGCATTTTATCAAAAAAATAAAGTTGATTTATTGCGGATAAGTTCCGATTTTCTACCTTTGCAGCACTTCAAAAGTGAAGGGAATCGGAGTGGTAGTTCAGCTGGTTAGAATGCCTGCCTGTCACGCAGGAGGTCGCGGGTTCGAGTCCCGTCCATTCCGCATCGATTATAATTTTCTTTTTACTAGTTAGTTACTTTTATCTGTTTAGGTAAGAAATTATTTGATTACTTACCCCATCGAACTTTGGAGTGGTAGTTCAGCTGGTTAGAATGCCTGCCTGTCACGCAGGAGGTCGCGGGTTCGAGTCCCGTCCATTCCGCTTAAAGTCCCTAAGAAATTAGGGACTTTTTTTTTTAGATAGGTTTGAGCTTGACGCTGTAGAATCGGTTTGATTGAAATCACTTTTACTTTTAATCCTTAAAGGGATCTATAAGTCCTCATGTACGGCTTCTTTTCGCTCAAAATTTCCATCAGAGATTGAGACTAATCCTTATATTTGTTCTTCAAAAATTTACGAAAATGGTCTTAGAATTTGAAAAACCCATTGCTGATTTAGAGCAAAAATTGCAGGAGATGAAGGAGTTGGCAAAGGGGAGAAACATCGACCTAAGCGAGGATATTAATTCTTTAGAGGGCAAAATTTTGGCCTTAAAGAAAGAAATCTTTACCAATCTCACCCGCTGGCAACGTGTACAGCTTTCCAGACATGCAGATAGGCCTTATGCTTTGGATTATATCTATGAAATCACCAATGAATTTATTGAATTGCATGGAGATCGTACTGTAAAGGATGACAAGGCCATGATTGGTGGATTAGGCGATATTGATGGCCGAACGGTGCTCTTTATTGGGCAGCAAAAAGGTAGAAATACCAAACAGCGTCAAGAACGAAATTTTGGGATGGCTAATCCAGAAGGCTATAGAAAAGCGCTTCGATTGATGAAGATGGCCGAAAAATTCAACAAACCTATCGTTACTTTGATAGATACTCCAGGTGCCTTTCCTGGATTGGAGGCTGAAGAAAGGGGGCAAGGGGAGGCCATTGCACGAAATATTAAAGAAATGTTTATGCTCAAAGTACCTGTGATCTGCATCATCATTGGTGAAGGTGCTTCGGGTGGGGCCTTGGGTATTGCCATTGGCGATAAGGTTTTGATGCTCGAAAATACCTGGTATTCAGTGATTTCACCAGAATCTTGTTCTTCTATTCTTTGGAGATCCTGGGACTATAAGGAACAAGCAGCTGATGCACTTAAGCTCACGGCAAAAGACATGAAATCTAACGGCTTGGTGGACGATATCATACCTGAGCCGTTAGGTGGTGCACACAAGGACTTAACAGGGATGGCTAAAACTCTCAAGCAAGTGATTAAGAAGGCATTGAAGGAATTAGATGCACTAGATCCAGAGCAGCGTATTTCCAAGCGGATTGATAAGTTTTGTTCGATGGGTGTGGTTGTTGAATAAGTATAAAGTAGTCTGGTTATCCTTATAATCGCTTAAAAGCCAAGTTATCACGCCGATGGCTGTTTCCAAAGCACTTTAAATCATTAGATGGACCTTTTTGTCGTAGATACAGGATTTTTTAAATTGGATGGAGGGGCCATGTTTGGTGTGGTTCCTAAATCCATTTGGTCTCGTACAAATCCTGCGGATGAAAGTAATCTATGCACCTGGGCCATGCGATGTCTACTCGTTGCAGATGGGGATCGATTGGTATTGATAGACAATGGTATAGGGGATAAACAAGATGCCCGCTTCTTTTCGCATTACTACTTGCATGGAGAAGCTAGCTTAACAAAAAGTTTACAGCAGCTGGGTGTACATCCAACCGATATCACGGATATTTTTTTGACTCACTTGCATTTTGACCACTGTGGAGGAAGTGTGAAGTATGGTTCCCATGGGCAATACGAACTTACTTTTCCTCGGGCAACTTATTGGACAAACGAAGACCATTGGCACTGGGCAACGGTTCCAAATCCAAGAGAAAAAGCATCCTTTTTGGAAGAAAATATCCTTCCCTTGCAGGAGCATGGAGCGCTCAAATTCTTAGAGTTAACGAAAAAATCCCTATTTCCTGGATTTGACTTCTTCACGATGGATGGGCATACCGATAAGCAAATGCTACCCAAGATGAAGTATAAAGGGCACACTTTGGTGTTTATGGCAGATTTACTCCCTTCTGTGGGACATATACCTTTACCTTATGTGATGGGTTACGATACACGGCCCCTGCTTACACTACTGGAGAAACAGACATTTCTAGATGAAGCTGCACGAGAGCAGTATGTACTTTTTCTAGAGCATGACTCGGTAAACGAGTGTTGCACCGTGAAAATGACTGAAAAGGGAGTACGAGTAGATCAAACTTTCCGACTCGATGAACTCTAAGCCAAGCATAGGAATTGCATTTTCTGGCGGTGGAGTCAGAGGAATCTCGCATCTGGGGGTGTTAAAGGCACTTAATGAAGTGGGTATTTTTCCAAACCAGGTGAGTGGCAGTTCAGCTGGTGCCATTGTAGGCGCAATGTATTGCCAAGGATATAGCCCGGATGAGGTGTTGAAGATTATCATTGAAGCCAACTATTTCAAGTTGATCCGACCAGCCATCTCTTGGAAGGGCTTGTTTACCATGGATAGCTTGGCCCAGCTATTGAAAACCTACCTACCGCACAATGATTTTTCAGCGCTGCAGACAAGACTGCATGTAGTTGCAACAGACATTGGGAAGGGTGAGGTGGTTTATTACAATACGGGTAAGTTGATTGAACCAATCTTGGCATCTTCCTGTATTCCAGGAATGTTTGAACCTATTTTGTACGATTCCCGCTACCTGGTTGATGGAGGAGTGTTGAATAATTTACCTGTGGAACCCTTGCAAGCCAATTGTGAGATACTGATTGGGGTCAATTGCAATCATCTACCTGAATTGGCAGCAGTTCGAAATGTGAAAAATCTTTTGGAACGTGCAGTCATGATGAATATGAATTTCAATGCCTACAGCCGTAAATCGGCTTGTACTTATTTTATTGAGGCCCCTGGATTAGGTAAGTTTGGCATCTTTGACTTGAAAAAGGCTCCGGAATTCTTTCAAGCCGGTTACAACCAAGCAATGAAAGTCATTGAAGCCAATCCTAGTTTACTAGAAATTTCTACCCAGTTACAACCCCAACCTAGTGATTTATGATGAAGTTACTTTCCCGATTTATATTTTGGGTGGTCGGATGGCGCCTTCAGCCTAATTGGCCAGCAGGTGTGAAAAAGGCGGTATTGATTGCTATTCCCCACACCTCCAACTGGGATCTTTTTTACGCAAGAGCTGCCTTTTATTTGATGGATATTCCCGTCCGCTTTACGATTAAGAAAGAATCAATGGTGGGCCCTTTGGGTTGGATATTGTCCGGATTAGGAGCAATTCCTATTGACCGTCAACGTATACCAGGAGGCAAGAAGCAAACCTATACAGAGGCCATGATCCAAATGCTCAATGAGCGAGATGACTTGGTGGTGATGGTCACTCCCGAAGGTACTCGCAGCGCAGTAAGTAAATGGAAGTCAGGATTTTACCATACTGCACTTGGAGCAAATGTACCGATTGTGATTGGCTATTTGGATTACAAAAAGAAGGAAGCAGGTATTGGACCTTGTCTGTACCCTAATGGGGATATGGAAGGTCAGCTTGAGGAACTTAAGGCTTTTGGAAGGACCGTTGTTCCCAAGTATCCAGAGAAAGGAATTCGTTAAAAGAGCTATTATTTTTTAGTTTTAGGGGATAGGTGTTAAATAAAGATCTCAAGAACTAGATTCCATTTGACACCAATCGGAAACCTACATTTGAGGTTCCAGAGTCAACAGCCTGTCCTTGCCTAGCTGCGGGTCGGTAATTAACGCAATAATTGGATGCGCATAAAAAGGAACCACCCTTAATCACCCGCTCGACGGCATAGGGATTGCTTGGGTTGTAGCATGGGTTCATTCCTTCATCCAGTTTGGCGACTTTCCCAGCAGTTCGCGCGTGCTTTAATGCATCAAACCAGTCCGAAGTGAGTTCCCATACATTTCCAATCATGTCGTACGCCCCATAGCTATTGGGAGCGAAGGATTTGACAGGAGCCGTAGAACTAAATCCATCCTTACCCTCATCTTTTGATGGGAAATTACCTTGAAAAGTATTTGCGAGATAGGTACCTCCAGGAGTAAATTCGTCTCCCCAAGCAAATTTCTGAGCGCTGAGTCCCCCTCGAGCGGCAAATTCCCATTCGGATTCAGTAGGGAGTCGCTTACCCACCCAGTTGGCATAGGCCAGCGCATCTTCATAAGCCACATGAACTACTGGATGATTTTCTCGCCCCTTCAGCTCACTTTCAGGTCCTTCAGGATGCTTCCAATTGGCACCTTTCACCCATTTCCACCAGGCGGAAATATCGTGTAATGGAACTGGTTTAGTAGGAGCAACAAAGATCATGGATCCCGGCGCGAGGTCTTCATCAGGTAATTTGGGTGTATCTGGAGGAAGTTGTTTTTTAAGTTCATCCCAAGAAATAGGTCGCTCCGCTACCGTCAGGTATCCCGTAGCATCCACAAATTTTAGGAATTGTGCATTGGTTACCTCAGTCGTTTCCATCCAAAATCCCTTGATAGCTACCATGACAGCAGGCTTTTCAGTTGCATAAGCCTCCTGGTCATCACTACCCATGAGCATCTCACCTCCTGGAATCCAAACCATTCCATCCTTAGTAGTTGGCGGGGAAAAAGACTGCTTAAATAAATTTTGATTTGTATTTTCCATACCCTTGGAAACACAGGAAATGCAACCTATTAAACATGCATACAGTACAAAATAGTTCCAATTTATCATTCTAGTAATTTACAAGGATTGGAATTCAAACCAAAATTTATTCTAATATTTTGACTCATTGTCCATCGCCTCTAGCTTGGTTTTGATCTTTCTTCGCATTTTATTGAATACTTGAGTTCGCTCTTTTTCGCCTGATCCGCTCATCAAACTTGATTTCTTGATAACATTTTCCATATTTCGAAAGACCCCCTCATTAAATGCAGTATTCTTGGAACCCACAAAATAAAGAACACTATGATTGAGGTAGGTGATTTTACTTTCTCCTAACTCAGCAATTAAGGTATTGTCCCCTGAGATAATATCGTTTAAATAAAGCTGGTATTCTCCGTGATCGGAAGTAGGGACTTGACCCAAAAGTGATTTTTTTCCATCTCTAGCCATTTTTTCAAGATGTTCGATTACTTCCAAAACACTTAAATAAATCAATTTGGTGGTTTCCCGATTTTCAATCAAGCCCATGTCATGGTAGGTTTCAATCTGTCTTAATGTTGTGTTTAAGGCATCCTTATTCAAAATTTCGGTACTAGGTACCTTTGCATAGGCTCGAATAATTCGTTGGGATAATTCTTCGTAATTGAATAAGTACTTCTGGTTTAAGCTAAATTTTTCAAGGTGCTGCTGTCCTTGTGCTAAAATGGATTTTGTCCAGAAAAAAAATTTAAAGCTGGCTAGCACGGGATGGAAAAAATAATGGAATGGGGGTAGATCCTTAATTAAATGGTAAAGATGCCGCCTTGGATAGCTGTTGATGTAATTTAATTGCTTATGCACATCCTCCATCCACTGTTTTAATGCATCTTTTTGAGAGGGCTTGGTGCCTGACTGAAAAAGGATAGTGCTGCTATTTAGGCAGAAAAATTCATCCACAGAAATATTGAATCCTTGACAGAGTAAACTTATTTCATCAAAGTCTAAGAGTTTGTCACCACGTATCCTCCGGTAAGCGCTATCCAAACTTACATTTAGGGTATTAGCTACTTCATTGGCTAAGGATGAATATGGAGAAACAGTCGGTTTTAATTTTTTGAAAAATTGCGCTTGTGTATTCATAAAAATAGAGTGAGGTTAAAAAACACAG
>JAQCJI010000079.1 GCA_027593175.1 Bacteroidota bacterium | reverse complement strand
GGCAAAAATGCCTCGGTTTTTGTATTACTTTCCTTCACTACTAGCTCAAAATAGGAATTTACAATACTTAAAATGAAATCACTGCAGCAAGAAGAAAGGATGCTAATCCTTTACTCCCATTGAGATCCCTGTTCACAAAAAACTCTTCTTTCATACTATCCACGCGAAGTTCAGGTATTAAAGTTAAATTTTTCCCAACGGTAATATTTCCAGAAAGTGTGGCAGCAAAAACACTTCCATCACCCTCTCCATTCAATCCTACGACACCATCCAAACCCGTATTAAATACGGAGAAATACTCGCCTCTTAATCCTATACCAAAAGTATCTGAAGGCTTCGCCTGTAGGTATCCTGCGAATGCATAAAATCCAGCCCCATCCCCTTGAATAGCTCGAACATCGGATTGGGTAAATTCCTCTCCCGCACCGGTGGTTTGGTAGGTGGTATTTATTCCTGCATATAGCTTGGAACTGAGATCAAATCCTGTGGTCAAATCTATCTGGAAAGTTTTACCTAGGGAGGTTACTCCTGGTACCAAATCATCATCTACAGATAAATTTCCATCTTGGTCCCCATAGACTACATTCAAATACGTATTGCCTGCTTCTGTGGAATAAGCAAGTTGCCCCCCGAGCGTATACGTTCCATTTAAATTAAACTCGGTCATGTCCGTAGGGTTCATGATCGCTGCCAACAAGGACCAGTTGTCACTCAATTGAAAATTGGCCTTTATACCCGTATGAGAGAATGGACCGTAAGAAAATTGGTAGGAAGTGGAATAATTAAAGTTGGCCGTTGGAGAAATCACCTCATACCCTAAGAAAGTATTGAAGTTACCCATGGTTAAAGTGACCTTGTCGGTTACATTCCAATAGGCATAGAGCTGATTAACCATCTGAGAACTTCCAGCTGCTCCTCCTTGATAAAGTGGTGAGCCAAAGACCGCATCCTCTCCTCTTGGGCCAAAAACTAGGTCAATGACTGCGCCCACTTTTTTACCCTCGTAGTTGGCGATGATATTGGCCATGCCAAGTGAGAATCCAGGTAAATTTGCAAAAGAAGAGCCTGGTGCTTGAAGGTTATCCCCTTTATTTGGTGCATTCAGGTTGGTTCTGAAATAAGTATCTAGCGAACCAGAGAGAGTTAGTGTCCCTTCCTCATTTTGAGTTTCCTCTTCTTGACTGAATAAAGGATGTATGGAGACAAAGAAAAGACAGAAAAGAACTATGATTTTAGTTTTCATTTTAAATTTAAAGGTTGGTGAATAATTAGGTTGACCAATAGGGATCCCCACCCGGCTGAAAGAGAGTCGCATTTTTTTCTCCGGAGGGATCCTTTTTTTAGAATTTGAAGCTTTTATTCATCGTAAACGATGGTATATCCACGGATGCCGTGTTCGTGGGAATCTAGTCCGTCACGCTCGTGCTCTTCCGAAACCCGAATCCCTACTGTTTTTTTCAACACATAGAAAATTAGGAAAGCTGAGATAAAGGCCGTAGCTCCACAAACGAGCACGCCAATCAGTTGCATGACAAAGGAATGTTCTGGATTGGTAGAAAAAATTCCTACAGCAAGCGTTCCCCAAACTCCACAAGTAAGGTGTACCGAAACAGCACCCACTACGTCATCAAGTTTGAATTTATCCAAGAGGATTGAAGAAAGCACAACCAATATTCCAGCAATAAACCCGATGATTAGGGAGGCACCAGGAGTGATCACATCTGCACTTGCAGTGATTCCAACCAGGCCTGCTAAAATTCCATTTAGTAACATCCCTAAGTCCAATCGCTTGAATGCAAAATAAGCGGTAAAGAACCCACCCAATCCTCCAGCACAAGCACCAAGGGAAGTAGTCACCAATACCAAGGAAACGAGTCCGGGATCGGCTGAAAGAACTGAGCCTCCATTAAATCCAAACCAACCTAACCATAATAAAAATACACCAATAACTGCCAAGGGAACACTTGCTCCCGGCTTGTCTACTTTTTTTCCGTTGACGTATTTCCCGATTCTTGGACCTACCAAAATTACCCCTGCTAATGCACCCCAACCTCCAACAGAGTGGACTAAGGTGCTACCAGCAAAGTCATAAAATCCCATGGCATCCAAGGCTCCACCACCCCACTTCCAACTTCCAATCAAAGGATAGACCAACCCAACAAAAATTACCGTAAAAATGAGGTAGGCAGAGATTTTTACACGTTCAGCAATTGCTCCCGATACAATAGTGGCTGCAGTTGCAGCAAACATGGCTTGAAAAAGAAAATCAGTCCAATACGTGTACCCCCCACTGGCATAGTCGGGGGAAACATCGGCATCAGCAGGTGAAAACCAAAATAGAGACCAGCCTGCAGAGTCAAAACTAAACCATCCTGGAACCTCAAATCCAGGATACATTAAATAGAATCCTACTACTGCATAAGACACTATCCCAATGATTGGGGTAATGGTATTCTTAAATAGGATGTTGACCGTGTTTTTGGCTTGCCCAAAACCAGTTTCTACACCTGCAAATCCCAGGTGCATAATGAATACCAAGGCGGTGGCTAGCATCATCCAAACATTATTTGTCGTGAGCACATTGGTAGCCAGTGCTGCGGACAAATCCGTTTCTGTGACCAAATCCATTGCCAATAGGCTTGTAAAATTGTTCATAGGTGAAGAATTAAGGTGGATAGAAATACGCGTTTACTTCAATTATAACCCTCATTAGAAGATTTTATCGAAGGTAATTATTTATTTGGTTATAAAACCAACCATTTTTTAATTATTTTTTATTTTTTTTTATTTTAATAGTTCATTTTTTAACCAATTTTTTAATTTTTTGCGTTTTTATCAATCTAAAGGGTCTTATTTAAACCCACTTCTAATAAAATCATGAAAAAAAAATTAAAGACCACTGACTTTATAAGGAATAAAATGAATTGGGAGGTACGTAACCGGCTAAAGGGAGACGTCAGTGGATCGTTTCTTCCACTACTTAATACCCCTAATCGCTCTTGATCAGGATATTGGACAAGCCCACGCCTTATTAAAACCCTAGCCATAGAAATAAAAAAAGCCCCGATCCGGGGCTTTCTTAAAAATTAATTTTTTTTTATTGACTTAATTTGGCAAAATCCTTTGCGAAGTAGGTCAAAATCACCTTGGCACCTGCACGCTTGATCGAAAGCAACATCTCGCTCATGCTACGATCGTAGTCCAGCCAGCCCCGGGCTGCAGCAGCCTTTACCATGCTGTATTCTCCAGACACGTTATAAGCAGCAATAGGAATTGGATGGGCCTCGCTAAGCGACTTAATGATATCTAGGTAGCTCAAGGCGGGCTTCACCATTAAAAAATCGGCTCCTTCTGCCACATCCAAAGCCGCCTCTATCATAGCTTCCTTGCTGTTCGCTGGATTCATCTGGTAGGTTTTTTTATCCCCAAACTTGGGCGCAGAATCCAGAGCATCACGGAAAGGACCATAAAAGGCACTTGCATACTTGGCCGTGTAAGACATGATGGAAGTGTCGATAAATCCATGCTGGTCCAGCAACTGGCGGATGTACCCCACACGCCCATCCATCATATCGGATGGGCCCAAAATATCTACACCTGCTTCGGCTTGAGCCAAGGCCATTTTACCCAAAATCACTAAAGTCTCGTCATTCAGGATTTTTCCATTTTTGACCAAGCCATCGTGTCCATCGCTGCTGTAAGGATCCATGGCTACATCGGACATCAAGCAAAGCTCAGGAAATTCATTCTTGATTTGCCGTAAAGCCTTCAAGTAAAAAGTTTCGGGATTGTAGCTCTCCGAGGCCACAGCATCCTTTAAAGACTCGGGATAGGCTGGAAACACATCTACCGCACGGATTCCCAACTGCATACAAGACTCAATCTCCCGAAGCATCCCATCCAAAGAATGTCTATAGATACCCGGCATGGAGGCTACCTCACTTTCCTGATCGCGGCCTTCTACTAAAAATAAGGGGAAGATCAAGTCCTTGACGGACACCTGCGTTTCTTCCACCAAGTTGCGGACAGCTTCAGATTTACGGTTTCGACGGGGTCTACGGAAATTCATCAGGGAATCAGTTGGTGTATCAAATCAGGACCAATTTCGGAATAATCCTCGATATACCAGTCACAAGGAGGTAAATCGGATTTTTGATGGGAAGAAAGTACCGCTACTACCCTCATGCCGGCGTTTTTAGCAGCACTCACGCCTGAGAATGAATCCTCAAAGACCAAGCAGCAATCGGGAGACAGGGAGAGGTTTGCAGCAGACTTCAGATATACTTCGGGGTCAGGCTTGTGCTTACTTACTTGCTCACTGGCAAGTGCAGATTCCAAGTGCGGAAAAAGATCCAACTTTCCTGCGATCAGCTCCATGTTCGCAAAAGGTGCAGAGGTGGCGATGCCTGTTTTCAGACCCGCTTGCTTCAATCCGTGAAAAAAATCTAAAAATCCAGCAATGGGATCTACATGGTGCTGGTAGATCTCGCGAAACAAACTTTCCTTTTCAAATTCCAAGTCAAGGAGTTCTTCCCCTTCAATTTTTCTTCCTAAAAAATGACTTAAAATATAGCCATTGTTCTTCCCATACATGTGCTGGAAATATTCTTCTTCTGTCGGAAATAGGTTACGCTTCTCAAAAAAGCGGGAAAAGGCCTGGGCATGGAAGGGATTGGTATGGCAAATCACCCCATCCATATCAAAAATGACAGCTTTAGACATTAGCAGGATAGTTTAATTGGAAAACTACAAGTAGAAGTTTTTGTTGAAATTTAACCGTAGGTGGCGACCACCGACTCAATGATATCCACGCACTCGTGCAGTTGCTCCTCGGTCAGCACCAGCGGAGGCGCAAAGCGAATGATATTGCCATGGGTAGGCTTGGCTAGCAAACCAGCTTGTGCAAGTTTGACACAAATATCCCAGGCAGTACTGCTCTCGGGACCATCGTTGATGACCACGGCATTGAGCAAGCCCTTGCCCCGAACTAGGCTTAGGATCTGGTACTTGTCTACTAAGATTTGTAGTCGAGAACGGAACAAATCACCCAGGTGACGGGCATTTTGCGCCAATTTTTCATCACGAACGACCTCCAAGGCAGTCATTGCTACGCGTGCCGCTACGGGATTCCCGCCAAAAGTAGATCCATGTTGACCGGGCTTTAGGACATTCATAATGGCGTCGTTTGCTAATACTGCAGAAACCGGATAAAAACCTCCAGACAATGCTTTGCCTAAAATCAAAATATCTGGCTGGATGTAGGTGTCCTGCTTTTCACAGTGCCCTTGGCAGGTACAGTTGCCACAAACGGCAAGCAAGGAACCCGTACGGGCAATGCCGGTCTGAATTTCGTCCGCGATAAACAAGACGTTCTTCCTGCTACAAGCTGCTTTTGCTTGGCGGAGGTAATCGGCTGCTGGAGTATAGACACCTGCCTCTCCTTGGATGGGTTCGATCAAAAAGCCAACTACCCCCTCCTGCTCCAAAGCTTGTTCTAGCGCTGCGATGTCATCGTAAGGGACGGCAATAAAACCTGGGGTAAAGGGCCCAAAGTTCTTGCGTGCTTCTTCATCTGTCGAAAAAGAAATGATAGTCGTGGTACGCCCATGAAAGTTACCTTCTGCTACGATAATTTTCGCCTTATTCTCAGCAACACCTTTCACCTCATGCCCCCACTTTCGAGCCAGTTTTAAGGCTGTTTCCACCCCTTCCGCTCCGGTATTCATGGGCAGCACCTTATCAAAGCCGAAGTAATTGGTAATGTACTGTTCAAAAGGCCCCAGCTGATCGTTGTGAAATGCACGAGAAGTCAGTGTAAGTGTGCCGAGTTGCTCAATCATGGCATCTTTGATGCGCGGATGGCAGTGTCCTTGATTGACTGCCGAGTAGGCAGACAAAAAATCATAGTACCGCTTTCCTTCCACATCCCATACATAAACCCCTTCTCCTCGGGTTAAAACCACTGGCAAAGGATGGTAATTATGCGCTCCATATTTTTCTTCCAAAGCGATTGCTTGACTACTTGAGGTGATGGTCTCCATGATTTCCTTAATTTTGTAGGCGGTCAGGCTATTGACTGCATACAAATATAGGAAATGCCCTTGGGCTAAACCATGAAACAAGAAAAGAAGCCAGTGCCTCCCTTAACTGCTGAAGATTACTACATCAATGCACAAGGGTTATTGGTTTTTACTGAAAAATACCATCTGAAGCGAGGCTACTGTTGCGGGAGCGGGTGCAAACATTGTCCCTACCCTAAATCCTAAAAATCAAGGAATATTTTTAAAATAGTTGTTGCTACTATCCGAAAAGTTCCGATATTTGCAGACCCAATACAGAAACGCATACCTTTAAGAATAGATCATCATGGCAAAAGTTTGTGACATTACCGGCAAAAGACCTCGAGTAGGTAACAACGTGTCCCATGCAAATAACAAAACGAAGCGTAGATTTTACCCAAATCTTCATAAGAAGAGTTTCTACGTTCCCGAAGAAGACGCATGGATTACGTTGAAAGTGTGTTCTAAGGCATTGAAGACAATCAATAAGAATGGCATCACTGCAGTTTTGAAAAAAGCGCAGGATAGCGGCATGATTGTAATTCGATAATCCAGTCAAAGTCCCTTAAATCAATACAGAGATGGCTAAGAAAGGCAACAGAGTACAAGTGATTATGGAATGCACAGAGCACAAGAACTCTGGCATGCCAGGTACTTCTAGATACATCACCACCAAAAACAGAAAAAACACCACTGAAAGATTAGAGTTGAAGAAATTCAATCCAATCTTGAAGAAGATGACTATTCATAAAGAAATAAAGTAATTTTAGCTCGGGACCTCGTCCCTTAAATAAAAAAGTAATGGCTAAGAAAGTTGTAGCAACCCTAAAAAGAGAAGGTGGTGTGTCTTACGTCAAAGTAATTCGTGCGGTAAAGTCTCCAAAGACTGGCGCATACACCTTTAGAGAAGAAATGGTTCCTATTACTGAAGTTCAGGCGACCTTGAACAAATAATTTTACCTTCCTTGTGCTGGTAGTTAAGTCCCTCTGATTATTTCAGTAGGGACTTTTTCATTACCTTGACTTTCAATTAGCGACAAATCCCATGGGAATTTTTGGTTTTTTCTCAAAAGAGAAAAAAGAAAGTTTGGATCAAGGCCTGCAAAAGACCAGTGAATCCATTTTCTCCAAGCTAAGCAAGGCGGTAGTTGGTAAATCCAAGGTAGATGAAGAGGTGTTGGATGAATTGGAGGAGGTGTTAATCAGTTCCGATCTAGGTGTAGAAACCACCGTCAAAATCATCCAGCGCATTGAAGAGCGCGTTGCTCGGGACAAGTACCTCAATGCTTCCGAACTTGATCTGATCCTTCGTGAGGAAATTGCCAATCTCCTTTCGGAAAATAACACCCAAGACCTACTTGACTTTGAGTTACCTGCAGATAAGAAACCTTACGTCATCCTAGTTGTCGGTGTCAATGGAGTCGGAAAAACTACCACCATTGGCAAATTGGCTCACCTATTCAAAAATGCAGGCAAGTCTGTAGTACTCGGTGCAGCAGACACTTTCCGCGCAGCAGCAGTAGACCAACTGATCCTTTGGGGAAATCGTGTAGGCGTGCCCGTGGTATCGCATGGCATGAATACAGACCCTGCGGCTGTAGCCTACGATGCCATCAAACAAGGCTTAGATACCCAAGCGGATCTCGTAATCATTGATACTGCCGGTCGACTACATACCAAAGTCAACCTAATGAATGAGCTGACCAAGATAAAGCGGGTGATGCAAAAATTTATCCCCGAAGCCCCACACGAGATCATGTTAGTCCTCGACGGCTCTACAGGTCAAAACGCTTTTATGCAAGCCAAAGAGTTTACCAAAGCCACCGAAGTGAGCTCATTAGCCATCACCAAATTGGATGGAACTGCCAAAGGCGGCGTCGTCATCGGTATCTCCGACCAATTCAAAATCCCCGTTAAGTTTATCGGGGTGGGTGAAAAGATGAGCGACCTGCAACTTTTCAACCGCACTGAATTTGTAGACTCCCTCTTTAAAAAGAACTAAACCTATAATCCTCCAAATTGGGGGATTTTTTTTTGCAGAAGTTCAACCATTTTTTTAGATTTACGTATATTGAAATGATATCATTTTAATACTATATCTTATGGAAAAAATTACCAAACCAAGCTCTGGATTTTTAGTGCTTTTCTTGAGCTTCTCTGGCATCGCAGCAGCCATTTTCTTATTCTTTATGGGCTTTCCTGGACCTATTTTTGGAGGGGTGATACTTCTGCTTTCATTAATTTCACTGGGTGGATTTTTTATTGTAGACCCAAATAAAGCCATGGTCCTACTTCTTTTTGGGGAATACAAGGGGACTGTCAAAGCCAATGGGTTTTATTGGGTCAATCCTTTTATGACCAAAAAGAAAATCTCCTTGCGCGTACGTAACTTTGAAAATAAACCTTTGAAAGTCAACGATAAAATTGGAAATCCAGTCATGATTGGAACCATTGTAGTTTGGCAAGTAGAAGACACTTTCAAAGCAAGCTTCGAGGTGGAGGACTATGAAAATTTCGTGCACCTACAGACCGATGCCGCCGTACGGAAAATGGCAGGCCTCTTTTGCTACGATAATTTTGACGACAACCACAGTGAAGTCACCTTGCGTTCGGGGGTTGAAGAAGTCAATCAATCTCTAGAAAAAGAAATTGCCGAACGCCTCCTTCAAGCAGGAATCAAAGTAATCGAAGCACGAATCTCCAACTTGGCCTATGCCGCTGAAATTGCTTCTGCCATGCTCCAGAGACAGCAAGCAACTGCTATAGTGGCGGCAAGACAAAAAATTGTAGAAGGGGCGGTAGGCATGGTAGAAATGGCTTTGGCAGATTTGAAAATGAAAGATATTATCGAGTTTGACCAAGAGAAAAAGGCAGCCATGGTCTCCAACTTGATGGTAGTGCTCTGTTCCGACCGCAGCGCGAGCCCAGTAGTTAATGTAGGCACTCTCAACCAATAAGCATGGTCGCACAAGAGCAGCAAAGCTTTCGGGGAACCATCGTCATGTATGGCATCATCCTACTGGAACTCCCAACCCTGACCCTCATTTCCGTGCTTTATTTCACGGGCAAACTCGGGGAAGACGGTTGGATTCCAATGCTTGTAGTTGGCACCTTGATTCCCCTCACCTTTCTGCTCTTGATGAGCATCACCTTGGAAACCCGCCTTGATACCCATACTTTTTCCTACCGGAACTTGCCTTTTCAGCGTAGTTGGAAAAAACTACCTCTCGAGCAAATAAGCTCCATTTCCGTTCACAAAAAAGATGGTATCCTAGACTATGGTGGCATAGGAATGCGGTTTTCACGCAAAACCAAAGCTTATATTTTCTTCGCTGATTATGTCATCGAAATAGAGCAAGGAGGGAAAAAGCTTGTGTTTTCCACAGCAAAACCCAAAGAATTTGACGCAGTAATCAGCAATTGGCAAACGATTAAACCCTAAGGCATGGCCACACCAATTTACAACGAAACGCAGCGATTTAGACAGATTTGGATCTGGGCAATCCTCTTGGGAGTAACAGCCTTAGTAGTGGGCTCAATGGTCAACAAGCTACTCAACGACCCTCAAGCAACCCTAGTAGAACTAATATTCCCTGTTGTGTTGCTCCTATTTATCAATGGACTCTTCTTTTCCATGCGGATCACCACTCGAATAGATGCGTCTTCACTGACTTTCAGCTATTTCCCGTTCCTAATTCAACGAAAATACGATTGGACAATAATTGAATCCATGGAGTTGATTACCTACAACGGACTCGTCGACTATGGCGGCTGGGGAATCAGATGGAATGGGGAATATTGGTCCTATACCACGGGAGGTAAGTGGGGGATCCTTGTGCGAACTTCCACCAAAAAATTCCTTTTAGGGACCCATCACCCCGAAAAGGTAAAGGAAGTCATTTCTTATTTTATGGAAATCAAATCCAGTTCCAATGGCAACTAAAAAACCATTTGTACTACGCTTGGACGAAAAGATGATGAAGGCTCTCGAAAAATGGAGTGCAGATGAGTTTCGTAGTACCAATGGACAACTGGAGTGGATCATCCGAGAAGCATTAAAAAAGGCTGGCAGACTACCCAAAATCAATCCGGAATCGCCCTCCAATCCCAATACATAGTTCGCTTATTCCTATAGATTTACAGTGAAAAAGAAAAGAAGACCTTTCACTTTTGGTAACTTACAGCCGCTTTTTAGTATGCTATGAAATCCATCATCAGTTTTGTCATTCGCTATGTCCCACGGCCTGTATTACAGACCCTGAGTCCACTAGCCATGAAGGTACTCTCCCAACTCAACCGCGGTTCGAAAGTCAGCTGCCCAGTCTGCTTCCATTCCTACAAGAAATTTTTGCCTTACGGCCGCATTGCACGAGAAAATGCACTGTGCCCAAATTGCCTAGCTCTAGAGAGACACCGCTTGATGTGGCTTTTTCTAAAGGAAAAAACCAACTTTTTTACCGCGCCCATAAAGGTACTCCATATCGCTCCAGAGCATTGTTTTATCAAGCGTTTTGAAGCACTCCCCAACTTGGATTACATCACTGCAGACATCGAGTCACCCCTTGCCAAGGTGAAGATGGACGTACACGCCATCCCTTTTCCAGACAATACCTTCGATGTGGTCTTTTGCAACCACGTTTTGGAGCATGTGTACGATGACCTTTTGGCCTG
>JAQCJI010000078.1 GCA_027593175.1 Bacteroidota bacterium | reverse complement strand
GCATCAAAACGCTCCATGATTTTAGATTGGTTCTTGGGTTGTCTTTGTCCTTATACTATTTTAAGGCAGAAGCTCAAGTATTTCCAAAAATAATTAAGAAAAATTCAACTACTTCAGGTACTAATCAGGAACGGAGAAACATCGAACTCAGAAATTTTGATGAGGAGGGGTATTTGAAATCCTTATTTTCATTTACTGATTCCTTATTATTTAATAATGTTGTAAATCTTACAAAAACTAAATCATTAATTTCTGAAGATATATTTTCTATTAATTGGGCTCCTACAAATAAAATCATAAAGATTTCAGATCAAATTCAGATAGATAGTGTTTGGGTTACTACTTTTGAATATTATTCAAAATGGGACTCACATCGTGTAGATATCTATGATTTTGAAGCCAGCCAGATAAAAGATAGCATCTTATTGACGCTATATAATTTGGAGGTAGGAGAGTCTTGGAATATGCCCTTAGTAAAAACAATTACTACCTCAAATTTTGGTCCAAGATGGGGCAGAATTCACTATGGTGTTGATATTGGATTACGGATGGGGGAGGCAGTTTACACTACCTATGATGGTATTGTACGAATAAAGGACTTTGACAGGAATGGTTGGGGAAATTATTATTTGGTTCGGCACAAAAATGGCCTAGAAACGCTCTATGGGCATTTATCGAAGCACATTGCAGAACTAGGAGATGAAGTAAAAGCGGGAGACTTGTTGGGACATGGTGGTTCAACCGGTCGAAGTACTGGACCACATTTACACTATGAAGTTCGTTATCAGGGTTTGGCATTTAATCCGACCCAAGTTTTTAATTTTCAAAAAATGGAGCCAACTACCCGTATTTTAGCAATAACAAAGGGTTTGTTTTTTAAATATTCAAAATCGCAAATCACACCTAGTGGTGGTACAACTTCTCGTTCTGCAGTCTATCATAGGGTGAAAAATGGAGAAAATTTAGGTTTCATTTCTCGAAAATATAAGGTTTCAGTTAACCAAATCACCAAATTAAACGGGATTTCTACTCGATCCATTCTGCGCATTGGACAGAGTCTACGTATCAAATAATTTCCCAATTATGCTAAAATTAGACATCCTTGTAATTGCTGCGCATCCCGACGATGCAGAATTAGGTTGCGCTGGAACGATTGTTTCTCAGGTAGCAAAAGGAAACAAAGTAGGCATTGTGGATTTGACGCATGGAGAAATGGGGACTAGAGGTACTCCAGAACTCCGACTTCAAGAAGCTAATCATTCAGCTGAACTATTGGGTCTTGCAGTCCGAGAAAATATGGGCTTTAAAGATGTGTTTTTTAAGGACGATGCGGAACACCAAATGCAATTGATCCAAGTTATTCGAAAATATCAGCCCGAAATCATACTTGCAAATGCCGTTACTGACCGCCATCCGGATCATGGAAAGGGTTCTTCTTTAGCGACAAATGCTTGTTTTATGAGTGGTTTAAGTAAAATTGAAACTTGGAATGAGGGCGTCAAACAAACACCCTGGAGGCCTAAATTTGTTTACCATTACATTCAAAACAACTACATACAGCCTGACTTTATTGTAGATATCTCTGCATATTGGGACAAAAAGGTTGCAAGTATTGCTGCTTTTGGGTCCCAATTATATAATCCAGAAAGTCAAGAACCTACAAGTTTGATTTCTTCTCCTGAGTTTCTACCTTTTATTGAATCTAGGGCTCGAGAATTTGGGCACCGTATTCAAGTTAAGTATGGCGAAGGGTTTACTGTGGAACGAGCTCTAGGAGTTTCCGACCTTTTTGATCTGAAGTAATTAAGGAGCTAATCTTATTTTTTTCCAAACAGCAGCCTCTTCCAAATCGTAGCAAATACGGTCGTGCAAGCGGCTAGGACGACCTTGCCAAAATTCGATTCGATGGGGGAGCAGTCGATATCCACCCCAGTGTAGTGGTCTTTGAATAGGAACCACTTTAAATTCCTCTTTTAATTTCTTTTGTGAATCCTCAATTACTGCTCGGTCGGAAATTTCTTGGCTTTGCGGGGAAGCCCAAGCGCCAATCTGTGAACTGTAAGGTCTAGAAAAGAAATAGGTATCGGATTCCTTTTCACTGATTTTGCTTACTGTACCCACCACCCGAACCTGCCGTTCAATTTCTGCCCAAAAAAAGGTCAATGATGCTTTTGGGGATGCTGCTAATTCTTTTCCTTTTGAACTTTCATAGTTTGTAAAAAATACAAATCCTTGATCCAATTCTTTCAAAAGCACTATTCTGGAATTGGGAAAGCCATCTTTGGCGATCGTAGAGAGGCACATGGCATTTACTTCTAAAGCTTCCGCTTGAATAGCTTCTTCCATCCAGCGCCGAAATTGTAGTAGGGGATCATTAGCTACTTCATGGAGTTCCAAGGATTTCAGGCAATAATCCTTTCTAATATCAGCGAGTATCATGGGGGATTCAGTTTAGAAGTAAAAATTTAAGGTGGTAGAATTTGGTATTCAGTTATCAAAAATTAAATTTAATCAATCTTAAACTACTTTTCTACATGAATCAGAATAGGAATCAGGTTCCTCAAGCTGGAGACCTATTACTTTCAGAACCATTTTTGCAAGATGCTAATTTTAGTAGATCTGTTATCTTGCTTTGTGAGCACGACGAAGGGACTGGGAGTGTCGGCTTTGTGATGAATAAACCTTCTATTTTGAACTTAGGCGATTTGGTGAGTGAATTAGATTTTTTGAACATAGAAGTTTTGTAGGTGGTCCAGTAGAGCAAAACACGCTTCATTTTATTTATTTTGGGATTCAACTGATGGAGGATAGCAAGCCTTTGGGAAATGGGGTTTGGTTGGGAGGTGATTTTACTACATTAGTTCAGCTCTTGAATTCTAGAAAGGTTAATTTAGATCAGGTTCGCTTTTTTATTGGGTACAGTGGCTGGAGTCCAGGACAACTTGCTGCAGAACTCACGGAACAAAGCTGGATCGTGTATTCAGATCCATTTTCTCAAGAGCTTTTAAATAATTCTACAGATCAGCTGTGGAGATTACTGATGAAAAGGTTAGGTGGTGAGTTTGAAATTCAATCAAATTATCCAACTGACCCACGGTTAAATTAGGCAAAATGCCTACCTTTGATCAAATCGTGTAGTATAAGTATTGTTTTTTATGGCTAAGAAAAGTAAAGAACTGTCTGAAGAAGACAAGGTGACCGAAGTTCCAAAAAAGCGGGCGAAAGGTAAAAAGATTGTTTCGGAACAAACTCAAGTTGCTGATTCAGTGGAAGAAGTAACTCGTCAGGAAGTGGTAGAAGTTTCTGTTGAAGTTACTGTTAAAGATGAATTGGAAGTAGCTAAGGAGGAAGTGAAACAGGCAGATTCGAGTTTAATCTTTTTGGAGGTTAGTCCAGAAGTTGATGAATCAATTGTGGAGGTGGAACAAGTAACAATCGATTTGTCCAGTTTATCTAAAGTTGAATTACTTGATTTACTTAAAGAAAAACTTAGTCATGGAATATCGGCCAAACTAGATAAGGTTGTCCATGAAATTAAAACAGCTTTTGAGCAGCTATTTATTAAAGAACGCGAAAAGGCTTTTCAACAATTTTTAGGAGATGGAGGAGTTGAAGATGATTTTTTCTACAAAGGGTCTGAGGTGGATAAAGCATTTAATGAGCTTTTCAATGATTTCCGTCATCAGCTTAGTTCCCTACGCAAAGAAGCAGAAAGACAGAAGGAGAAAAATTTACAGGCTAAAACTGAGTTGCTTAATAAGCTGAGGGATTTAGTAGATGGGGAAGAAACTACCCTTAGTATGGATGCTGTAAAAGCAATCCAGGAAACTTGGAAGTCTATTGGCCCTGTACCCTTAGCGCAGAGTAAAAACCTATGGGCTAGCTTTAATGCATTAATGGATCGATTCTATGATAATAGAAGCATCTATTTTGAATTGAAGGAATTAGACCGAAAGAAAAATTTAGTAATTAAGTTAGAGCTTTGTGAGAAGGCAGAAGCCTTAAAAGAAGTTGAAGATCTCAAAGAAGCGATACGGATACTTAACGATCTTCATGACGAGTTTAAAAACTTAAGACCAGTTCCACGGGAGGAGCAAGAGAAGGTGTGGGCACGATTCAAGGCTGCTTCAGATGTTGTTTATGACCGTAGAAAAGATTTTTTTGAGGGCCAGAAAGATGTAATTAAAAAGAATCTAACCGAAAAGGAGGCATTGATTGTTGCTTTAGCTTCTTTTGGTGAATACAAAGGGGACCGCATAAAAGACTGGAATGCCAAGACGAAGGAGATCTCAGAAATTCAAAAAGTTTGGGAGAAAATTGGCGCCATTCCTAAGGAATCTGGAAAGGATATCAACAAAGCTTTTTGGACCTTATTTAAGCAGTTCTTCCACAACAAAAAAATATTTTTCAAGGAGCTCGATGAGGTACGAGCTTCAAATCAAAAGAAGGCAGAAGAGTTAATTAAACAGGCAGAAGAGCTGCAAGCTAACACGAACTGGCAAGCGACAGCAAATCAACTGGTTAAATTGCAGCAGGAATGGAAAAAGTTAGGCCCAACTCCTGAAAAAAATAGAGACACCTTATACAAAAGATTTAAGGAAGCTTGTGACACCTTTTTTGAGAACAGAAGGACCTCAACCAAAGATTCAAATACAGAGTTTGATGCGAACTTGACCAAAAAGCAAGAGATCATTACTCAAATCTTGGAGTTCACGAAGAAGGCTGAAGGTTTAGATGAATCTCAATTAAGTAGTTTGGTGGCTGAATTTAACGCCATTGGATTCGTTCCAAGGAAAAATATCAAAGAGATCCAAGCTAAATTTAAAGATGCGGTGAACGCATATTTAGAAAAGCTCGGTGCCAAGGGTGAGCATAGAGATGATTTCTTATTTAGGCTCAATTTGAACCGTTTGCAGGCTGATCCAAATTCGGTGAAAACACTGAATAAGAAGGAGCATGGGATTAGAAAGCAGATTACTGATTTGGAAAATAGCATTATGTTGTGGAGAAACAATCTAGAGTTCTTTGCTGCTTCCAAAACTGCGGATAAGCTTCGTGATCAATTTGATATTAAGATTCAGAAGGCAGAGGAGGAGCTTGGCAAGTTGAAGAAGAAGCTTTCAATTCTGAAGGAATTTTAATTTTTAGGTCCTCACTATCTGTAAGATAGCGTGATTCTTAAAAAATATGGGGAGTGCTTTTGGACGAATAGGGCAATACTTCTATATTTGCACCACCATAAAGGTAGGCCTCTTTAGCTCAGCTGGTAGAGCAACTGACTTGTAATCAGTAGGTCGCTGGTTCGATCCCGGCAAGGGGCTCTTAATAATTAGGCACTTACGAGTATTTACTCGTGGTGCCTTTTTTTATTTGCGCACGATTTGCACAAAAATCAACCCTTAGCGAATCTCATATGCATTAATCAATGGCTAAAAAAACAGTAAAATATAACTACACTTTTTTTATTTAATCATTGAGGGGTCAAGGACCACATATTTAATTGATTTTTGATCTATTCCTATATGAGATGAATAAGTCATGTGCAATAAGCCATCTGGGGTTTGAATGAATGAGGGATAAGAAAAACTCCCTTTTCCAGGTTCCACATTTTCAATCGGAATTTTCCATTTCCAAGTCTTTGCCTCGTCTTCCGAAAGATATAATTGGAACCGATACCTACCATCTGTAATATCATTGCCCAAAAATGCGATCCTCCCATCTTTTAATACCAGTAATTCTACACTGGCGGTATTGGGTATTTCAGATTTGATGGTTGGGGTCCACGTTTCTCCTAAATCTGCCGATTCGCTGATATGTACCCGAGAAGGCTCATCCCCACTATCCCGCATCATTGCCAAAATATTTCCATTTTTTTTACGAATCAACGCAGGCTGAATGGGACCGCGTCCGACCAAAGGTAAGCTTGGATACCAGGTAATTCCTTGATCATCTGAAATGGCCATGATGGATAAATTGAATCCGTCCGAATACAAAGGCAAAATAATTCGATTTTCACCGATCAATAAAGGTTTGATGCGAGTCATCCATCCCAGATTTCGCTTCATTGGATCAAGTGCTGCGGCATTGATCTGCTCATCGTATTTTGGGGCATAACCAGACCAACCGATTCCGTGACTGGGCAATTGCTTGAGTTTTGTAGCAATTTCTTTGGCAAAACGATCGTCCATTTTTAACAAAATATTGTCTTGCCATTCCCAAATTGGAGCGCCGGATTCAGCATAATTAGTCGTCATTTTTACACGCAAAATGGATTGTTCCCAACGATTCGATTGCACCACGATCCAGACTAAAAATAATTTACCACTTTGGTTTAAAAATAATACTGGATTGCAATCAGGTAAGTTAGGTGTATCTGCCATTAAAAAGGGTTCGCTCCATACTTTTGTGCCCTTTTGTAATCGTGCGCCCATCAACTTTACATCGTCTGAATTTCGTTCGCCATTGCCATAAAACCAAACTGACAAAAGATCCCCATTTGGTAGCGCTACCAGACTGCTTCCATGCACATGCTTTTCCTGTCCAGGAAAAATTAGCATTGATTCCACCACATGACTTCCAGAATTTTGTGCGAAAGCTAAAAAAGGGAAACCCAGAATGAACGTTAAAACAATAAATTTACGCATTGTATGTCGTCTAAGAAAATGGAGATTTTCGTTATTTAAATATAAGATTTTTCTTTAGCTCATATTTACATTACTGATAGCCGTGAAGATACATGTCAAGTTAATGGGTAAATTAGTAGGGTTAATTAATTGCTTGTAGAGTTAAGCCCCTTGCTCCTTAAACTTACTCCCTCTGGGTTTGTTATAAATCGATAACGACACCACACAATCAGCGTAGCTATGTCATCCAAATTGATCGAAAACCTTGAATTACCTTGCGGGGCCACTCTAAAAAATCGATTAGGGAAATCTGCCATGAGCGAAAATATGGGTTCTCCTTTATTTGTAGCTAACCCAAGTTTTGCTACTCTCTATAGCCGGTGGGCTGCAGGAGGAGCAGGTTTGCTACTAACGGGTAATGTGATGGTGGACAGTCGGGCGCTAGGGGAGGCCAAAAATGTGGTGATTGAAAAGAATAAAGTTGATCCTCAATTAAAGAGCTGGGCAGAAGCAGGGAAAAAGAACGGAACGCATATTTGGGTACAACTGAATCATCCGGGCAAGCAGTCCCCAAAATTTTTGAGCAAGGAGCCTGTAGCTCCCTCGGCTATTCCGCTGAAGAAACCCTTAGATCGTCTTTTTGCTACTCCTCGTGCTCTGTCTGAAGAGGAGATTTTGGAAATTATAGAGCGCTTTTCCTATGCAGCAAAAGTCTGCCAAGAAAGTGGATTCACTGGAGTGCAAATCCATGGGGCCCACGGTTACCTAGTAAGCCAGTTTCTTTCGCCTACTCACAACCAGCGAAATGATCAATGGGGTGGAAGCTTAGAAAATCGTATGCGCTTTGTTACGAAAGTGTACCAAGCTATTCGAAAAGAGGTGGGGCATGCATTTCCCGTAGGGATAAAGCTCAACTCCGCTGACTTTCAAAAAGGAGGTTTTACCAAGGAGGATTCTATGGCAGTAGTAAAGAAGTTATCGGAACTTGGTATGGATTTGATAGAAATATCAGGAGGCACCTACGAATCTCCTGCCATGATGGGAGCCAAGGTAAAGGCCTCCACACAGGCACGAGAAGCCTATTTCTTAGATTATTGTGAAGAAGTTCGAAAGCTCGTTTCCACTCCGCTAATGCTTACGGGAGGTTTTCGATCCTTACAAGGAATGGAGGAGGCCTTGGCGACTGGTGCTTGTGACCTTGTAGGACTGGGTCGTTCAATAGCTATTCAACCTAATTTTCCTAATGAGTTGCTTGCAGGAAGACCGGTTACTAGCCTAGTTAAACCTTTAACAACAGGCTGGAAATTTTTGGACAATATTTTCCCGCTGGAAATTATCTGGTATACGAATCAATTGCATTTGATGGGACAAGGCAAGAACCCAGACACCAAACGCTCTACGCTCAAAGCAGTATTCAGTTTTCTTTTCGCTATGGGGAAGAACGGATTTAAAAAAGTAAGGTAATAGCCTCTTTTTATCTCCCTAGGAGCATCGTTCGGGTGATTTGCTGGTTATTATTTTGCAAGCGAGCATAATATATTCCAGGAGGATAGCCTTCATTTTCAAAGGAAATCTTGTGATTACCTGGACTGACTTCTTTGTCTAACAGTGATTTAATTAGTTTTCCTTCAGTAGAGAATATTTGAATAAGCGTATGCCCACCCATAGTTTGATAGGACAGGGTAGTTGCCTGTTGGAAGGGATTGGGATAGTTGGTAAGGACAAGCGTGGTTTCGATGGTAGGAAAAATGTCTGGGTTACTCGATATGCAGGGAGCAGAGTTTTTGATCACCTGGATATTTTGAAAATCTTTAAGCATCACATTATTCAAAATCGTGTTTGGAACACAAAACCATTGTTTTAAAATGGATGCATAGACCGATCTAAAATCGAACTGCATGGGAATGTTGTCAGATGCAGAGGCAATTAGAGGTATTTCAGGATTATTTCCCAAAATATCAGTTTGTGCATAATGGCCAAAAACGAACAAAGGCGCAGCAGCACCGTGATCGGTACCTCCACTTCCATTTGATTTTATTCGTCTTCCAAATTCGGAAAAAGTCATTCCAATTACTCTCTTGTGTGCATTTAAATAGGTAAGGTCGTCCATAAAAGCTTTAATGCCTTCAGAAACCCGTTGCAATAGTCGGGCATGAGTTCCTGTTTCTTTTGCAGAGGCTACTACTTGCTGCGCATGGGTATCAAATCCTCCTAAGCTGACCATGTAAATTCTAGTTTTTAATCCACCTGCGATTAGGCGAGCTACAATCTTTAATTGATTAGCTAGGGGATTACTAGTTGGATATCCTGAAAATTGGTTGGTGACTTTTCCTGCAGCTTTTTTGATGGCATCCCCATACTGCTGGGTTTGCTGGGCTACTTGCCTGATATAGGTCAATTCCTTTCCCCCTCTAGTATTTGGCGAAGGCCCTTGGATACCATTGATCAGGTTATAGAAGTTTACTGGATCAGTGATGGCCATCCCCATATTTACAGAAGGGCCCTGCATGGCAGGCGAAATAAAGGAACCGATCTGGATTGCCAATGGGTCTGGTGTGACTGAATTTGGGTAGTCAGTGGGATAACCAGTATACTCCTCCGCAAGGTAGCGCCCAGCCCAACCAGAATTGACGTATTTATTTGAATCTGAAGCACTCATCCAAATATCCGTAGCACGGAAATGGGAAAAATTTGGCTGAGGATAACCTACTGATTGAATGATTTGCAATTTTTCCTCATTAAACAAAGTTTGGAGGCCAGTCATGGACGGGTGTAGGCCAGTAAAACTGGTACCCCTTAGTTTGAGAATTTTATTTTGAGGGAGAATAATATTGGATCGAGCATTGGATAGGTTTTCGAATTGATCAAATGGAATTACAGTATTCAATCCATCATTTCCCCCATTCAGTTGAATCAGAACAAGGACATGATCTGTATCTGTTTCCGCTTGCGTTAGGGCAGATATCAAAGGTGATTCTGCAAAAGCTTTGAAGGTAAGGCCATTAATCAAGGCAGGAAAAACTACCCCTGCTGGAGCTAGATTTCGTAGAAAGTCTCTTCTCTTCATGAAAGCTGATATTCTGGTAAGTTCATGAGGTATTTAAAAAGAGAAACTAACCTGGAGGAAACGATATTTCTATTTACAATATTTAAAGGATTCGATTTATATGCATTCCATGCATCTGTCCAATAGGAATCTAAGGATTGCCCTGAAAGTAAAATACTTTTTAAGAAAGAAGTTACCTCCGAAGAAAGTTCGATCGCATAGATGCGGTAAAGTATATCACGAATAAGGAGATTTGGATTTCCAGGATTAGATAGCGTATTAATGAATGCTAAGATATCGATGACTATTTTCTTTCCATTTCTGGTATATCCAGTAGAGAGTAGGAGATCCGTCAACCTGCTCCTCTTGGGATATGTGTCCGAATTGATCCATAATTCATGGTATTGTGGTTCCTGATAATAAGCAGGCCATCCAGCGACTGAAGGGGGATCCCCTAGGTTTTGCTGCATATTAGAAGCTTGTACACGTAGGTAATCGTGCATCAAGTATTGATTTACATAATCTTGCTCGTTTGGAAAAATTACTCCAAACTCCCTGCATAATCCCACACAAAAATCTACAGGACTCTTGATCAGACCAGCATGATTTACTGGATCAAAAAAGTGTGTACTACTAAATAATAGTTTTAGCACAGGCTTTATTTCATATTGACTTGTTCGAAATACCTGTGCCATAGGCTGGATCACATTCTTTTCTGTGGCCTCATCTATTTCATAGTAAACAAAAAACCGATATAGTTTCCGACAAATATGATTTGCTGTCTCAGCTTTCAGAAATAGCATATCAATCAATTCATCCGTTTCTTTTTCTCCATTAGCGCCTGTTTTACCAAGAATAACCTTGCTATTGTAATAGGCTGAAAATTGCTTTGACCCTGTATCGTGCCTTGCTGGGTTAAAAACAGTGGATATAGTCGTTGAATTGACTGTATATCCAGTCAGTACTTTGGCGGCAGCTCTAACATCTCCTTCAGTATAATTCACTGTAGGCCCATTTCCAAGGGTAAACAACTCCTGAAGTTCCCGTGCATAATTTTCATCGGGGGAGTTTTTGTTATTTAAATAGCCATTAAGATACCTGAGCATGGCAGGATCTCGGGTAACTTCTTTGACAAGGTCCTTGAAATTACCCAAAGCA
>JAQCJI010000077.1 GCA_027593175.1 Bacteroidota bacterium | reverse complement strand
GGTAGCCCTTAATCCGCATACGCCAATTGAACTTTTGAATGAAGTACTTGAGGAGGTAGACTTGGTTTGTGTGATGTCGGTAAATCCAGGCTTTGGTGGACAAAAATTCATTGAACATAGCTATGCTAAAGTATCCAACTTGAAGAACCTGATTCTTAAAAAAGGAGCTAAAACCAAAATCGAAGTCGATGGTGGGGTGAGTGAACAAAATGCCAAACGATTGTTTGAATCTGGAGCGGATATTTTGGTGGCTGGAAGTTTTGTATTTAACGCTCCAGATCCAATTGCAGCCATAGCTTCTTTAAAAAGTATTACCATCTAAGAGTTAATTGAAAAATTCACTTGGTTCTGGAAAAATTGAACCAGTAATCGGATTAAAGCCATGACCTTTCAAATTCGTATTTTCCTGGTAGCCCTGCTTTTTTGGTGTTCAGCTCAGATGGTAGTTGCTCAAGAAGATAGTACAGAAGTAGCACTTACCGATGCAGATTGGACCAAGTATGCCCAAATAGAAGTGTTGACTTCAAAGTTTCTATCCGAAAAAACCAAAGAGTTGAAGAAATGGATAAGCGAAAAGGAAGAACTCGGGGGAGGTGCACGGTACAATCAAATTAAAGGAGTTTGGGGCAATGTAAAAAAGGAAATAGCCATTGGGTTAACAGAAAAGGAGCGAGAAGCCTACCAAGAAGTACTTGCCTTTCAAAATTCAATACAGAAAATGATCATTACTTATCAGGCAGACTTGATTCGTGATGAAAAGTTATTAGGATTAAAGCTTTTTGAGCAAATCTCAAAAGCCATTCAGGATAACCCTTCACTGAAAGAAAAGCTGGTTCAGGAAGTTGCTCAATTGAAGAAGAAAAAGAGTTAAGGGTATTTAATGAGGTGGATTTATATTTTTTGGATGAATACACACCAAAAGCTATTTCCTATTCGTTTAATGACTATAGCCATGACAAGGATCTTTCTGTTATTTACTTTTTCCTTGCTCATAATTTCACCTTCTTTTTCCCAAGACGAGGATATTTTTGGAATTACTAGAAAAGCGAGAGCACCTAAAAGTGAATCAAGTTTAGGTAATGTATTTCGATCGATACAAGAAATGTTTTCATTTCAGCTATCTGCTGGCATGGCACGGTATAGTATGGGTACTGAGTTTTACAGTGGTGATGCAAAAGTTTATCCAATCACCCAGTATCAAAACTACGAGTTTGGGGATGCTCCGTTGCCCGATACCCTAGCCTTAAGTACTCGCCAATGGATTCTACCTACCGTAGAGGCTGGTCTTCGTCTCAATTTGTTCAATATTTTAACTTTAGGAGGAGGCTATGGTTGGGAAAAAGGCATTCTCAACCCATTTGAGGGGAGTGAATACCAATTTTCGTTTGAGGGACTAGCATACCGTGCAACCAATTACTATGCTTCAGCTGGCTTAGTGTTGTACGATGCCAGTCGACGTAGATTTTTGCTAAAGCAGAAGTATAAAAAATTCAATGGGGTAAATCGGGAGCTAAAAATGCGGATGGGGCGGGAATACCAACAGCGAATTCAGCAAAATTACCCCTGGAATATTAGTATTGAAGCAGAGGTAGGTAAGTTAAATGTAAATCAAGGGGAACTTGTAGTACCTAAAGTTTACCAAGCTCGACTGGCTGCGGTCCAGGATCAATACACCTATGCTGCTGCGCTTCGTGTCGCCTACGATCTCTCTGAATATGCATCCATTTTTGTTATGGGGAAGTACATGCAACGATCTTTTGTGAATGCTTCCTCTGATTTTACTCCTTTTTCGATGGATCAAGAAGCATATTCTGTGCAAACTGGTCTAGCCATAAAGATTTCTGGAACCAAACGATGTAAGGTAAGCGGCTGTGGAGTAGTCATGAAGCACAACCACAATGGAGTGGAGTACCGAGGTAGTTCTATTTTTAATTTTCAAAATCGAAAAATTGGTCAATGGTATTGACAAAATAAAAGCAGGGCAAGGATTTAAATCTTGGTTTTATTCCAGTCTGCTTTTTACTATCTTGCAACCTTAAATTACGCTACAGCACGCATTTTATGGCCCAAAGAGAAAACGAGCATATCATTCCAATTAACATTGAAGAGGAAATGCGTGGTGCCTACATCGATTATTCGATGTCGGTAATTGTTTCCAGAGCACTTCCAGATGTCCGTGATGGACTAAAGCCTGTTCACCGACGTATCCTGTATGGGATGCAAGAACTTGGTGTATTGCACAATAAACCCCATAAAAAATCTGCTAGAATCGTAGGAGAGGTTTTGGGTAAGTATCACCCACATGGTGACTCCGCGGTTTACGAAACGATGGTTCGTATGGCCCAGGATTGGTCATTACGTTATACTTTGGTCGATGGCCAAGGGAACTTTGGTTCTGTGGATGGGGATAATGCTGCTGCTATGCGATATACCGAAGCAAGACTCAAGCGTATTGCTGAGGAATTGCTGGTGGATATCAATAAGGATACGGTAGATTTCCAGTTTAACTTTGACGACTCCCTAAAGGAGCCTACCGTCCTTCCTGCCAAGGTACCGGCACTTTTATTGAATGGTGCTTCAGGTATTGCAGTAGGGATGGCCACCAATATGGCTCCTCATAACTTAGGAGAGGTGATTGATGGGATTATCGCATACATTGCCAATAAGGACATTACGATTGCCGAATTGATGAACCATATCATTGCCCCTGATTTTCCTACGGGAGGCATTATCTACGGTTACAATGGAGTCAAGGCTGCATTTGAAACCGGTAGAGGTAGAATTGTGGTGCGTGGCAAAGCCAACGTCGAAATCAAAGACGGTGGAAATAAGGAGATGATTGTCATCACTGAAATCCCTTACATGGTCAATAAAGCCAGCATGGTTGAAAAGACCGCGCAGCTCATCAATGAAAAGAAGATAGAAGGCATTTCGGCGATCCGAGACGAATCTGACCGTTCGGGGATGCGAATTGTTTATGAATTGAAGCGGGATGCAATTTCTAGTGTTATTCTTAATAATTTATACAAGCAGACTGCACTTCAAACTTCCTTCTCAGTAAATAATGTGGCTTTGGTAAAAGGCAGGCCACAAACTTTGAACTTAAAAGACTTGATTGTTCACTATGTGTCTCACCGACATGAAGTGGTCGTACGAAGGACAGAGTTTGAACTTGAAGAAGCGGAAAAGCGAGCCCACATCTTACAAGGATATTTGATTGCCTTGGACCACCTTGATGAGGTTATTTCCTTAATTCGAAATTCAGCAGACCCAGAAACTGCCCGTAATGTATTAATTGAGCGTTTTAATTTGAGTGAAATTCAGGCTAGAGCTATTCTAGACTTGCGACTGCAGCGCCTTACTGGCATGGAGCGTGAGAAAATCATTGCCGAATACAAAGAAATCATGGCGTTTATAGAAGAACTTCAGGCTATTCTCGGAGATGAAGGTAAGCGAATGGAGATCATCAAGACTGAACTTCAGGAAATGAAAGATCGTTACTCAGATGACCGGCGTACCGAAATCGAGCACAATGCCGAAGATTTCAGCTATGAGGATATGATACCAAATGAAGAAGTGGTGATTACTGTTTCTCATGAGGGTTATATGAAGCGTACTGCCCTGATTGAATACCGTACCCAAGGAAGGGGAGGTATTGGATCCAAAGGGGTTAGCACGAAGCAAGACGACTGGACGGAATACCTGTTTACCGCTTCAACGCATAATTACCTCTTGATTTTTACCGATAAGGGTAAGTTATTCTGGTTGAAAACCTACGCGATACCAGAAGGATCGAAGACCGCGAAGGGTAGACCCATCCAAAACTTGATCAATATCACCCAAGACGATAAAATCCGTTCCATTATCCAAGTTGAAAACTTAGAAGATCAGGATTACATCAACAACCACTTTTTGGTGATGGTAACCAGGCAAGGGGTGATCAAGAAAACTACTTTGGAGCAGTATTCTAGACCTCGAACCAATGGCATCATTGCCTTGAATTTCAGGGAAGACGATCAATTGGTACATGTAGCCAAGACGAATGGCAAGCAGCACATTGTGATTGCAGCCAAGTCCGGTAGAGCCATACACTTCCATGAGACTGCTGTACGTCCGATGGGCCGAACAGCCACGGGTGTAAAAGCGATTACAATGACGGACAAATCAGATTTTGTAATTGGCATGGTTTGTGCATCTGAACCAAATGCGACCCTCTTAGTAGTGTCTGAAAAGGGATATGGAAAGCGTTCCGACCTTGACGAGTACCGCATTACCAATAGAGGCGGCAAAGGAGTGAAAGCGATGAATGTGACCGATAAAACGGGAGCTTTGGTAGCTATAAAAGAGGTAGTAGATACCGATGACTTGATGATCATCAACAAGTCGGGCATCACCATTCGTATCTCCATGGAGCCGTTGCGGGTGATGGGTAGAGCTACTCAAGGAGTCCGCTTAATTAAAGTTGGAGATGGAGATGAGATTTCTTCGGTAGAAAAAATCTCTAGAGAAGAGGAAGAACTTTCAGAATCTTCCGATATTGCCATTGATTCACCTGAATTACCTGAATCCCCCATAGAAACAACTGAATAAAAATTCCTAAAGAAAAATACGAATGAAAAAGCTCTTTCTATCACTAGCACTGGTTGCGACCGTCACCTTTGCTTATGCACAAAAGAAAATAGTAAAAGAGGCAGAGAAAGGATTTAAATCTGGTGATTTGAAAACTGCCTTAGCTGCAATTGATGCTGCTACAACTAATCCTGAGACAAGTGGGGATCCTGCTACTTTCCTTTTAAAAGCTCAAATTCAAACCAAGATTTTCGCTAGAGATTCGGCAAATGCAATGGAGACCTTGGAAGTTGGAAATCAGGCTTTAGCAACATTTGGTACAACATTTAAAATGTCAGGAAGCAGCGAAACTTCTCCAGTGGGAAAGTTAGTATACGCAGATGAATTGCCAGGTATTCCTGACAACATTAGACCTTACTCCTTACTCACATTGAAAAATATTTCATTTGATAAAGCCTTGGAGCGATACAACGAAGATGATATGGAAATGTCTTATGAATTCTTCAACCTTGCGGGAGAAATCGATAAAACAGATTCGATTATTCATTACAATGCAGGTTTCTTAGCCAACGATTTGGGTCGTTTCGAGGAGGCTAAAAGACATTTTGGGTATCTGTTCAAATTGCCTGCTTACAACAAAACCAATGCTTATTACTTTATGGTGCAAATCTTAAGCACAGAAGAAAAGAATCCAGATGCGGCATTTGAAGTGGTAACTAAGGCTCGTCAGGAATATCCAAACGATAAGGTACTAGCAGAATACGAAATCCAGTTGCTTCTACAGCTGAACAAAATGGATGAGGCGATGACTCAAATCAAAGATGCGCTGGTAAGAGACCCAAATAATCCAGGTTTGCTATTGAGATCAGGATATTTGAAGGAACAGGCAGGGGATTTAGAGGCTGCTTTAGTGGATTATAAGAAGTCAGTTGAAGTTGATTCCAATTTCTTTGATGGAAACTATTACACTGGTGCGCTTATTCTTGAAATTTCAAGAGTTATTCTTGCAGAGCTAGCTTCCTTGTCTGATGCAGAGTGGGAAAAAAGATCTCAAGAGATGGGCAAACAGGCGGATGATCTGTACAAGCAGTCTGTTCCCTACTTTACCAAGGCTTTGGAAATTAAATCAGACAATACGGATATCATGATCATCTTGTTCCAGGTGCATACACGCTTGAAAAATACAGCAGAAGTAAAAGCATTAGATTCCAAAATTTCAGCTATCCTTGGTGCAAATTGGCAAGAGATTGATTAAGACACGACAACCTAGATTGAAGGCCGGAATTTTCTGGCTTTTTTTGTCTTTGTATTTTTTGATTTTCAAATTTTATTTCTGTTCATCAAAAATCAATTTTATTTTGTCTTGATTTGAAATAGTTTACATATTCATCCGTATAAATATGTTGCCTAGGTTTATCTCCTCTTTGTTTAACGTTCATCTATTTTTCTTTGCTGCCCAAATTGGCTACACGCAGTCTCTCTCTTCATCCCAGCAGTACCACCAACTGCTGCAATTGCGAGAAACCAAGCGAGTACTCTACGTTGCAGCACATCCGGACGATGAAAATACCCGACTTATTGCCCACCTTGTCAACGGGGAGCATGCAGAAGTAGCTTACCTCAGTTTAACCCGTGGAGATGGTGGTCAAAATCTGATTGGTAAGGAATTGGGAGTAGAACTTGGACAAATCCGAACCCAAGAATTAATAAAGGCACGATCTATTGATGGTGGGCAACAGTTTTTTACTCGGGCACTGGATTTTGGATACAGCAAGGATCCGAGCGAAACCCTTCAAAATTGGGATAAGGATAAAGTTTTGGCAGATGTAGTTTGGGCTATTCGAAGCTTTCAACCCGACCTAATCATCACTCGATTCAATACCACACCTGGCATTACCCATGGCCATCATACCACATCTGCTATCCTTGCCAATGAAGCATTTGCACTTTCAAGTGACCCCAAAGCCTTTCCAGAGCAGTTGAACTACGTGAAGCCCTGGCAGGCGAAACGAATCTTCTTCAATGCCTACAATTTTCGAGGGGTGTTTGAACCTGAAGCTGGAAAGCGGTACTATTCCATCGAAGTAGGGGGTTACAATTCTTTGCTGGGTAAATCCTACCATCAGCTCGCTGCAGATAGCCGTACCATGCATAAGTCCCAAGGATTTGGGGCTTCAGCAGGAGCCGGGAGCGCTAAGGATTACTTGGAACAGGTGGGAGGGGAGCCTTATATAGATTCGCCCTTTGACGGAATCGATAGTCAATGGGAAGCTGTTCCAGGAGGTCTTGAAGTGAAATCGGAAATCGACCAATTGCTGGAAAGCTTCAACTTGAGAGAAACTACCAAAAATTTACCTAATTTATTAGCGATCCGTGCTGCTATGCTTCGCCTAGATCCAGGGACTCCTTGGGTAAAGGAAAAATTAAAGAAGTTGGAAAGCCTCATTTATTATTCCCTAGGCTTGAAAATTGAATATGTGGCAATTAAAGAATTTGGTTATCCTGGTGAAAAAATAAAGACTGAATTACTTCTTGTAAATCCATCTCAAGAATCAATTTCAGAGGTTTCCTTCCAACTTTATGACACCAATTATCTAGGAAAAGACATAAAAGGAGATGAAGATACCCGACTTCCTATTGCATTGGAAATCGACTCGAATGAAAGCTATTCGCAACCCCACTGGCTTCAAGAACCTCTTGACGGAGCCCTATTTAAGATACCCAATCAGCAGAAGATAGGTCTTCCTTTTGAATTAAAATTTGCTGGCAATCTATCCTTTTCCTTGGGAGGCCAAAAATTTCAGCTTGTTGTTCCTCTGGATTATAAATACAACGATCCGATTGACGGAGAGGTAAAGCAACCCTTTACCCTTATTCCTGAAGTAGCACTTTTGCTTTCCAAAGAATTGGTGTTTCTGGTGGATGGGGCAGACCCTTCCCTTGAGGTACTGGTAAATTTTCAGGATCAGTTACTGGAGGGAAATCTGGATTTTGAGGGGCTGAGTTCCAATCAATTTAAGCTAATTCAAGTGGAAGACCTTCCTGCCCAAAAGCAACGGAAGTACACCGTGACTTTTTTGCCTCAGAAAAATGGAAAGCAGGTGATTACCGCACGATTTACTACTTCTGAGGGGAAGGTTTTTGATCAAATCACCAAACGAATTTCTTATAAGCATATTCCCAATTTGACCTATTTCAGCCCAGCACAAATTCAACTGATTCAAGAGGATTGGAATCTTACAGGCGGGAAGGTAGGCTATGTTGCAGGTGCAGGGGATGATGTACCTGAAGTCTTGTCCGCATTGGGATATCAAGTTACTTTCCTTGAGGAAGACAAAATGGAATTGGAGGATTTGAAGCAATTTCAAGCCCTAGTGGTGGGAATCCGCGCCTACAATACCCAAGAAGCCTTGGCAAGTAAGCAGCAGGTAATACTGGATTATGTGAAGGCCGGTGGCAATTTAATCCTACAGTACAACACCAGTACGCCTTTGGTGACTCCCAACTTGGGTCCTTATCCTTTTGTGATTGGTCGTGACCGCGTTACAGTAGAAGGCTCATCTGTGGATGCTGATTGGGAGAGTAGCTTGCTTCGTAGTCCAAATAAGATACAACCAAAGGATTTTGAGGGCTGGGTTCAGGAGCGTGGACTCTATTTTGCAAGTAAAATCGATGCACGCTATCAAAGTCCATTAACGCTACAGGATCCTGGAGAACCTGCAACTAAGGGTGCTTTGATTACTGCAAAAGTAGGAGCCGGTACCTTCGTCTACACAGGGCTTTCTTTTTTCCGGCAATTACCTGCTGGTGTGCCTGGGGCTATTAAACTTTTCATCAACTTGATTGAGCAATAAAATGGAGGAAAAAGAGATTCCTTGGTTCAAACTATATGTTGCTTTAATGCTTAGTTTGATAGTTATGATTGGATTAATGTATGGTTTAACAATCGCGTATTCATGAGTATACTGGATTGGTTGGTGCTATTTTTGACTTTGCTATCCATTGTTTCTTATGGGGTCTACAAAACCCGAGGGAAGCAAAGTTTGGAAACCTATCTCAAGGGAAATACTGCCAATTGGTGGACTATCGGCTTGTCTATCATGGCAACTCAGGCTTCTGCAATTACTTTTTTGAGCACTCCTGGACAGGCCTACGAAGATGGTATGCGCTTTATCCAGTTTTACTTTGGCTTGCCCTTGGCCATGATCATCATTTCGATTGCCTTCGTGCCTATTTATTACAAGCTTAAGGTATATACAGCCTATGAATACCTTGAAAGCCGATTTGATCTCAAAACGAGAACGCTTACCGCACTCTTATTTATTGTGCAGCGTGGTCTAGCTGCAGGGATTACCATTTATGCTCCGGCCATTATTTTGTCTACACTGCTGGGGTGGAACTTGACATGGACCAATATTTTTATAGGGGTGCTCGTAATTCTGTATACCGTTTCTGGTGGCACAGAGGCAGTTTCGATTACCCAAAAGCAACAAATGGCTGTGATGATGGGAGGGATGGTTTTGGCAGGAGTCATGGTCATTCAGCTGTTGCCGATTTCTATGCCCGAAGTCCTTCGAGTAGCGGGGAAGATGGACAAGCTAAATATGGTCAACTTTGATTTTAAATGGGAAGATCGCTATTCTTTCTGGTCAGGTATGACGGCTGCTGTATTTTTGTTTTTGAGTTATTTTGGTACCGACCAGAGTCAGGTACAGCGTTACCTTGCAGGACAAACTTTGACACAAAGCCGTATGGGTTTGCTGATGAATGGATTTTTGAAGATTCCCATGCAATTCCTCATTCTATTTATTGGGGTATTAGTTTTTGTTTTTTATCAATTCATTACTCCGCCAGTTCATTTCAATCAGGTGCAAACCGCGGCACTACGGGAAAGTACCCATGCTCCCGAACTGGCCCGTTTGGAACAAGCTTTCCAAGCCAATTTTGATTCCTCCAAAGTAGTATATTCCCAATTGCTGACTGCGATGGATCAGGATGCATCCGTAGTAGGGCTAACGGGTACCTTGAAAAGCTTGAAAGCCGGGCAACAGGAAATTCGCAGAGAAGTAAAGTCTTTACTCCTTGCACATGATCCTGAAGCCGAAACCAGAGACACTGATTATGTATTTATGCGCTTTGTGATGGACTATCTACCATCTGGAGTGGTTGGATTATTATTTGCTGTGATTTTCGCTGCGGCCATGTCCTCCTCCTCCTCGGAGTTGAATGCCTTAGGAAGCACCACGACCGTAGATTTGTACAAAAGATCTATTCGTAAAGAAGCAAGTGATAGCCATTATGTGCGTTCCTCTAAGTTATTTACCGCGTTATGGGGTTTTGGTGCGATACTTTTCGCTACCTATGCCTCCTTATTTGAGAATCTTATTCAGGCCGTGAATCTGTTGGGCTCTCTATTTTATGGAACAATCTTGGGTATTTTTATCGTGGGCTTCTTCGTGAAATGGATCAAAGGAGAGGCTGTTTTTATAGCTGCAATTCTCTCTCAGGCCCTGATTTTGGTTGTCCATTTCTTTAATGGTAAGGGACTGTTTGGATTGGAGTGGAACATAGGATTCCTTTGGTACAATGCCATCGGCTGCCTGGCTGTGGTTTTATTTGGCTTAATCCTTCAGCTTTTGGTAGGGGGGGATACCCAAACGAAAAATTAAATTAATGCACCTAACTCTTTTTGCGTATTTGAAAAAACTTGATTTTGGTAATAGATTTTGGAGGAATTTAAAAAAGGTGTGTAATGTCCAGCGGATTATGAGGAAAATAATTAATCTTTTTTGAATTCCTTAAGTTTTCTTTTTACATCTTCAGGAAAGTATAAGCCATCTGATTCCATGTCGGAAATGGTTTTATTAAGTGCTTTGTATATAACTTTTTTCTCCTTTTTTGGAACTGATTTTTCATCAAACAACCTTTCCATTAACTTATAAACGTAGGTTCTCGGTCCACCATCCTTGGTAGTTTGGTAGGAATTATCATCAACTGTAGATAATTCTCGATACATTAGAACTCCAAATAATATAAATAAAAATATAACTACAATTGTTAAAATTATTATATCTATGTTTTCCATATTTATTTTCTTTTAATGTTGAAATAATTCAAAATTCCTAAAATAGTTGGAGGCCATAAGCCTATAAAAATAGCCTTCATTGGATTGTTTTGTACTAGATAAATATATTCACTTATGAATATACAGACTACAACAGAAACTAGAATAAGGATTTCACCTATATTAATTTTCTTAAAATTGTTCATAATTTTATTTGGTTATAATTAAATTGATATAAA
>JAQCJI010000076.1 GCA_027593175.1 Bacteroidota bacterium | reverse complement strand
AAAATCGTAAACTAGGAATCTCTGGAGACCCTAGAAAGGCGAGTGCAAAAATTGGTAAGAAATTTATTAAAATAAGAATTCAGACAAGCGTAAATCAGATTTTAACGTTAAAAAAAGAAAATCGTTAATACTTATAGAAATAGTTTAAATGTAATTATTAGCAAAAAGTGAACCGATCGAACTTATTTCTTAGGAAGCGTTACCAACAATATTGGCTTCAATATTTAACCTATTAAGGGAGCTTCAAAATCAGGTACTTATGGGTTTTTTGCTCGGAGCAACTTTTTCATTTGCACACGATTTGCACAAAAATCACCCCTTAGCATAGTCCATTTACATTAGAAAGCGCCAATTTAGGTTGGGCTAAGTGAGAAAAAGCCATGAAAAAAGTAGTCTTAAGTTGCATAATTTTTACGGGAATTGCCTTTGCTGCGCTTGCTCAGGGTTCTCAAGTGGATAGAATTAGTCAAAAGAAGCATAATTCAGCTCATCGGACGGATTTGAATTCAATCCTTCAAGCCCATTCGGCAGCCCCCTCAAGGGATCGGCCTTCGGAGCGTCCCAACATAATTTACATTCTTGCAGACGACCTAGGCTATGGGGAATTGGGGGTATATGGACAAGAAAAAATTGAAACCCCAAATATTGATGCCCTTGCTAGGAGTGGAATGATTTTTACCCAGCATTATTCAGGAGCACCTGTTTGTGCGCCAGCAAGGTATATGTTGTTGACAGGCACCCATGCAGGGCATGCTTACATTAGAGGGAATGATGAGTGGAATGAGCGAGGCGATGTGTGGAATTACCGAGCCACCCTCCTGGATTCTACTTTGGAAGGTCAACGTCCCATCCCCTCTTCGACTGTTTTACTTCCAAAAAAACTGAAAGAGGTAGGCTATCGCACAGGGATAGTGGGGAAATGGGGATTAGGAGCTCCACATACGGATGCCATCCCTACAAAAATGGGGTTTGATTTTTTCTTTGGTTACAATTGTCAGCGCCAAGCACATACCTATTACCCAGTACATCTCTACCACAATGAAAACAGAATCTATCTCGAAAATGATACGATCGCACCTTCCACCAAACTTGCACTAGGCGCATCCATACAGGACCCAAAGAGTTACCAAAATTACACCTTAAAGACCTATGCGCCTGATGTGATGTTTGACCAAATGCTGTCCTTTATCGGTGATGAACAAGGGAAGGATAGCCCCTTTTTCCTGTATTGGGCTACTCCTTTGCCTCACAACCCCATTCAAGCACCCCAGCGGTGGGTAGATTATTACACCGCGAAGTTTGGGGAAGAAGCGCCTTATTTGGGAGAAAAAGGCTATTTCCCCCATCAAAATCCTAGATCTGGCTATGCGGCCATGATTTCCTATTTAGACGAGAACGTAGGTAAATTGGTAGCCTACCTAAAAGAAAATGGTCTAGAAAAAAATACGCTGATTCTATTTAGCTCTGACAATGGGGTGACTTTTACAGGAGGAACGGATGGAGCATTTTTTGAGAGTTCAGGGATTTTTGGGGAGTCCCAAGGTCGAGCCAAGGGCTACGTGTATGAAGGAGGAATTCGCGTCCCATTCATCGCCAATTGGCCAACGAAAATAAAGTCAGGTTCGCAATCTGAACATCTATCTGCGCAATACGATGTCATGGCAACCCTCAGTGAGTTGACAGGATTTGAACTCGAAACGGGTCAAGATGGAATCAGTTTTATGCCTACGCTGTTGGGCCAAGCCAAGCAGCAAGAACATGAATTTTTGCTCTGGGTCTACCCTGAATATGGAGGTCAAGTAGCGATTCGATTTGGGGACTGGAAGGTTGTTCGCCAGCATTTAAAGGATAATCAAACTCCAACTTTGGAGCTTTATAATCTTCGAACTGACCCTCAAGAATTAGTGAATGTGGCAGCTCAGTATCCTGAATTGCTGAGAAAGGCAGCAAAGATATTTGAGGAGCAACATGAAACTGCCTTCCTCAAAAACTTTAGAATTCCTATTTTGGAAAATGGATTCTATTGAGTACCCAGTTTACTCCCTTTTTATGGATTATAAAGGAAAGCAAGGTCACAGGTACTTTCAAAATGGGTGAATTAACTAAATCAGAAACTGCCAATCTCTTTTTAAATAAAAGAATGGCAATACTCAATCATATCATTGTAGTTTCATCTTTCGAAGAAAAGTGGAGATTCAATATAAGGCACTTACGAGTTTTTTACTTGGGCTGACTTTTTTGTTTGCACAAGATTTGCACAAACTTCCACCCTTAACGGATAGAATTTGGATAAAAATATATTCCTTGGATGGAAAATCCAGATGCAAATAGGGATTACTCTTGGCCCACTTTCGATCACATAGTTCTTTGGTTGATTATTCTCCATAAGAATTTATTAAGTTACTTTAAGATAGTACCTGAGAACTCTTTTTAAAATAGTTTGAAAAACAGGGATTTTCTAATAACAATAAAATGAAATCAATCATAGGCTTCTTATATTGCAGATAATGAAGATCACACAATTTATTTTGGTTTTTCAGGCACTGCTGTTATTGAGTTGTTCCAAATTAGATGAGGAAACAGACTGTATCAAGGGGAAGCTGGTAATCAATGGTATTTGCAACAATATCACAATACAGGTATTGAGCGGGGAAATCGATCCTACATTGATTGAGAAAAGTTGGGAGGATCCAGAAACATTAAAAAATTATGAGAATGTATTTGCACTGCAAAGCATTTGCACATTCCCGAGTAATTTAAAAGAAGGTGATGAGTTTTTTTTTATGATTGATAGTGACCCAAAAGGAGCAGAATGCCCAAGATGTAAGGCATATCGCCCAGTGCCTCCAAAAGGGTTGATGATCAGGGTTTGTAAGTAAAAAAGGATTGATTTATCATTAATTTTATTTGAGTTTACCTTTTCTGCCTGCTCTTTTTTAGATATAAATTTATTTCGTATTACCTGTCTTTCTAATAGTATAGTTTAGGTTAATCCTAAAAATATTAGCAGACGCTTCTTTAAGGTTGTTCATTCAAATTTAAACTATACTAAATAAGATTCTTAAAAGGAGAAATAGCTATTCAGGTTATGACTATCAAAACCAATTCAATTGTCTTTTCGCGTGCTGTTGAAGGAATTGCCCTAAAGGGAGCCAATGATATCAGGGAAAATATTGCAAGATGCTAGGAAAAATTAAGTTTCGTCATTGATTTGATTCGATTTTACAAATTAAACTAATGAAGCATCTAAAATAATTTCACAATTTAAAACACGAGAGATAGGACAATTATTTTTAGCATATTCTGCAAGTTCAATAAACTTTTCTTCATTTAAATCAGGTACTTTCCCTTTTAAGGATAATTCTATAGATGTTATCGAACCATCATTAAATGAAAGTAAAGCATTTGTGTTTAATTCATAAGGTTTAAAATCAGCTTCATTTAGTACAAAAGCTAATTTCATATTGAAGCAACCTGCAAGTGCTGAAGCTATAAGTTCTTCGGGATTAGTTCCAAGTTCACCATTATCGTTTTCAAATCTGGTTTTAAAACTGTAGGGCATTTTATTAAACGCTCCACTTTGGGCAGTTAAAAATCCATTTCCATTAGCACCATCTCCATTCCAAATGGCATTTACTTTTCTTTTCATTTTTATAGGAGGTAAAATTTTATTTTACAAGACGTAAATGATCAATTCTAATACTTGAAATTAATGGATTAGTGATTTTATTGTTGGCTCCATTTTAATAAAAGTTTGAATTGCTTGTTGATTAAATTTAAATAAAAGCTTTGAGATATCCTACTTAAATTACAAAAAATAAGTAGTAAGTGGTTCGAAAAATGGGGTACTTACAGGTGATAAAATAGTGTTTTTACAAATTTAATTAGATTCAACCTCAGATTTCTGCCAAGGCCTTTAGCCGGGCTTCCTGAATATAAAGTGTCTTTAGTTTGACAACGTACAGCCTTACCTAGTTCCATGGCTATCTTATCGAATGAGTAGCCCTTGGCCCGTAGTTCAATGAATCTTCTCTTGGTTTCTATGGTCTCCATTATTTTTTTTTCCACGAATTTTATCTCCGGCATTCCTTGAATGGGGCTATTCAACCCCTTTAAGTAAAGGAATATACCCCGAACTCTTTTACTATGGCTCTTTCCTCTTGGTCTACTAGAATTATCTCTAAATCCAATCTAATTCTTTTACAGTCATTTCACTTTCAACAGTACCAGTATGCTGTGTTGCTTTTGGTTCAAATAATAGGTTAAATACAATTTCTCCATTTGTATGGGGTCGGTGTTCAACACCTTTAGGCACAATTAGAATTTCTCCTTCCTTTACTTCAATAGTCCTGCTGTCACGAAAGTCCATTAAAAGGGTCCCTTTGAAAACCATAAAAAGCTCATCCTCATTTTCGTGACTATGCCAAATAAAGTCATTTTTAATCTTACAAAGCTTTACATATTGTCCATTAAGTTCTGCTATGATATGAGGCGTCCATTGCTTCTCAAACAATGAGAATTTTTTCATAATATTAATTGAATTGATTTCTTGCATTTTAGTGATTTTTTAAATTATACTCTTTTAATTTAATTGGGAATATAGGGAAAAGTAATAGCCTTAAATACATACGGAGAATAGACTACCTCTCTATTCAAACTCCTTAACCGCTTAAGGATAAAAGGACTCTCCTGAATGGCTATCTTTCCTCCTTCAGGTCTCCATATAGCCGGGGCTACTTTATCCTCCTTGAGTTACCTTCCTACTGATTTTTCTAACCTATTTAGCCTATTCTTATTCATAAATGGTAACCATCAATGCTTGGTTTTCTACTGATTCACCCACAGGCTTGTAGTAATAACCACTTCGATCCACATCAAACAAATTTACTTGTACACGGATGCTCAAAGGAGATTTTACATCCATTAAGGCTTTACGTTCTTTCATAGACCGGCTTTCTGTTAGCTTTTTTTTTAAAAAGTCACGGTGCATTTCAAGCTTGCCAATTTTGCGGAAAAGCTCATCGCGTTCCTTCTCATGATCTGTCTGTCCTGGAGCAGCAGAAGACCCCCAAAAGGCTTGGTCTGCACGCTACAGGAACTCCTTCTTCCATGCTGAATTTGGTTCGGATGTAGCTCAAATCGCTTCGCTAGCTCCGTCATACTCTCTCGCTCCTTGAGCACCTCAATAGCCACTTGGGCCTTGAATTTTGAAGTGAACTTTCTTCTTGTCATTCTCATTCGTTCAATGGTTTAAGTTATTAATTTTTCTCAACTTAACCACTGGTCGGGTTTTTGGAGAGTACTTCAGTTTTTGAGCTAGATTTCCTTCTTCCATATTACCGGCATTATCTGGTGGATTCGTATTGCCAAGACTATCCACCAAGCCAAGATGATCTTTAATGGAAACCACTTTTCCTTCCCCTGATGTATCCCCATTTCCACCGCAGCCTGCAAAAATAAGGGTAGCAAACAGCACCAAATTTAAAATTGAATTTTTAATTAGGTTTGGATTTATGGTTATGGCACTAGTACATTAACTAATTTCAATTTCTAAACTTACTTTAATTCCTATTTTTTCATCCTAAATCGTGCTAATTAGGCATACCATTGTAGATCGTCGACATAAAGTTTGGGAAGTGATTTGAAATTTGGATCCTAGTATGCCTAATGATTGATTTATCTGACTAGCTCAAACGACCCATTGAGATAGCAAATAAATAGTTAACATCCCCCAAGCTGTTCCCGTCACCATACTCAAAATTGCCAAAAGCACGGCATGGGGCATTAAATCTTTTCGATAAGCTGCAGTTACAGCAGGTGCAGTGGAAATCCCTCCCAAATTGGCCATGGAGGCAATGGGGACCCAAATCAGGTTCAGCTTCAAAACTTTGGATACCAAAATCATTCCCACAAAGTGTAGGATCAACCAAGCTAAAACCACTGCCACAAAAGTAAATGGCAAGGACAAATTGCTGAAATCCAGTCTTAATCCTAAAATCGTCATCACCAATACAATACAAATCCCCCCCAATTTCAAGGAGAAGGCAGTATTCCAATTAGGAATCAGGTTACCAAGCGTCATCCCTAAAATTGACAAACCTATGACCAAATTTAAAAAAGAAAGTTCAAGCCCTTTAAAAATGTCTACTATACTGATAAAAACAATGCCGACGATCCACGGATAGATTTTCTTTCCAGTTGATTTTTCAGGTGAAGAAAGATTAGCTGGCAGAGGATCACTAATCCTCAAAAGCTCACTAAGCGTCTCTCCTTTTTTGATGAACTGGAACATAAGAATAGTCCAAATATTGACCAGAATATTGTCCAGGACTAATACGGACAAAAAGATATTTTCAGGGGTTTGAGCAAGTTCTTTAAGGATTAATTGAGAAGTACTCCCTCCAATCCAACCCCCGACTATGGGAACAAGGCCCTTCCAATATTCCTGAGTGATTAAAATCTCTTTGGAATTGACAGAGAAAGTTGAAGTCAAAGCAATCAAAAATACCGGTAGGGTTGCAATTAAAAGACTTCCCGAAAAAAACAAAATTAAAGGCCGTGTTCCTACTAAAGCCAGCTGCTTGAGTGGTAATGCCGACATAACGGCTAAAAGGGTAATAGGGATAATCCAGTTTCGACTCCAAGAATGAAGAATCACCTGTGAAAGATCTAAATTAAAAGCATGTGTAATAGCTGCAGGAATCACATAAGCAAAAAGAATCGCCGGAATCCAGTTAAGAATCCCTTGAATAACTCGATTACTTAGTCCATTAATTTTTAGCACAACAAATACTGTGATCACAACAATAAATGCTGCCAAAACATCCGGGTGGATACCCATCAGAATCTTTGTGTTAAAATGCCCAGGCAAGTCTGAATTCCCTCTAGGTAATTTCCAATTCGGATATTTTCATTCGGACCGTGAATATTGTTGTCCGGGTTGGGAATGCGAACGGAAACTGCTGGAGAGCCCAAAATATTGATAAAAGGTGCCATAGGTTGAGAGCCTCCTGTTTGCCGCGTTTTGATATATTGTTCTCCAAAAGTATGATTCATTGCCCTATCCAACCATCGCGCAAAATCAGAATCCATATCCGCTCTAAAAGGTTCAGAGCCATTTTTGGCCTTGAACAATGCAATTTTTGAAAAGGTATTGCGCTCCTCTTCGGTAGGCTCCTCTCCTTCGATCAGGTAAAAACCCTGGTCAGCAATGAACTTTTCCAATAGTGCAAGTTGGCGCTCATTCGGAGTTTCTTTGACTGTTCTTATATCAATTTCTACTAACGCTTCAGATGGAATTACGGTTCTAACCTCATCTCCAGTCCAGCCAGACTTCAATCCTCGAATATTCAGAGAAGGATATTGTAGCGCTTCCTGATAGTTTCTACCCACTTTTTCAGCAGCTGAAAATCCCATTTCGTGAGCCATTTCCACCATATCCTCGGGAATTTCACTCATTGCCTTAAAATCAGCATCTGAAATCGTAACCCCTTCATAAAATCTAGGAATCAGTACTTTCCCATCCTCATCTTTCATTGCCGCTAAAAGGCGGGAAAGCTGAAAGGCGGGATTGGGTGCAAAATTCCCATACTGTCCACTATGCAGATTGTTTTTTGGGCCAAAGACCTTGATTGTGGCCGTGACAATTCCTCTCGCACCAAAGGCCAAATTGGGCAAATTTGAAAAGTGACGGGTACCATCCGCGATCAAAATACCGTCTGCCTGAAAAAGATCCTTATTTATAGCCACAATCGGAGCCAATTCAGGCGAGCTGATTTCCTCCTGAAAGTCTAAGATAAACTTCAGATTGACGGATGGCTCAATCCCTTTTTCTTTGAGGATATCCAAGGCAGTAAGAAAAGCCATAGCAGGCCCTTTGGAATCTGAAGCTGATCGGGCGAATATTTTCCACTCTGAATTGATTTTACCGTTTAGAAAATCCCAATTGATTGGTACCCACTTTCCACTAGTTTCCTCCATCAATTCGGGAATGTAAGGACTTTCCTGGTTCCAGGCAGCCGAATCTACTGGTTGTCCATCTACTTGCATGTAGACCAGAATTGTTTTTTTATTGGGGTCTATCTTCCCCTGAGCAAAAAGATGAGGGACTCCATTTCCTGTAATTACTTGGGTTAGAAAGCCCCGCTTCTCAAGGGCTACTTTTGTCCATTCTAGATTAAGAAAGATGTCTTTCAGGACTTTCCCATTATTGGGCAATCCCAAATATTCACGGAATTCGATCAAGGAGCTCCTCAAACTTGCTTGAGAAGAAGAATTAATTTCCACTCTGGATAGCTGCTGCCCATGAGCAAGTCCAGATACAAAAAATAAGAAAGCTAAAAATGATTTTCGCATAGTTGATTTTTAATAAGACGAACTTAGGAATCTTTGCTTAAATCAAAACTTTTGATGGAAGTAAATTCCTATAATTGACGAGAACAGATAAGGTGGAATCATTACCTTTTCTGCTTGTAAAGTTATTGTAATACTCCCTGAATTCTGGACCAAAGGTTTAGTTAAAAAATCACTTAATTTGACTAAAAGCAAAACACGTAAGTTAAACCTAAATTTAAATCATGATACAACTTCGTTTCAGATGTTTTGCATTGATTCTTAGTGAATTAAAATTTCCGATTTTGTTTAATTAAATCGTTCTAAAAGCTAAAAAAATAGGTTTGAGTGTGCGTACCTGAAACAAAAAAAATCCCCCTCAAAATCTCCAACCTGAAAAATTTACCTTGCTTTCTAGGCTTTGTTCGAGGACATTGTCGAGTTGTGGAAAAAAATCCAATCCGGTCTTCTTTTCGATTTCATCCACCGAAACGGTAAAGCCCTGTAAGGATCCCGAAGCACCTGCATTGGAGAGTATAAAGCCCAGCATCTTGGGCTGGGAGCCTCCTTTAAATACGATCTTGTAATAGGCACAAGGCACAGTGATACTATCCTTGATGGTGCCACAGCTTGTGGACAGCAGGGGGCCTGTCACCACATACAGTCCGCCATTTCCTAAAGCCTCCTCCCGAATCCAGTCCTCCAATTTGGACCAAATGCCCCGATTAAAGGAAGCAGCCATGGGAGACATGTTGGACATGAAAAAGGTCTCCGACATCGCTGTAAAATTCAAGGCCATGTCTGCTGCAGGACAGAGATGCCCCCGATCGTAGCCCGACCCTTGGTAATCGGTGGACTTGACGGGATTTGACTTTACCTTGGGGTCGATTCGAAAATCGTCAGTACGCGTCTGGCCACCAAGAATATTCTCTGGACTGAGGTAATAATAGGCATACTCTGCCTGTCGATGCGTACTGGAGTAGGAAAGGGTGTAGAAGCTGTGTTGGACCGTATACCCAAGAGAAGCTTGAGGCGTATACTCCTGCGTTTGAGCTGCGGCACGAGGGAGTGGCTCCTCCTGCGCACAGGAAGTGCATACGAAAAACAACACAAAGCCGATTGTGGGCAAAAGTCGCATGCGGAAATGGGCAAGTGGGTAAAAAGGGGGGTGAATCCTGTACAAAACTAGGGGATTTTTTTAGGAAACAAGGAAACTGGTAAAAGCTGAAAATTCTCTACTCCACGCTACTTGGTAATTTTTCTGCGCAGGGCCAACTTTCCTAATCGATTTGCTCGACTTAGTAGCTGCATATTTTTAAATGCATTTTTGTGAGTTTAATTCTGAACTATTCATGCACAGTCCATCTATGCGAAGTTTTCTGCTCTTTTTCCTACTTAGCACGGGATTCATCACTTCTCTTTCCGCACAGATTAAGGTATTCAAGGGCAGCTCCACCTATTCGGGAGATATCCTGTGTACCGTGTCCCAAGGAAAGGACTACTCTTCTACCTCCACCTACCGTGGAGATGTACTTTGCACTTTACGCGACGGCAAAATCTACGAAGGCACCTCTCCCTACAGTGGGGATGTGCTGTACACCTTGCGTGATGGGAAGATATACTCAGAAAATTCTAGCTACAGTGGGGATATTGTCTGGACCTTGAAGGAGGGCAAAATCTACAAGGGTAGCTCCAGTTACAGCGGCGATGTGCTGGCCACACGAAAAGATAGAACGGTCTACCGGGGCAATTCAACCTATTCGGGAGATATCCTATTTACCCTGGATAGGGCGCGACCATGGAAGAATTTGTTGCGATTTGGCATGTTTTTCTCTATACCTACTGACAATCAAGTGAGTCATACGCCCCAGAACGATGAAAACAATCTTACTCTTTTTTTTAGGTCTTTTCCTGCCCCTCGCAGGATATTCTCAGCAAGGGGCAAAATCTTGGATTTTGGACCTCATGCAAAGCCATTCTCCCTCCTCAGTCCAAGTGTTGACATCCTAGGATAAACTTCCAAGCCACTTGGAGATTGATCGGGGAGGTACTGTGATCTCCTCCAGCAAAACGACCGATGCGCTCTATTTCTTGGATGCTTCTGATTACGAAAGTGCTTTGATAAGCATGTCAACCAATGTGCATGAAATCGGACATGCCTATGGAGGGCTCTTGCATTATGCAGAGCTGATGAGCTGCAATTGCACCAAAACAATCGAGTTTGAAGATATACAGCAGGGTTTTTACCATGATCTAGGGGAAGAGTACTGGATTGAGATTGACGAAGAGTACATTTTTCCTTCCAACGAACTTTCGGAAAACATCCCTTATGCCCTGCGTACCTTTCGCTACGATACCTACATTGAAGGTACTAGCTCCACCCAAGACCATGGTGTGATCGGATTGCTTGATGAGTTGAATGCCTATTACTTAGGTTCCAAGTATCAGTACGACATGCTTCCAGTATACAAGGAAGTTTTTGGCTCAGACTACCTGGATCGATGGGTAATGCACAGCGCCAGTGAGATGACTGCCTATTTTGAATTCGACTTTTTTATCAAGGAGTATTTGCTGTACGCAAAAAACTACGCACCAGCCACCTACAACTACCTTAAAAATTCTCCAGATTTCCGTAGAACATACCAAACTACGCACACAAAGTATCGACAGCTTACGAATGCTTATGTAGCCAAAATTGAATTAGAAAAAAACGTCGCGGAGTTGAATTACGATTCTCCTTTTTGGGA
>JAQCJI010000075.1 GCA_027593175.1 Bacteroidota bacterium | reverse complement strand
GTTGCCTTTCTGGACGAAGATCCAAAGAAGGAGGGAAAAAACATCGATGGCAAGCGGATCTACAGAGGAATTTATTCACTGAAAGATCTGGTGGAAGAACTTGGGGTGCAAGACCTGATCATTTCGGTCAGGAACCTATCCATCGCCCGTAAGAATGAAATCTTGGACACCTGTCTACAGTTTAACATCAAAGTGTCCAAGGTGCTTCCCGTGGACCAATGGATCAATGGGAACATGAGTTCAGATGCATTGCAGGAAATTCGAATCGAAGACTTGCTTAGCCGTGAGGAGATAGTGCTAGACAAACACGAGATTGGCTTTTATATTAAGGGAAAGGTAATTTTGGTGACAGGAGCTGCTGGATCCATTGGTGCGGAATTGTGTCGGCAAATGGCCTTTTACAAGCCTAGCCTACTAATTCTGCTTGATTCAGCAGAATCGCCCTTGTTTGACATTCAGCAAGAGTTTAAGGAACACTACCCGAGTATTGAGATCAAGACGATCTTGGCCGATGTCCGTAATCGCAAGCGGCTAAATGAGATTTTCAAAGACATTCGTCCCCAGTTGGTATTCCATGCAGCGGCCTACAAGCACGTGCCTTTGATGGAGCACTTCCCTAAGGAATCTATAGAAACGAATGTGATAGGCACTAAGAATATGGCGGATCTGTCTGCATTTTACAAGGCAGAAAAGTTTGTATTCGTCTCTACGGACAAGGCGGTAAACCCAACCAACGTGATGGGGGCGACCAAGCGATTAGGAGAGATGTATGTTCAGTCATTTAATGAGTACTTGGAAAATAACCACACCAAGTTTCATACCCGATTCGTCACTACCCGTTTTGGTAATGTCTTGGGATCGAATGGATCTGTAGTACCGGTATTCAAGAAGCAGCTTGCCAATGGAGGTCCTTTGACGGTCACCCACCCCGATATCACCCGATACTTTATGACCATCCCTGAGGCCTGCCAGTTGGTACTGGAAGCAGGGATCATGGGCACAGGTGGAGAGGTCTATGTATTTGACATGGGCAGCCCAATAAAGATTGTGGATCTAGCAAAGCGCATGATCGAGCTTTCTGGCAAAAAGGTAGGAGAGGATATCGAAATCCAGTTTACCGGCTTGCGCGATGGGGGGAAGTTGTACGAAGAGTTGTTGAGTGACCACGAACAGGTACAGATCACCCACCATCCCAAGATCATGATCGCACAGGTGAACCCGATTTCTTACCACAAGGTCCGCAACCAGATTGAACTTTTTTCCGAGCTGATCGAAAAAAATAATGAATTCGATCTAGTTCGCCAATTGAAGGTGATGGTGCCAGAGTTTATTTCGAATTCGTCGAGATTCGAGACGTTGGATCGGGAGAACTAAAAAGGTCTATCCGCCGCGGCGGATGGCGGATTAGGAACATTGAAAAAAAGGGAAATTCGTTTCCCTTTTTTTATTTTAAATAAATCCCCCTTGTCCCCTTTTTAAAGGGGGAGTAGCATTAGATGCCCCTCAGTAACTGTACTATGAAATCAAACCTCTAACTTTTTTTAACAAAAGCATGGTTAATCCTTAGGAATTAGGTGAATTGCCACCAGGGTGACTCCCCCTTTTTAAGGGGTCAAGGTGCCTGCCCCGCAGAATTGCGGTGGGATTTTTTGTCAATAACTGCTGTTTTTATCCTAGAACCTTAACTTTTAACCTTTAACAACTTTAACCTGCCTGCGGCAGGCAGGCCCTTAACCAATTAACCAGTTAATCAATTAACCCTTTCCATCAAAAATCCCTAATTTTACTCTCTCATTCCTTTAAGGATAACTACCTTACCATGAAAAAGACTTTTTCCTTACAGCTTTCCCCAGAGGAAGCGTATGATGACTTGCTATTCAAGCAGGCGGTACTCAAGAAAGCGGGAGTACCCTCAGATACCTCTAAAACCTTTGCGCGGCAGACGCGGCGCTCCATCGATGCCCGAGGCAGAAAGGTTCTTGTGAATGTAGAAGCCGAACTCTTTATCAACGAAACCCCCGGTTCCTTACTGGACCATTTTCCTTACTACGGCAACGTAGCCAATGCCGACCCAATCCTGATAGTAGGAGCAGGGCCTTCAGGCTTATTTTCCGCACTTCGTGCGATTGAGTTGGGAGTCAAACCCATCCTCATTGAGCGCGGCAAGGACGTGCGGGCCCGCCGCAGAGACCTCGCAGCCATCAACAAGGAGGGGGTAGTGCATCCGGATTCCAACTACTGCTTTGGAGAAGGTGGGGCAGGCACCTATTCGGATGGAAAGCTCTATACCCGTTCCAAGAAGCGAGGAGACATCCGCCGTATCATGGAAATCCTGGTGGCTCATGGAGCGACCGAGGAGATCTTAGTTGATGCCCATCCCCATATCGGTACCAACAAACTGCCAGTTCTAGTCGCTAAGCTTCGCGAGACAATCCTGGAAGCAGGAGGGGAGGTCCTTTTTGACACGCGTGTGGAAGACTTGATCCTGGAGGGAAATGAGATCCGCGGCGTAATCACCCAAAATGGATATAAGATCAAAGGAATGGGCGTGATTCTGGCTACAGGCCATTCTGCAAGGGATATATTTGAATTGCTACATCAGAAACAGGTTTTGATTGAGGCAAAACCTTTTGCCCTCGGCGTACGCATCGAGCACAACCAGTCCCTGATCGATAGCATCCAGTACCACTGTGCGGTGGATCGTGGGCCCTACCTACCGGCCTCTGCCTATTCCTTGGTGCAGCAGACAACCTATAAGGGGGTGCAGCGAGGGGTATTTAGTTTTTGCATGTGCCCTGGGGGATTTATCGTGCCGGCAGCCACTTCTCCTGGAGAGTTGGTGGTGAATGGGATGAGCCCCAGCCGCCGAGACAGCAAGTTTGCGAACTCGGGGATGGTGGTATCTGTGGAACTCGAGGATCTACCCCAATACCAAAAATACGGACCTTTGGCTGCCATGCACTTCCAAGCTGAAGTGGAACAGCGCGCTTGGGAACTGGGTGGCAAAAATCAGGTAGCACCTGCACAGCGCATGGTGGATTTTGTAGACAAAAAGGTGAGTGGCAGCTTGCTCGATACCTCCTACCAGCCCGGTTTGGAGGCTGTAGAAATGCGGGAGGTCTTGCCAGACTTTATTTCAGCTCGCTTGGCGATGGCTTTTGAAGCCTTTGGGCAAAAGATGAAGGGTTACTATACCAACGAGGCCCAGTTGATCGGGGTGGAGAGCCGCACTTCTTCCCCGGTGCGTATTCCTCGGGACAAGGAGAGCTTTGAGCATCCCCAAATCAAGCGCTTGTATCCCTGCGGGGAAGGTGCCGGCTATGCTGGCGGCATCGTCTCCGCGGCCATGGATGGGGAGCGCTGCGCAGAACGCTTGGTGGAGAGGTATGTACTCCGCCGCGGCGGATAAAAGGGTAAAGGGTTTTTCTCGCAAAGACGCGGAGACGCAAAGGAATTGGTGTGATGGAGCGGTAATTATGCCGCCATCGATGATTTTTTTATTTCACGCTGATCTGCGAAGATAAAATACGCTGATTTAATTGGTTTGATCTGCGGGATTTTTCTGTGGAAATCTGCGGGAAGAATTAGTGATAAATCCCAGTTCCGAAGGAACTAAACAAAGATGACCCCCGGTGAAATCGGGGGTAAAAGTATAGTTAGTTAAGAAAAAGCCCCGAAGGGGCGCTACCAGCAAGTTTTTGTATCGCCACCTACGGGGCTCTCCATTATAATTGTGCTAGAATACCCCGTCCACCGCGGCGGACGGGGTCATAATAGGTTCACCCCTACGGGGTTTAATTATGCTTTAGGTTCATGTGATGAATGCATAAAGGTCCTAATTCTGTTTGCCTGCGGCAGACTATCCAGTTAATCAATTAACCAATTAACCATTTCTCCCCCTTCAAAAAACTATAATAAATCGTATCTCTCCTTCTGCCCTGGGTCATTAGCGTATGACTACGCAATATCCCTTCCTCGGTGGCGCCGAGTCGGAGTAGGGCCTTGCGAGCGGGGAGGTTGAGCACGTCGGTTTTGAATTCTACACGCAGCATGCCTAACTCCTTAAAAGCATAATTTAGCATCAGAGACTTCATCTTTCGGTTGGTGCCGATACCCTGGGCGGCTCGTCCCAGCCAGGTCCAGCCAATCTCAATGCGCTGGTCCCGAGGGAAGTAATTGCCAAATCCAGTGGATCCCAAAAGTTGCTGGCTGGCTTGATCCACCACTACAAATTGAATCCGATCACCCGCAAAATGCTCTACAGCCCAGGCCTCCAGGCCTGCAAGGGTGCTCAAGTCATGGGTGAAGTAAGTCCACAGCGCGGGATCCTGTGTCAAATCCAGCAAGGCAGACAAATCTTTCTGCTCTAGTGGGCGTAACAGAATTCGTTCACTTTCGAGTTTCAGATCGGAGGGTAGCATCAACCCAGCACTTCTTTGAGGGCTTTCAAGCAGAGTTGCATTTCCTCGGTCGTGCCTGTGGAAATGCGGCACCAGTCGTTGAGGGGAGGAAAGGCCCTGCCTACTACCACTCCTTTTTTGGCCATCTCGGCATTCAGTTGGGCAATGTCTCTGCCCGATTGGAAAAAGACAAAATTTGCATGGGAGGGAAGGTAGGGAAGTTTGAGTTCGTCCAGGGCCTGGGTGAGGATGGCCTTGGCTTCGTTATTTTTCTGTAGGGAAAAGCGGTAAAAATCCTGGTCTTGCAAGGCGGCCTTGCCTGCTTCAATGGCCATGATGTTCGTGTCTGCGACCACCCGCTGTCGGAGTTTGGCCGCCAATTCAGGTCGGGCGATCAGGTATCCCACGCGGATGCCTGCGAGTCCATAGACCTTGGAAAGGGTGCGGGACACGACGACATCCATCCCTTTTTTGACCAATTGCACCATGGAGGGGTAGTTGGGCTCGGTAATGTAATCCGAGTAGGCTTCATCAGAGAAGACCACGGCGCGCTTGCTGACCGTTTCGCAGAAGTCGAGCACCTGGTCTGCTGGAAGCAGCTTTCCAGTAGGGTTATTCGGGTTGCAAAGGAACACGAGGCCTGTTTCGTAGGATACTCGCTTTTCAATTTCTTCCAAATTATAGTCCAGGTCCTTGGTGAGGGGCACCCAGTTGATCTCCGTACCCCAGAGGGAGGCATACTCCATCATGGTTAGGAAGGTAGGGGAGCAGGAGATGATCTCACGACCTTGCCCGAAGGTAAGGCCTGCGACTTTCAGCCCTTCGCCCGAACCGGCAACGGTGACGATGTGGTCCTCGGGCACTCCCTCCTTGGCGGCGATTAACTTGACCAGAGAGGCGTTTGAGGACCAGGGGTAGCGGCAGCCTTCGTCAAAGGCAGCATTCATAGCGGCACGCATCTTGGGAGAGGGGCCGTATGGGTTTTCGTTGGATCCGAGACGGATCATCCCCGCAAGAGGGCGAGGGGTGTAGGATGGGGCTGTTGCCGCTTGCAGCGGGTTGAGGAGGGCATTTCCTCCCAATAAAGCCATTCCACTGCTGAGTGAGGCAGTTTTGATCCAATCTCTTCGTGTGATTCCCATGGTACGGTGGTGTTTGTTTATGGGAAAATAGGAAAAAATCTGTTTGTTGTAGAATAAGGGAAGGAAGATTTTTTAGGAGCCGCCCCGGCAGATTTATTATTGAACGCTGATCCTCGCAGAAAAGGCACGCTGATTTATTCTTTTTGATCTGCGGTAGTTTTCTGTGAAAATCTGCGGGAGTTAAAAGAAAGTGTTCAATTTGTATTTAATAGTTATTAGTCCACCGCGGCGGACGCTACCAGTAATTTTTTGTATCACCCGCTTCGGGGTTCTAAGTCAGTTTGGTGTCCTTAACCCCGGGTTTTACCCGGGGTCATAATTATTTCGCCTCTTCGAGGCTTTTTGTGGTCACTATTTAAGTTTTCCTCAAAAAAACAGTTAGTGTTCCTAATCCTTTATCGTAGAACTCTTGATTTTGCCAAACCCGAAGGGTTACTACAATTATAACCCCCGGTGTAACCGGGGGCTGTGAAGAGGTTTTGGTGTCCAGAGCCCCAAAGGCGGCGATACAAATATTTTTATCCACTCAGAAAAGAAACGCTGATTTAAATCCCTTGATCTGCGGGATTTTTCTGTGAAAATCCGCGGGAAGAAAAAAATAAAAATACCCCCACTAAAGGACCTAGGCAGAGCAAGCCGATAAACTGATTGGGGGAGAGGAAGCCGGCAGTAAATTGGGTGATTTGGATGCTGACGATAGTCAAGCCAAAGCCCAAGCCATTCACCAAGGTTAAGGCGGTGCCCCTGTCCTCGGGAGATACACTCTGGGCAACCAAGGTGGAGAATTGTGGGGAATCGGCAGTTACTAACATCCCCCAAACTAAAAGAAAAGGAAGTACCGCTACCAAAGGAATTTCGGGAAGGAGGAGCAAAAGCAACCCACAAGCTCCCGAACCTATTAAACTCCCAAGAGCAACTTTTTCACTTCCCAGTTTCTTAGAAATAACCCCTCCTAAGGCACAAGAAAAACCTCCTATCGCGATGACTGCAAAAGTCCAGATCGATTCATTGGCTGAGGAAAAGGAATTTTTGGTCAAATAGGAGATCAATAGTGGCAAAAATGCCCAAAAAGTATACACCTCCCACATGTGCCCAAAATAGCCTCCTGCTGCACCTTGCAACTTTAGGTTGCTAGCCAAATGGGGAATCAAGCGTAGGTTCAATCCCGAACTTTGCCTCCGGAAAGGGCCATCAGGAATACCAAAGCCCACCATTCCACCAGCGACCAAGGCTAAGCCAGAGGGCACTATAAATAGTAATTGATAGGACAGGTTCCAATCCATAGCCTGCAATAAAAAAGGGAAGGCGGTGCCGAGCACAAGCGCCCCCACCAAAAATCCCAAGGCTAGCCCAAGGCCTTCTTTAACATAGTCAGCCGCGATTTTCATACCTACGGGGTAGATCCCCCCAAGGAAGATTCCAGTCAAAAAGCGCCCTCCCAACAACAGCTCGAGTTCCAAGGGAAAAAAGAGCAGACTCAGGTTGGCCAAGGCAGCAGCCAGGGCACTCCATAGAAAGACCTTTGAGGGGGAAAAGCGATCGGCTATCTGGAAGAACGCATAGCCGAAGGTGCCCAGAATAAAGCCCAACTGCACGGCTGAAGTAATCCAAGGAACCAGTCCAGTTTTACCCAAGAGGCTCTCCAGTTCCGGAGCAGCGGCATTGCCGGCAAACCAGAGGGAGGTGCCCATAAATTGGGCCAGTACTAGGACCGTCAAGGTCCCGAAACTTCTCCTGGGGCGATTTGCCATCAACTCTTCAAAATGCGCTCAATTTCCGCGAGTTCGGCTGCGGTAAACTGGCTATTTTGGATGGCGGCCACATTGTCGTCCAACTGCTCGGGACGGGATACGCCTACGAGTACCGAGGAGATGCGCGGATCTTTCAGGAGCCAAGCGATGGCGAGCTGGGCCAAGGTTTGTCCTCGACGCAGGGCCACCTCACTAAGGCGCTGAATGACGGCTAATTTTTCAAGCGCGATCTGCTCAGGCTTCAGGTAGCGTCCATCCTTGGCTGCACGGGAGTCAGCCGGGATTCCTTTCAAGTATTTGTCGGTGAGCAAGCCCTGCTCCAAAGGGGAGAAGGCAATGCTTCCAATCCCTTTTGTTCCCAAGACGTCAAGAAGTCCCTGTTCGGACCAGCGGTCCAACATGCTATAGCGAGGCTGGTGAATGAGCAGTGGGGTACCCATTTCTTTCAAGATGGAAAATGCTCGTACCGTATCCTCGGCGCTGTATTGAGAAATGCCTACGTAAAGGGCTTTTCCTTGACGAACCAGCAGGTCCAAGGCACCCATGGTCTCCTCCAGAGGGGTGTTTGGATCGGGACGGTGGTGGTAAAAAATGTCTATGTAATCCAATCCCATGCTCTTCAAACTCTGATCGCAACTGGCAATCAGGTATTTTTTGGAACCAAAATTGCCGTAGGGACCGGGCCACATGTCCCAGCCTGCCTTGGAGGAAATCAGGAGTTCGTCTCGGTAGGGTAGAAAATCCTTCTGCAGCATGCGTCCAAAATTTTCCTCTGCCGATCCAAAGGGAGGACCGTAGTTGTTGGCCAGATCAAAGTGGCAAATCCCCAAATCAAAGGCTCTTCTCAAAATCCTTCTCCCTTGGGTAAAGTCGGCATTGTGCCCAAAGTTGTGCCAGAGGCCCAAGCTGATTTCTGGGAGTTGGATTCCGCTATTTCCGCAGAAGCGGTACTTCATACGGTCGTAGCGATCTGCTGCTGGGACGTAGGGAAGGAGAGGGTTATGGTCGTTGATGTGCATGTGAAGGTAAGTTTATATGAGCTTATCCAAACCAATAGATTCCAACTAGGGTAATTAGTAGGGCAAACAGGAAAAGTAGTAGCCAGCTTTTCCAAAGGTAAGCAATCCAGTCCTTATAGCTAATGCCTGAGGCGGCGAGTATGGCCATCATTCCTCCATTGGTGGGTGTCATTAAATCCATCAGCGCAGCAGGATACTGGTAAGCCAAAACAGCAACCTGTCGGGAAATCTGCATCAAATCGGTGAGCGGAGCCGCTAGCGGTAGGGTCAAGACTGCCTGTCCCGAGGTGCTAGGTACGGGTATATGGAGTAGGGCTTGACCGATAAACATGCCTACTACGCCTAAGGCGGTAGGTAAGGATTCCAATTGTGAAAATAGGCCTTGTATAATGGGGTCGATGATCGCACCTTTTTCCAAAATCAAGTAAATGCTGCGTGCTAGGCCCACAAGGATGCCTGCTGAAATCAGTTCCCCAAAACCCTGCATGTAGGTTTTGGCCGTTCCATTGATACCCATCCCTGCCAAAAGTCCACAAGCGATACCTATGCAAAAGAACAAGGCCGACATTTCGGTATATCCCCAATCTAGGGAAGTAATGCCATACATCATGCAGGCGATTCCTCCCAAAGAAAGGAATAGGATGGTTCCATGGGCTAAGGAAATCGGAGTGGGGGGATGTTCCCAGTCGATTTCTTGATCGTGGGTTGATTTTCCTTTTCTCCAATGGTAGCTAATCCAAGTGACCAAGGCAAGTAGACCGACGACACTGCGAAAGGCTCCTCCGGAAAAAGGCGGGATCTCCGCCACCTGTTGGGCAAGTAGGGCCACAAAGGGATTGATCGGGGAAAATGCAGCGCCAATTAAAGAAGCGCCCAAGGTGATGGAAAGAATGGAGCGTAGATCTACCCGTAGTTTGGATGCGAGCAGCACGAGTACCGGCACCATAGGAATAATTTCTTCTTGCATGGAAAAGGCTATCCCTCCCAGCGCAAATCCAAAACCCAAGAGGTAAGGCAGCAAGGCCCTGGAATGGCGAAATCGGTAGATCAGCACCTCAATACCCACTTGAAGGGCTCCAGACTTTTCTACAATAAAAAAAGCACCACCAATCAAAAGAATCAAAACCAAAATATCTGCGCCTGCAATGATGCCTTCTGGAATTGCAAGCAGAATTTCTCCAAGGGAAAGGGGATCCTGCTGGATTTGCTGAAAGCTGCCTGGGACCACCACCTCTCGTCCTGTACTGGGATCTACTACCCGCTCAAATCTACCAGGACTTAGGATCCAGGTGGATAGTCCAGCAAGGAACACAAAGCCTAGAAGGATGACAAAAGGATGGGGAAAAGCGAGCTTCATGTAACGAGATTTGAATTGGAAAAGAAGCTCTAGGTAGCTTTAGCCTTGGGTGTTTTCGAAACGTAGTTTTTGGGGAGCTGCTGCTTCAAGGCTTTGACAAATAGGTGAAAATCTACCGTGATCGTGTGTCTGGGGGTATTTACCTGTCGGTAATGCGGGTCATTGACCTCTTTTTCACACAATTTAGCCAAATTCTTGGGACGCCTCCAAGCACCAATTAATTCCTGCGCCATCAGTTTACTTTGTAGCTCAGCACCCGGCCAAATGCAGCCGAGGGGCTGAAACATACCGATAAAATAGAGGTTGGAGAGGCTGGGATGTAACATCTTCAAGTACAGCGGCACGGGACCGGTGCTGTAGTCAATCAACTCATTCTCGAAAAAAGGATGGCTCAGCCAATAGCCGGTGCAGGTAATAATGCTATCGTAGTCTTCCTTGCGGCCGTCTTCAAATACCACTGTATTGCCTTCAAATCGGGTGATATCTAGTCTAGGATTTACTTTGCCATGACGAATTTTGTGGAGCAGCTCGTCGTTAATGGTGGGGTGAGTAGCACCAAAAGTCTCTGTCACGGGGCGGAGTCCATAGACCGAGTTGTCTCCAATAAAAATTTTGAGCAACATTTTATTAAAGAAGCTGCGCACCTTCAGGGGTAGCCGCTTGGTAACTTCTGCCACCTTGTCGGAGGGTTTGCCAAAAAGGAATTTGGGGACAATATTATATCCCCTTCTCCAGGAGATGGCGGTAAAGGCAGATACTCGACTTGTTTCCACGGCCACATCGCAGGCTGAATTGCCCCCACCGATGATTAGCACCCGCTTGCCTGCAAAGGGAGTGGCCTTTTTGAAATTATGGGAATGAAGTAGTTCTCCGGTAAAGTTTCCCGGGTAGTTGGGCATTCGAGGCTTCCAATGGTGTCCATTGGCCACTACGAGGTGGCTGTAGGTTTCGGTGGTGGATTTTCCCTCTTTTTCGGTAGTTACTTCCCAGGATCCGTCAGTCTTTCGATGGCAGGAAGTGACCAGAGTTCCAAAGCGGATGTGAGATAGGAGGTTGAATCGTTCGGCGTAGGCCTGAAAATACCGACGGAGTGTGTCGTGGGAAGGGTAGTCGGGGGTATTGGGGTCAAACTCATCGAAGGTAAAGTCCTCGTATTGGGAGAGGGTTTTGGAAGAGATGATGTGGGTGGTTTCAAAGACGCTAGAGTGGCTCTCCTTTTCGGAATAGATCCAATTGCCGCCTACGGCCTCATTTCGGTCAAAGGCCACTGCATCGATCCCTTGGTCCAGTAGATTTTTAAGTGCAGTTATGCCCGAAGGACCAGTGCCGATGACGGCGATTTTAAGATTCATTGTTGAAATTTTGGGTAAAGGAGAAGACGTATAAAGTCCTTCGAAAAATAAGGAATTTTCGGGGAAATTATAATCTCTGCCGTTTATAAAAGAATCCCCCTTTCCCACTTT
>JAQCJI010000009.1 GCA_027593175.1 Bacteroidota bacterium | reverse complement strand
GGTATAGGTATGATTTGAAAAATGAGATTCAATCTTTAAAATCAGAAAACCCGGAGAGTAAGATATCAAATTCATTTGGGCAAATGTTAAAATAAAACTAAGCTGTAGATCGTCAGTATAAAGTGGACATACATCTCATTAACCGAAGTTATACTTTTTGAGCATAAATTGCTTGCAATGAAAGAAAAATAACCCAAGAATGCGGAGGCGGTGATCGAGGGTATTCGCCGAAGAACCTCGGTCTTAAAAAAAATCCATCCCAAGCAAATGGGTACACTGCTAAAAGCATTGCGTGACGAACCTAAAATTAGGGGACTGCATGACTATAGATAGCTGCATTTTTCGTATCCTTATAAAATCAAATCATATTATTTCATATCAAGATGAACACTGGGGGATTTTATTTTAAACTCTATGAAAAAGTCAGGATTTACCGAGAGACAGATTATCAAGGTACAATTGACCCACAGTTAAGGCTCATTAAATGCCTTAAATCAAGAAACAAACTCATGAAAAATTTATCAACATTTTTATTGATTATTCTACTACTCACGGCGAGTTGTACAGCTAATCAGAAAGAGAACATCAGCAATGGTGAAAAGAGCAGTTATTGGGATTATTCCAACGGTGATGACCAAAAAACAGGTGGCATCAAACTAATTGCGATTAAAACCAAAAAAGGCACTTTTAACGTCTACACCAAGCGTATGGGCAATAATCCTAAAATGCGCGTGTTACTGTTGCATGGTGGACCAGGTGGTACACACGAAGTATTTGGAAATTTTGATGGTTATCTGCCCAATGAAGAAATCGAATACATTTATTACGATCAACTCGATTCCTACTACAGTGACAAGCCCAATGATTCCTCACTTTGGACCACCGCACATTTTGTAGAAGAAGTAGAGCAAGTTCGAAAAGCTCTAAATCTCGATAAAGATAATTTTTATCTCCTTGGTCAATCATGGGGGGGTATTCTTGCTATGGAATACGCTCTAAAATACCAGGACAACTTAAAAGGACTCATTGTTTCTAATATGGTGGCGAGTGTTCCAGAATACAACAAGTATGCGAAAGAAGTATTAGGACCACAATTACCTCAAGATGTTTTGAAAGAAATCAAAGAAATTGAAGCCAATAAAGATTACTCAAACCCAAGATATGTCGAACTTTTAATGACCCATTATTACGCAGAGCATATCTTACGCATGCCTCTGGACCAATGGCCAAAATCTGTAAACCTCATGTTTGAGCACCTAAACCCGAAAATTTATGTCTATATGCAGGGACCAAGCGAATTTGGTATAACAGGTAATGCTACTTTAAAGGATTGGGATGTGTCAGAAAGGCTGAACGAAATTAAAGTTCCAACTTTAATACTGGGTGCAAAATTCGATACGATGGATCCAAAGTATATGGAATGGATGGCAAAAAAAGTGCAAAAAGGAAGAAGTGTTATAACCAATGGCAGTCATTTATCACAATTTGATGATCCCGAAACATATTTCGATGGATTAATAACGTTTATAAAAGATGTAGATTCAGGGAAATTCAAATAAATAACACTACCTGGTGTAAGAGCAATAGTGGGCATATTGGTGAAATAAAGGTCTTTGCATTTTATAAACTTCTTTGGTGCCAACATTTATTGCCTTTAAGTTTACTACTTCTTTTAAATTTGGTCCTGTAGCAAATGCGTAGAAAAAGACTTTGTTTCAAAATTAGTCTTTCAACTTTACTACGTTCAATTTGCTAAAAGAAAAGACTAACTCGGTACTTAAAGGATGGGGCTGGCTTACGAATCCAAAAAATTCAAGGTGCAACAATGTCAAATAAATTAGTAAACCCTTTACTAGCAACAGCCATTAGAATACATCCTAATTATGCTACTAGTGGATAAAATCTTAATGCCTAGAAGCTATTAATTTCAGATTATCGCTTGTAACTAATTGAAACATTTGAATATTTAGTGCGTATTAAGCCTTAAAGTATGAAAAAACAAATTCTATTAGTAATCTGTCTTGCTTTTTCAGTGATCGTTGGTTTTGCTCAGAGCTGGCAACCAGCTGGAGATAAAATTAGGACCCAATGGGCTGAAAAAGTTAATCCTGCAAATCCTTTACCAGAATATCCGCGGCCCGCAATGGTAAGAGAGCAATGGTTGAATCTGAATGGATTATGGGATTATGCAATTCTTGCACAGGGCAGTGCAATCCCAACGAATTTTGATGGTAAAATTTTGGTCCCATTTGCCATAGAATCTTCTTTATCGGGCGTTCAGAAACCGGTTGGCGATCAGAATGAACTCTGGTACAACCGTGAGTTTAACGTTCCGACTACATGGAAAAATAAAAAAATCATCCTTAATTTCGGTGCTGTTGATTGGAAAGCCGATGTTTGGATAAACGATATCCAGATAGGATCACACAAAGGCGGTTACACACCTTTCAGTTTTGATATTACCCCCTATCTCATACCTGGTCAACCCCAAAAACTCATTGTAAGAGTATGGGATCCAACCAATAAGGGATTTCAACCTCGCGGAAAACAGGTTACAAGACCCGGAGGCATCTGGTACACGGCAGTAACTGGCATATGGCAAACCGTGTGGATTGAACCAGTAGGTGATAATCATTTGACTCAGCTTAGATCAGTTACCAATATCGACAGAAACACTGTTTCAATAGCAGCTCAGAATTCAGAAGACAAAACCATCGATTTGGTTGAAGTTAAGATTCTGGAAAGTGGAAAAGTCATTGCCCAAGGAAAAGGAGTCGCCAATCAGGAAATTTTGCTTTCAATTCCTTCTGCTAAACTATGGAGTCCTGAATCGCCATTTTTGTACGATGTCGAAGTTTCTTTGCTCAGAACAGGGAAAGTAATCGACCAGGTGAAGAGTTACATTGGAATGCGTAAGATTTCAACTAAAAAAGATGCAAACGGGATTGTTAGGATGCAACTTAACAACAAAGATTATTTCCAGTTTGGCCCGCTCGATCAGGGTTGGTGGCCAGATGGACTTTATACTGCTCCAACGGATGAAGCATTGAAGTTTGATATCCTTAAAACCAAAGAATTAGGGTTCAACCTCATTCGCAAACATGTGAAAGTTGAACCAGCACGCTGGTATTACCATTGCGACCGTGAAGGAATTTTAGTATGGCAAGATATGCCTAACGGTGATACTGGACCTGAATGGCAGACTGATAGATACTACTCTGGAATGGATTATGTCCGCACACCAGAATCAGAAACAAATTTTAAAAAGGAATGGAAAGAGATTATGGATATGCTTATCTCAAGTCCAAGTATTGTAACTTGGGTTCCATTCAACGAAGCCTGGGGGCAATTTAAAACCGTTGAAATTGCTGAGTGGACTAAGAGTTACGACCCAACCCGCTTGGTAAACTCAGCCAGCGGTGGAAACTTCTATTCTACTGGGGACATGCTTGATATTCACCATTATCCAGACCCACAAATGACGCTCTATGATGCTGGTCGTGTAGGTGTGCTTGGTGAATATGGTGGGATTGGTCTTGTTACAGACAACCATTTATGGGTAAACGAGCGCAACTGGGGCTATGTGCAGTACAAAACATCTGTAGAGGCTACTGATGCATATATTGTTTTAGCCGAAAAACTAAAAAAGCAAATCGCAAGCGGATTCTCAGCCGCCATTTATACCCAAACCACAGATGTAGAAATTGAAATAAATGGATTAATGACTTACGACAGGAAAGTAATTAAGTTAGATGCAGCGAGAATTAGTAAAGTAAACCGTGAAATTTGCAATTCTCTTTCTGAACATTAAGAACTGCTAATGTGTTAATCGACAAATAAAATAATAAAATTATCGTTTTTTATAAATCTTTAGGCCATTATATCCACAGGATTAAAAGTTAGAGGCATGTTTAGTACTCCCCAAAAACCAAGCGTAATCAATTTCAAAAAATATTTTTATCCATCTGTATATCCAATTAGTTACCAGTTGCCAAATAAAATAAGGATTGAAATTAAAGTGAGGGTGCCGTGGACCGTGGGCAGTCTAACAGATGGGGGATCGCTGTTGTCAAGGTCTATCCTACTTCACTGGTAAAATTGCGACCAATCACAATTATTTAAGAATCAAAAAATTGAATGATAAATTGTATTTAAATCAAAAATTATGAAATATCACACGAAGGAAACACAGTCCAAATTAACGCCAAAAAGCGCACTTCAAATTTTGAAAGAAGGTAACCTCAGATTTATTAATAATCTAAAATTGAGCCGAAATTTATTAGAACAAGCAGGATATACAGCCGAGAAACAATACCCATTTGCAATAATTTTAAGTTGCATCGACAGTCGAACTTCTTCCGAATTAATTTTTGACCAAGGTTTAGGTGATATTTTTAGCGTACGAATTGCGGGAAATATTATCAACGAAGATATTTTAGGCAGTATGGAGTTTGCTTGCAAAATAGCTGGGGCAAAAATAATTTTAGTGCTTGGACACACTGAATGTGGTGCAATAAAAGGTGCTTGCGACCACATAGAATTGGGGAATTTAACCGCATTGTTAAGTAAAATTCAACCAGCAGTTTATGATGAGAAAACAGAAGTAAAGAATCGTAATTCAAGTAATAAGAAATTTGTAGAAAAAGTAACAATTATAAATATTCACCGTACGGTAGAAGGAATAGAGCAACGTAGCGCAATATTGAAAGAAATGATTGAAAAAGGTGAAGTTATTATCCTTGGTGCCATTCACGAAATAGTAACAGGACGAGTAGTATTTTTTGAAAATTAATAAAAATAGCATACAACATCGGTTTTGAAAAACAGTGAATACTGTATTCTATGACAGATTAGTGTAAGGCTTAAGTTAAATTTTTCACATAAATATTTGTGTTGTAAAGCCACCACTTCTTAAATTGTAAAAGTTTTTATAGGGTTAAAATTTATGATCGAAAATACAAACTCTCAGACCAATCGCTGGCTTAGTGATTTCTTGGCAGGATTGACAGTAAGTTTTGCAGCTTTGGCGCTAGGGGCTGCCTTTGGTGTAATGAGTGGCCGAGGTGCTTTTGCAGGAATGATAGGAGCAGCTGTTATTCCTATCATTGCTTCTTCTTTTGGGGGCACTCGTATTCAGGCTTCTGGACCAACAGGACCAATGACTGCTATCACGGCACTGCTCATTGCAAATGCATATGAATCCTTCCCTGATAAAACAATACTAGCTGAACAATATATTACTCTCACCATCGTGTTGAGTGGTTTACTGATGATCATTTGTGGGTTGCTCCGTGTCGGCAGGTTGATTAATTATGTGCCAAATGCTGTGATTATGGGCTTTATGAATGGAATCGCTGTACTAATCTGGTGGGATCAATTAGCTAAAATTTTCGGAGTTGCTGGAAAAACCGTAATGGAAGGCGGTTTTTTACTTAATATTTCAGTAGCTCTAAGTGTCTTGCTGCTGATTTTAATATTACCTTTAATATTTAAAAGGATTGTTAAAGCAAAATATCGTTCTCTTTTATCTGCTGTATTAATTTCAATTATCCTTGGAAGTATTTTAAGTAACTTATTTATGCTTCCAGTTCAAAAAGTAAAATTAGGTTCTGATATCCACAGCATAAAAGATTTTGTTACAATTCTAAAATCGTATTTTCCTCAAGGGGAGATACTTCAATCAAAATATATTTTAATGGCACTCCCTTTTGCTTTACAACTAATGGTGCTGGGATTTCTTGATTCTTTGCTTACCGCGCTGGTAATTGACAAAATGACTCGCGAAAAAACAAAGCAGAATAAAGAACTAATTGCTCAAGGTTTGGCGAATGGTATTTCAGGATTGTTACAAGGTATACCAGGGGCACAAGCTACTATTAGATCTGTACTTTTAATCAAAGAAAATGCCCAAACACGAATTTCTGGCGTTTTGATGGGTGTTTTTGTACTGATTTGGATAGTCTTTTTTATCAATTGGATTTCCCTAATTCCTGCTGCCGTTTTTTCAGGTGTTTTGTTTAAAGCAGGTTGGGATGTTACAGAGAGGGGATTTACTTCAACTTATTTTAAAAACAGTTGGTGGAAAAATCAAAATCGCAATTTCCAATTCTTTCTGATCCTATATACAACTATCATCACAGTAGTACTTGATCTCAATGTTGCCGTAATTACTGGAACAATTATTTACTATCTTGCTGTATACTTATTTAAAAAGTACAAAATCAAGGATGTAGAAGATGATGTTAAGGCAGATGAAGTAAAAGAAGATTGATAAATTAAACCTTTTAGAATTGCAGTAGTCAAAATTGAACACTTCAACGGGTTTTTGTAGACTAATTTCTTGGTGTCTTGTGGTTTATTCGGATATCATTGATTTAAAATAATAAATAATCAATCATGAAGAAAATAACATTTCTAAGTATTCTATTGTACTGCATCAGTTTCTCCTCGCATGGACAAGGTCCAAAAACTCCACCCTGCGAGATTGTTGAAGTCACCACTGACAAAGTGATAGCTGGTCAGCAATTTCCGAAAGGTAAATACCAGATCAATGTTATTGGTATTTCTTGCGAGGAAGTTATAGGCGAAGAAGGTCTCTTTAGTAAGTTCCAGCAGCTCGGTGACAATAGCCTATTGCCCGAACCCTGGATTTACTTAAAGGGCGCAGTGGGGGCACCAAAGTTTGTGAAGGGGAAAGGCGTAGGTTTTCGTGTAGAAAGAATTGGAGATTGACGTTTATTAATAAAAAAGTAGATGTTACCCTATGCGTTTTTTAATCTTCCATGAATCGATTGGAATCCATAAAATATCAAAAGTGCTTTTAACTATTTAGTTATTAAAAACACAAAGAAATCAATCATGAAAAACAAATTAATAAAATCATTTTTCATGATAGGTATAGGATTGTTAACTGCAACAGGTTGTAGTAAAGAGGATACTGAACCCCTCGCAGTAGATGCGGTTTTTGCACAATGGCAACAGTCTGGAGGAACGGCAGGCTTGAATATGCAGTCACTATTAACGAATGATAATTATAATTTTGCTGGTGGACAAACTGGAATTTATAAATCCACTGATGCAGCAGCTAATTACTCGCTATCAAACTCCGGAAATGATGCAGTAGGTCCTACACGTGGATTTACAAAAGACAATTTCTACATCTATACGTGTACTAGCCAAGGTGTTTTTAGAAGTTCAGACAATGGTGCAAACTGGATTTCCAAAAGTTCTGGATTAACAGATTTGCGGGGTAGCGGGATACTAAGTGTGGGTACAAGATTATTTTTTGTTTCGCCTGTAGGAGTTTTTATGTCTTCTAACAAAGGAGATAATTGGAGCAGTGCGGGTTTAGCAGCAACCGATGTACGATCTATTACCGCTATTAATAATACCTTATTTGTTGGCACAAACGGAGCTGGTATTTATAAAAGTACTGATTGGGGATCAAACTGGGTTTCAGTTAACAATGGTTTAAATGGAGCAACTAATTTTAGAGCTATGGAAAGTAAGGGAAACACGTTGTTTGCTGCTGGACCCATTGGAACGGGAGTTTTTCGCTCAACAGATTTGGGGGCCAATTGGACTTTGTTAAGAGGAGGAATTGCTTCAGGTTCTTATAGAGGTTTTGCCAGGAATACTGATTTAATTGTTGCGGGGTCGTTTGGTGCTGGTGTTTTTTACTCTAAAGATGATGGAAATAGTTGGAAAGCAATTAATAATGGCTTAACCGATTTAACTATTTTCGATTTAGAACTTAATAACGAATACATAATTGCAGCAACCGATAAGGGGGGTGTTTTTCGTTATGCATTATCAAATCTAAAATAATAGAATGCCAAAAGGTATTTCGGATATTGTTTAAGATCCCCTTTTTGAATTGGGTGAAGAATATCAATAGAATCTTCAAATCAAATTAAACCCTTTGGAATTAAAGCAGTAGATCGTCAGCATAAAGTGGACAAATTGAAGATTAATGTAGAACGAAATGAACCCAACCGATATACACCTAAACATATTGAAATGAGGATTGAATGGTTTAAAAAATAGCTTTGACGCAAATGATATTTTTATGAGGCCATGGGATAAATCGACAAAGGAAAATTACGTATACGACAACGAATAAAACCCAACTATTACCAACAGTATGTCTGTAAAATGATTAAATAACAGTTTTAAAATTCTTATCCTTTGGCCCAAGCCCTTCCACACATTTTTTCTACATTTATGCCTTCTTCGATTTTTCCTCATTTCTTTTACAATGGCTCTCAAAAAAATACAATCTGCCCTCATTTCGGTCTATTACAAGGACAAACTTGAACCCATCATCGCTTTGTTGAAGCAGGATGGAGTCACCATCTATTCTACTGGCGGCACCCAGGAATTTATTGAGGCACAAGGAGCTACCGTAATTCCCGTAGAAGAGCTTACAAGCTATCCTTCCATATTTGGAGGAAGAGTAAAAACCCTACATCCCAAGGTTTTTGGAGGTATCCTCCAACGTAGAGACCACGAAGGGGATATCGCACAAGCAGCTAAGTATGACATACCCGCCATTGATCTGGTGATCGTAGATTTATATCCATTTGAAGAAACAGTTGCCTCCGGAGCTTCTGAAGATGCGATCATCGAAAAAATAGACATTGGCGGCATCTCCTTGATCCGCGCAGCAGCCAAGAATTTCAAGGATGTGACCATCATCGCCTCCAAAAATCAATACGAAGAGTTAGCAGCCAAACTGGAAGCCCAAGACAGCGCCACCACCTTGGAGGATAGACGCTATTTTGCAGCGCAGGCTTATCAAGTATCCTCCAACTACGATACCCATATTTTCAACTACTTCAACCGCTTAGAAAATATCCCTGCACTGAAGATTTCAGAAAGCCAGTCCAAAGCCCTTCGCTATGGCGAAAATCCACACCAGTCGGCTCATTTTTACGGCAAGCTGGAGGACCTTTTTGCGCAGCTACATGGTAAGGAACTATCCTACAACAACCTGGTAGATATCGATGCTGCCGTTCATCTGATCGCCGAATTTCCAGACCAAACAGCCTTCTCCATCCTAAAGCATACCAATGCCTGCGGATGTGCTACCGGCTCCAGCGTAAAGGAAGCCTACCAAAAGGCCTTCGCGGCGGACACCACCTCTGCTTTTGGCGGGGTATTGGTAACCAACCGCCCTGTAGATCAAGAAGCCGCTGTGGAAATGAATTCCCTTTTCTTCGAGGTACTCATTGCTCCTGCCTTCAGCCCAGAAGCGCTTGCCGTGCTGATGAGCAAGAAAAACCGCATCCTCCTTCAGCAAAAAGCAGAGGTACCGGGAACGAGGCAGATCAAAACCTTACTCAACGGGATCATCGAACAGGATAAGGACCTGGCTACCGAAAGCAAAAGCGACTTTACCCTTGCCACAAAGCAAGCGCCGAGTGAAAAAGAGCTGGACGCCTTTGTCTTTGCTGCTAAAGTCTGCAAACATGCCAAGTCAAATACCATCGTCCTAAGCAATGATTCCCAGCTATTTGCCTCTGGAGTAGGTCAAACCTCCCGAGTAGATGCCCTAAGACAGGCCATATCCAAGGCAAAAGAATTTGGCTTCGACTTGAAGGGTGCCGTGATGGCCTCCGACGCCTTCTTCCCTTTCCCTGACTGCGTAGCCATCGCCCATGAAGCAGGTATCACTGCAGTATTACAGCCTGGAGGCTCGATCAAAGACCAGGACAGCATTGACTACTGCAATGCAAAGGGCATGCGCATGGTACTCACCGGTGTCCGCCACTTCAAACATTAAAACCTCGAAGGTTTTTTTCTAACCTTTGAGGTTTAACTTACACTATTAAATTAAGTTAGAAACAGACCTTCGGTATTGTTAAAACAAGTAACAAAACAGACCTTCGCTGTTGTTAAAAACAGCAAAGGTCGTCTCAAAAGCTACTCATGAAAGCACATCAGCTCAAAGTATACAATACCCTCTCTCGACAGAAGGAAAATTTTTTGCCGATCAGCCCTCCTTTTGTAGGTATGTATGTTTGCGGACCTACAGTATATGGAGATGCACACTTGGGACACGGGCGCCCGGCCATCACCTTCGATACGGTCAACCGCTACTTGACGCATTTGGGATACCGCGTGCGCTATGTCCGCAACATCACCGATGTGGGTCACCTCACTGGAGATGCAGACGAAGGGGAAGATAAAATCGCCAAAAAAGCAAAGCTGGAGCAGCTGGAACCCATGGAAGTTGCCCAGCAATACACGGACACCTACCACCGGGACATAGCCCTGCTCAATACATGGAAACCAAACATTGAGCCCCGTGCCACCGGTCATATCCCCGAGCAAATCGCCTTGGTGGAAGCCATCCTAAACGAAGGGCTCGCCTATGTGGTCAATGGATCTGTTTATTTCGATGTACTCGCCTACAACAAGAAATATACTTACGGCAAACTTTCGGGGCGTGTCATTGAAGAATTAGTGAGTGGAAGTCGTGACTTGGATGGTCAAGGTGAAAAGCGGAACTCCGTGGATTTTGCCTTGTGGAAAAATGCTTCTGCTGAGCACCTCATGAAGTGGCCTTCCCCTTGGGGTATAGGCTTCCCAGGCTGGCACCTCGAGTGTACCGCTATGAGCTCCAAATACCTGGGCAATCACTTTGACATCCACGGCGGGGGTATGGACTTAATTTTCCCGCACCACGAGTGCGAAATCGCACAAGGCAATGCCTGCAACCACCAAGATCCAGCCAAGTACTGGATGCACAACAACATGATTACCATTAACGGGCAAAAAATGGGCAAGTCCCTGGGCAACTTTATCACGCTACAGGAGCTTTTCACAGGTAAGCACCCCCTGTTGGAACAGGCTTACAGCCCGATGACTATCCGTTACTTTATCCTTACGGCCCAGTACCGCTCAACGCTGGACTTCTCCAACGAAGCACTGCGCGCCGCACAAAAAGGATATAAAAAGATCATTAACGGACTACGAATCGCCCGGAATATGCACTATGATATAAATCCAGAGGTGGCACTAGATGGGGAACACCTGCAGCAGGTGGAAGCAAGCATCACCGCTGCCTACCGTGCAATGGACGATGACTTCAATACCGCTCAGGCCATTGGGCACCTATTTAACTTGCTAAAGAAGATCAACTCCGTTTTCACAGGACAACTGCATTCCGCTACCTTGGGAGAAGAGGTATTTACCAAGATGCTTGCCACCTATACCACCTTTGTGGAGGAGATTTTAGGTTTGTTGGAAGAAAAAGGCGAGGTACAGGAAGGACTTTTGGACCTCCTACTTCGGCAGTACACCGAAGCAAAAACAGCCCGAAACTACGCCAAAGTGGATGAAATTCGACTGGGGCTCAAGTCCATGGGCTTTGTAGTCAAAGACATGAAAGACCGTGTTGATTGGGCTTATGAAGAATAAAATCCTGTGGCTACTCCTACTGCCGGTATTCCTGCTTGCCGCCTGCGCAGAGCAAAAAACTACTGAAAGCAGCAACACAAGCACCGAATTAAAGCCCTATCCTGCCTTTAATGCAGATTCAGCATATAATTTTGTACAAAAACAAGTGGATTTCGGTCCCCGAGTTCCCAGTACCCCAGGGCATGCTGCCACCAAAGCGTGGATGATGGAAACCTTGAAAAAATACGGCTGGTCCGTTGAATTTCAAGACTTTCAGGCCCAGACCTACGACGATTTGACCTGGGACCTAAGTAATGTAATTGCATCCATCAATCCACAAGCGAGCAAGCGGATCCTATTGGCAGCACATTGGGATACCCGACGCATTGCAGACAAGGACAAAACACGCACCTCGGAACCCATCGATGGAGCGAATGACGGCGCCTCAGGTGTGGCCGTGCTATTAGAGATTGCTCGGAACATCTCAAGCCAGCCCCTTTCTGCCGAGATAGGGATTGATCTGATTTTCTTTGATGGGGAGGACGACGGGGAACCAGAGTATGCGTTGACACGCGACAATACCAAAATCTGGTGGTGCCACGGCTCCCAGTACTGGTCGAAAAATAAACACCTTCCCAACTACTCTGCATACTACGGGATTTTGGTGGACTTGGTGGGTGGAAAAAACGCCCGCTTCTACCGTGAAGGCTATTCTAGAAAATATGCAAGCGGCATCCTCTCCAAAGTGTGGGGGATAGCGGGTACGCTTGGACATTCTGGCTTCTTTATCCAACAAGACGTAGCCGAAATTTTGGATGACCATGCCTTTACCAACGAATGGGCGGGCATTCCTACGATCGACATCATTGATTTCTCACCAAATCTAGGATTTGGAGCTTACCACCATACGCACCAGGATGCCTTGGAAGTAATTGATCGTCGCACTTTGAAAGCTGTTGGCGAAACAGTTTTAGCTACTATTTATCAAGAATAGTGATTTTTTTTAAAATCTTTGCTTTATTCGTAATTGCAGACGGTTTCAAGGTAAAAAAATCTAAAAAATAAGCAGGATGAGAAAGGGGAGACAAGTTACAATGAAGGAAATCGCCAAGAGGCTTGGGGTATCCGTGTCTACCATTTCCAGAGCCCTACAAGACTCACCTGAACTAAATCATGAATCGAAGCGAAAAATAGTCGAAGTTGCCAAGGAGATGAACTACCATCCCAACTTACTTGCGCAAAGCCTTCGCATCAGTAGATCCAAAACGCTGGGCGTCATTGTTCCTGAAATTACCTCCCACTTTTTCGCCTCCTGCATCAGCGGCATTCAAGATATCGCCAACAGCCGTGGCTACAATGTGATAATCTGCCAAAGCAATGAATCGATCGCGCAAGAAAAAGCCAATATCCAAACCTTAGTTTCCAGCCAAGTAGATGGACTCTTGATTTCCCTAAGTAAAGAAACAAATACCTACGAACACCTCTATGAACTCTACGATAGGGAGATTAACTTCCTCTTGTTTGACCGGGTAGAGGAAGAGATTCCCGTTTCAAAAGTAACCTTCAACGATGTCAGTGGCGCCTATCAGGTGGTCAAGCACTTGTTGGAAAACGGTTCCCGCCGTATCGTCTATGCATCTGGACCCGAAGACCTCTACATTTCTAAAAAGAGAAAGGAAGGCTACCTTCGCGCGCTAGCTGAATTTGGGGTTGCTGAGGATTCCTCCCTAATTCATATTACCGATCTCACCCTGGAAGGCAACCTTCAGGTAGCCCAACATATCCTTTGTATGGATCCTTGGCCTGAAGCTGTTTTTTGCATGATCGATCCCATGGCCGTGGATGTGTTGACCGAATGGAAAAAGTCAGGAATCCGCATCCCTGAGGACATTGCGTTAGCAGGATTTACAGACAATCCTACTGCTGCCGTGGTCGAGCCGCCCTTGACCACCGTCGCCCAACCAGGCTATGAAATGGGAAAGCTGGCTGTGAGCCATTTGCTCGATCAATTGGATGGAATGGCATCGGAAGACCCCATCTCCATCGTGTTAGACACAACCTTGGTGGTCCGAAAGTCATCCCAGCATTTTCCTAATAAAAAATAAAACTCTTCCCCCTTGATCACCCCTACCGAACAGCCTTGCTGATGAACTCTAAGATCATAGCCTGCTTTAGCCAGCTATTCGCAGCAGATCCACTTGTGGTGTTTGCTCCTGGAAGAATCAACCTGATTGGAGAGCATACCGATTACCAGGAAGGATTTGTTTTTCCTGCTGCGGTAAAGCAAGGGATCTGGGCTGGAATTACAAAAAATGAATTGGGCCTCTGCCGGCTTTATTCCCTAGACTTTGACCAGGAATTTAGTTTCGAACTGGATAGCATGTCTCCCAAAAAAGGACATTGGGCGACTTATGTAATGGGGATCTGTACCCTATTTAAGCAGGCCGGCTATCGGATAAAAGAATTTGACCTCGTGATCGGCGGCAATTTGCCCCTTGGCGCGGGCCTCTCCTCCTCTGCCGCACTTTCCGTAGCAGTAGGCTTGGGAATTTCCGAAGCCTTTGACCTTCATATTCCTAAAAAAGACTTGGCACGCTACGCTCAAAAAGCAGAGCAACTTTTTGCAGGTGTTAATTGCGGTATTATGGATCCCTATTCCTCTGTCTTCGGGCAAGAAGGTAAAGCTATGCTGCTGGACTGCCGCAGCCAAAGCCATGACTACCTACCCGTAAAACTCGGAGAATACAAGCTTGTATTGGTGCACTCGAAGGTCTCCCATTCCCTTGCAGCAAGCGCTTACAACCAGCGCCGTTCCGCCTGTGAGGAGAGTGTATCCCTACTTCAAACTACCTATCCCGAACTACTTAGTCTCAGGGACCTGTCCCTGACGGATCTTCCCAAAGTTAAATACTTGCTACCAGCTGGCCTTTTCCCAAAAGCAAAACATGTCATCAGCGAATGCAGCCGCGTATTAGAGGCAGCAAAGGCCCTGTCAAGGAATGACTTAGTTCATCTTGGCCAACTGCTAAAGGCTTCTCACCAAAGCTTGAGTCAGGATTTTGAGGTCAGCTGCGTTGAATTGGATTTTCTCGCCCAAGAAGTCATTGGCATGGAAGGCGTATTGGGAGCGCGAATGATGGGTGGAGGTTTTGGAGGTTGCCTCCTTGGCCTTGTAAAAGAAAGCGCCTGGGTGTCAATCCAGGAAAAAATCACCGCTGCCTACCAAAAGAAATACCTATTAACCCCTGATTTTATAGAAGTTGCCCCAGGCGGGGGAGCACAAAAAATCTAAATCCCTGCGTTCATCGATAAAATCTACCGCTTGATCCCTTATCTCTCAAACTATAAGTTAGTTACCTTAGTTACATTAAAAACTTATTCTTTTTTGCTATTTTTGACAAAGTAATTCTACCCCTATGAAGTGCCAAAAAAACCTACGAAACCTAGTCCTATTGCTCGTTCTAGTTGGAGCGGTGATTTCCTCCTGCTCCAAAAAGCGTGAGGGCAATCCTAAAGTGCTCGTATTTAGCAAAACAGCAGGATATTACCACGAATCCATTCCCAAAGGCATTGCTGCCATCCAAAAACTGGGGACTGAAAATGGATTTGCCGTGGACACCACGAGTAATGCGGAGCTGATCAACGAAGAAAACCTTGGGCAATACGCTACGGTCATCTTCCTAAGCACCACCGGAGATGTTTTGAACCACTACCAAGAGGCTGATTTTGAACGATACATCCAGTCGGGTGGTGGATTTGTGGGCATTCACGCCGCAGCAGATACAGAATACGACTGGGGCTGGTACGGCCGCCTTGTAGGGGGATATTTTACAGACCATCCGGAGATCAACGATCCACACCCAAATGTACAACCGGGAAAAGTGACCAAAACAGGGGAAAAACACCCTTCCACAGAAACACTTCCTGATAGCTGGGCTCGTACAGACGAGTGGTACAGCTACAAAAAAGTAAATCCAAACACCAAAAAGCTACTTCTTTTAGATGAAGCTTCCTACCAAGGGGGATTGGATATGGGCGAGCACCCGATCGCTTGGTACCATGATTTTGATGGAGGAAGAGCATTCTATACTGGAGGTGGACATACCAACGAATCCTACGAAGAGGCCGATTTTTTAAAGCATCTTTTAGCGGGAATTCAGTACACCATTGGCGAAAACATGGAGTTGGACTACGACAAAGCAACATCCAAACGTACTCCAGAAGAAAATCGATTCACCAAGACAGTACTTTCCATGGGCCAGTTTACCGAGCCTACGGAGATGACCATCCTGCCTAACTTAGATATTCTAGTAGCGCAACGTAGAGGAGAAATTCTACAATACAACCAAGCTACTGGTGAGCTTAAAGAAATTGTAAAGCTAGACGTCTACTGGAAAACAGAGGTAAAAGGCGTCAATGCAGAAGAAGGATTGATGGGAATTCAAAAAGATCCGGACTACGCCACCAACAACTGGGTGTATGCCTTTTATGCACCTACAGGTGACAAGGAAGTCAATCGCCTTTCCCGATTCAAATACAAAGACGGCAAGTGGGACATGGGTTCCGAGCAAATAATTTTGGAACTTTACTCCCAGCGGAACATCTGCTGCCATACCGGTGGATCCATCGCTTTTGATAAGGATGGAAACCTATTCCTATCTACAGGAGATAACTCCACCCCATTCAACCAGCAAGGTTCCAAATACACCCTCAATGGTTATGCCCCAGTGGATAGCCGTGAAGGCAATAAGCAATGGGATGCTAGAAGAAGTTCGGGCAACTCAAATGACCTAAGAGGAAAAATTCTCCGAATCAAAGTAGCCGAGGATGGTACCTATACGGTACCAGAAGGCAACTTATACCCTAAGGGAACAGAAGGCACTCGTCCTGAAATCTACGCTCAAGGACTTCGAAACCCGTATCGAATCTCTGTGGATCAGAAAAACGGCTACCTCTATTGGGGTGAAGTAGGTCCTGATGCCAACAACGATTCCTTAGCTACCAAGGGCTCTAGAGGTTACGATGAAGTCAACCAAGCACGAAAGGCAGGACACTTTGGATGGCCTTACATCATTGGAAATAACTTTGCCTATACGGAGTTTAATTACGAAACAGGTCAACCTGGCCCTTCGTTTGATCCAGCGGGCCCAATCAACAATTCACCAAACAATACCGGTTTGAAGAAACTTCCTGCTGTGGAACCGGCATTCATTTGGTATCCCTATGCCGCCTCTCCTGACTTCCCGCAGCTGGGAACAGGAGGCAGAAATGCCATGGCTGGTCCGTTATATTATTCGGATATGTATCCTTCAGAAACACGCATGCCAGATTATTACAATAGCAAGCTTTTCATCTACGATTGGATTAGAGGTTGGATCAAGGTAGTAAGCATGCAGGAAAATGGAGATTTCGATAAGATGGAACCATTCATGCCTGGCACCAAATTCAACGCCTTGATTGATATGGAAATGGGCCCAGACGGGAAGATTTACATTCTTGAATATGGCAATGGCTGGTTTGCCAAAAATCCAGATGCAGGCCTCTTCCGAATAGATTACAACGGAGGCAACCGCCCTCCAGTGGTAACTGAAGTCAAGGTGGACAAAACCTCTGGCAAAAGCCCACTTCAGGTAACCTTTACTGCTACTGCTTCAGATCCTGAAAACGACGCAATTACCTATACTTGGGATCTAGGTGCTGGAGTTACGAAGACAACTAAAGAACCGACACTCACGCATTCATTCACTGCCACAGGAGAATTTGAAATTCAGGTAACTGCTGCAGATGCAGCTGGATTGACAGGTAAAGGTCCATTGGTAGCCGTTTATTCAGGCAATGTCGCACCGCAGGTGAGCATCTCTGTAGTGGGCAACCAATCCTTTTACTTCCCTGGTAAAAAAGTGAACTACACCATAGCAGTGAGCGACGAAGACCACCCAGAAGCGGCTTCGGATATGAGCAGCTTGTATGTAGCAGCAGACTATCTACAGGGCATTGACCAGGCAGAAGCCGATATGGGACATAAAATCATGAGCGAAGCCATGACAGGAAAGTCCTTGTTACAATCACTCACTTGCAAGACCTGTCACAACGAAAATGAAAAATCCATTGGGCCAGCGTATGCGGATTTAGCCAAAAAATACAGAGAAAGTGATCGAGACTATTTGGTTAAAAAAATCAAGAATGGTGGCGCAGGTGTATGGGGAGAAAAAGCCATGCCGGCTTACCCAGACCTGAAGAATTCGGAGTTAAATTCTTTAGTGACCTACATCCTTTTTCTTGGACAGGAAAGCAAACCAAATTTGGGTGCTGCAGGTAGCCTTGACCCAACTTTGGGTAAACCTGCCTCTCCAACTGGATCTTTGGTGATTTCAGCATCTTATTCGGACCAAGGAGGAACGAATATCAAACCACTAACCGGATCTAGCTCTTTAGTTTTGAGCCCAAATACCATCAACTTGGAACAAGCTGGAGGCTTCTCTGGCTATGCCAAGATGGTATTTGACGGAAAGACCTTTTTGACTGTTCCAAATACAAAAGGATCCTTCTCACTTACTGCCTTGGATGTAACAGGCATTGGATCAGTTACCTTGATGACTGCTTCACAGGAACCTATTAAAGTTCCTGTAGACTTTGAGATCAGATTGGATAGCCCATCAGGAGCAATCGTTGGAAAAGGCACCCATGCGCCAAGCCAAGGAATGAAGCTTCCAAACATGCCTATCCTAATGCACCAGGCAAAATTGACACTGACTAGCCCTGGGGATGGCAAGAAGCACACCCTGTATTTTGTAAGTGACGCCAAAGGAGCAGATTTAGGTACCTTTATCATCATGGGCATCACCTTCAACGCGAAGTAAGCAACAGATTCCCCACGGTAAACAAAAAACCACTCCAAAATTGGAGTGGTTTTTTGTTTTTGTAGGTTTGGATTAACTTGTCTAGTTGCAAACAGATGATGTAGGTCGCCAGATTACTTTTTGATCCGTCACATCTGTGATAAATGCGTTGATCACCTTGCCCTCGCAATCCAGGATTTGAGGCACTGTCCTGCAAAAAGGACAGCAATTCAGAAAAGAAAAGACGGTTGCTCCTTTGTAAGTTCCTTGAATAAGGTAGAAGTAGTCAACCAAATTCAAATCAATGGTGTTTTTAATTTCCTCCCTCAGCCAAGGCAAATCTTCAATGGGATTAGCAACGGCACATCCCTTAGGACTTTCCGACTCCTGACAAGAAAAGAGGAGTACTAAAACTAAAATGGGTAAAATCCGAGACATGGTTTTGAATGAGTTAGTAGCATAGCAACCAATACTAAATTCGAATCGCTACACCTCCTCCATGAAAATTTGGTTAAAGAGTAGCTAAGACCGTTTTGGAAGGCGAGAATTACTCAAGTAGCTGTGGGCTGTCAGCTGTCGACGATTACCCGCCACTACCCACCTTTCTCGGTAATCAATTGGCCAAATTGCGGATAATCAGTTTACCCTTTACTTCATTGGTGAAAAAGGCAGCGGGATATAAAAAACCGTATCGACCTTCTCTACAATCTTACCTGGAACCTCGGAAGCATCGCGCACTTTAATCCACTCAGGATCGGCTACGAATCCAGCAAATGCTGTCTTAAATTCATCCTTGGATTGATGCCCAATAAAGTAAACCAATTTGGGCTGTAAGCCTTCTTTTTCAACCGTAATCCAATAGGGATAGTTGGAGAGGCCTTGCTTTTCAAATAAGACCTGCGTATGATCTCGGAATCGAGTTTGGATAGCCTCCAACTTTCCTGGAAGAAGGTGGTAGGTTCGCAGTTGAAAAATGCCACTTGGTCGAGAAACTTTCCGAGAATTAAGACCCTGGGCCCATACCATAAATACTTGATCTACTTTTTGGACTATCTTCCCATTCGCTTCAGAGGCAGCGGCTACCGCCTTCCATTCGGGATCATTCGCAAAATTGTTCCATCGGATATCTCGTTCAGATGCGGATGGATATCCAATAATAAAGGTGAGCTGCTTGTCAGGTTGCTCCTCTGATAGGAAGTAGGCCACATTTTCAATTCCATGTTTGTTGAAGAGGGTCCGGGTATGATTTTGAAAACGTTGAATAAGATCCGGCATCTTGCCATCATTTACCGTGTAGGTGCGCATTTCAAAATAGGAGCTCGTGATTGTTTGCTGTGCTTTTACCAAAATAGTACTGGAAATAAAGAGTAAGAGAAGGAAGAGAATACGCATGGATTTTAGAGTTAAGTGTGGAAATTTTTAAGGGTTTGTATCAGTTTTTTTTCCAAGCTCGGTAAAGTGCTGGACTCAAAACAAGTGCAATCGTGAATAAACCGAAGGTTTCTCGGTTTTCTTCCATCTGAGGTGTTTTCATGGTCAGGTCTTTTTGTGCCCATTCGGCAGCAATCCAATCGCTTACTCCGCCTGGGAAGAAATATACGGCTCCAAGTAGGCAAAAGACAACGACTAGGGTGAGGGGCAATTTGGGAAAAATTCCTCTTACTGCAAAAAGCGAAAAAATTACAGCGACAGCATAAATGCTCACCCAAACTTCCGGGTCGGGATCATTGATTTGCCAATAGGCGAAAAGTGCAAAGAGAAACACCCAAAGCCCATAGAAATAAGAAATAGGTTTCATAGAAAGCGCAATTCAAGTAGACTGAAATTTAAAGAAAATCTAAGACTATTCCATCTTTACTTGCTTGACTGATCTCCTACCTATTTTTTCGGAAAGATTAAATATACTTATTTAGGAAAGTTTTTCACGATATCACATGGTTCACCTATGTCTTTCCCAATCCAGCGCTGATCTCGAGGGGATTTTGGCCCTCCAACGAGAAAATCTTTTGCCGGCCCTTTCAGAGGAAGAAAAAGCAGAACAAGGCTTTGTCACCATTACCCATACCATGGAACAATTGGAGAGGATGCAGGCCATAGCCTCGCATGTCATTGCGAAAGAAAATGAGCAGGTAGTTGGTTATATCCTGGCGATGACTTTAGAATCGAGAACTGTGGTTCCCATGATGGCTACACTTTTTGACAATTTTGAAAAGTTACAAGTGGCAGGCAAAAAAGTGACCTCCTACCAACCCATGATCGTGGGCCAAGTTTGTATTGGTAAATCACAACGGAGTGCGGGCCTGTTTGAAAAACTATATGGAGCTTACAAAGCGCAGTATGCCTCCACCTTTGATTTTGTGATCACCTCCATTGCCTTGAGTAACTACCGATCCATGTCTGCACACCAAAGGATCGGATTTCAGTTCATTCATAGGTTTGAAGATAGCATTCAGCCCTGGTCGATTGTGTTTTGGGATTGGAATTCCAATTTTCCCCAGCAGACTTGAAAAGCTGAATTTGAACAGTTCATGTAAGTAGAAAGCTAGTGGAAAGCAGGAAAGAATAAAGGAGCAAAGATCACATGCTCTAATTTACGCCAAAAGGTCTAAAAACAGAAACGGGAAGCAATTCTTTCGAAAGCTTCCCGTTTGGTCGACAGATCCCCTTAGTTCACTGACTCCCTCAAGCTACAGTTTAAGACTTTTCCCAGTTACCCAGGTCCAAATCATCGAATGAAGCCGCCCTTTCGGACTTGTCCTGATTTTTTAAATTCCCATCCCCATTTCTGTGGTTACCCCTTTCAAACCTTTGCAAGCAAAGGCTCCTTTATGGTGGGAATCCAGAGGCTACCCTAAGGTAAACTTCCAGGCCGATCTTTGTTGCACGTCTGCGGTTTCCCGTTACAAACTACCTCAACTAAGTGGCAGTTCCTTTGCGCCCGATTTTTATTACAAAACCTTCCGAAGAAAATTTTGGGCTGATTAATCCTTTTTCGCTTTTGTGGAGTTACCTCTTTCAATCAGAAGATTACTCTTCTGATACTTCGAGCGGGAAAATTTGAATCTTTCCGAGGAAGTCATCAAACTCAAACCAATCGTTATTGGCATTTCTGCGGTTTCCCGTTACAGAGACTCACCCTAAGGCTGGCCCCCCTTTAATGCCCAATCTCAAACTTTCAATCAACAAACCGAAATCTTACTTCCGGTCTTTTTTTCTCTTACTTGATGTATTAAAGGTGGTTGATAAAAAAAAAGAATCCAACTCTTTTTTAAAAAAGTTTCCCACAATTTTTGCAACTAATTTCAGTATAAAAAAACAAGTTATCCACTTATTTTATGTGCTTATCCACTGATGATTTGCTTGAAAATATCGCCCTCTAGCAGATCCTCCTTCCCTTCTCTTTTGATTTTATTCATATACTCGCAGCTGAGGCCGATTTGGGTTATCGGGATTGCTATCACTCGATATCCATTTCTCAAACGGTCCTGAGCAAGAGACCTAAAGCAAAATCAAACTCGAGTCAACTTGATTGGATAAGACTTCCCCGCATTCCATTGGCATACATAGATGTTTTCATCCTGATCGATACACACATCGTGGCAATGTTGAAAGACCGCCTCCTCTTGAAGCATGACCTGCAAGACTCCATTGTGGTAGTAGGGCTCCGTCCCTCCTGGATTGGACACCACCCGATTGTCTTTGTTTAAGATGGTCACAAACCCAGAGTTATCTGTTTGCTCCATGTACCTCAACCTGGACCAACAAACCCCTGAATAAAGATTTTCTCCATAAATAACCGGCCTACAAACGAATGCACCCGGCAGAAAGATCGTTTCCAAGTATTTCCCCTCTAAGGTAAAGCGCTTGAAGGAATTGTGACCTCTAGAGGTGCACAAGAGGCTGGGAGCACCTGTTCCCCTTGAATCAATAGCGATTCCATGCGCCGTACTAAACTGATCATCTCCATTTCCTGCCCCACCAAATTTTCTGATAAATTTGCCTTGGCTGTCGTACTGTAAAAAATATTGAGATCCATAGCCATCGGCAACATACAGGTCACCGTTGGGAGCTACGGCTGTCTCGGTAGGCACCCACCGCATTTTATCCGTATAAATTCCTTCCGCTACGGGAGAAGCAAGTTCAGCCACCACCTTGCCGTCCAGGGTAGTTTTGAGAACTCTGCCTCCATTATCCACCAGCCAGAGGTATTCTGCATCACCTTCATCTACTAAGGTCAAGCCGTGAGCTGAGGTCAGTCCCAAAGTCCAGGTAGTTAGTAACTTGCCCGATTGGCTGTAGATGATCACATTATTCTTGGGCTCGTCGGTAAGTAAAATCATCCTCCCCTTTCGATCCATCACCATTTCATGGCAGTTGATCACCGGAACTTTTGTGGGTTCTAAATTACCCCAGTTGGCATCGAGGGTATACTGAAAATCCCCGTGGCCGAACACCTTCTTTTGGGCAGCAAATACAGATAAATTGGGTTGTATACTCATAGCAAGACCGAGAAGAGAGGTGTTTTGAATAAATGTTCGTCGTGAATTCATAGCATATGTCAATCCCTTAAGTTACACATTTGAACTAAAAAGTATCCTTTGGATTCAAAAAAAATAGAACGGGAGAACTAAAAGTAGGGCATTAACGCGTAACCCTCTCCCCTTTTTCTCCATCGCCAACAGGATTAGCCTACCTCAGTTTAAAATTTGATTGGATTTGTAGCGAATTGAATTAGCCAAACGTTTAGAAATAAATTAGTTTTGTCTCACGCTTTTTAAACAGCTCTCTCGATGAAAAATCGCATCAAATTCCTCTTTATCGTGCTTTTTGGCAGTAGCCTTCTTTTTTCATGTATGGATGAGGTCAAAAGCACCTACTCCTTCCGTACGATGATGCCCGTCTATCTGGAAATGAAAGATGTGCGAGCCAAGTTAATCGCCATTGCTCCTGCTCAGGAGATTGAGAATGCGGGAAAAATCTACATTTACAAAGATTACCTGTTGATCAACGAGCCCAACAAAGGGATACATGTCTACGACAATAAAAATCCAGCAAACCCCATCAACCTAAGCTTTATCCCTATTGAAGGCAATATTGACCTAGCCGTCAACAGCGACATCTTGTACGCAGACAATTACGTGGATTTGCTTGCCTTTGACCTTACCAACATTCGAAATATCCGCCTAATGAAGCGGGTGGAAGATGTGTTCAACCACTTGTACCAGCACAGCACTGGAAAAATCATCACCTTCAAGGATACCGTGCTCACTAGCGATAGCCCCTCCTGGGCATTTGAAACCATGTGGATGGTACGACCTAACATGAGCCTCAGTTCAAATATGGCAAAAGCCTCCCAAAGCTATGGTACGGGTGGATCCATGGCCCGATTTACACTGATGGACGGGCATCTTTTTGCAGTAGATGCTTCCACACTCCGGGTATTTGATGTCCAAAATCCTGCCGAACCAAAGTTCCTCAAGCCCATCGAACTGGGCTGGGGTATTGAGACCATCTTTCCCTTTCAACAAAAACTATTTATCGGTTCGAACCGCGGCATGCATATCTATGACGCCTCCAATCCTTCCTCTCCCACCCGAATGGCTGTATACGAGCATGTTCTCTCCTGCGACCCGGTCGTAGTCAACGAGGAATATGCTTTTGTGACGCTTCGCAGTGGAAATTTTTGTGCCAATGGAGTCAATGAATTGCATGTACTAGATATCAAGGATCCTTACCAACCCAAACTCAAAAAAGCCTATCCCATGCTCAACCCACATGGTTTGGGATTGGCGGAAAACTACCTGTATGTGGCCGAGGGGAAGTATGGTTTGAAAAGTTTCAAGATTAACGATATCCAATCCATCGACAAAAATCAGTTGGAATTCATCCAATCCATGAAGTCGGCAGACCTAATCCCAGGCCCTAAATCCTTGATCGTAATCGGTCCAGACGGGGTATGCCAGTACGATTACAGCAATCCCGCCAAACTTAAAAAACTAAGCTGTATCCAAGTAAGCAACCCTATTGAAGTTAGCTAGTGGCATGAAAAATCAGATTCTTTTTTTTATTGCCCTCTTTTTTTGCGGACTTCAAGCCTCCCTAGCACAGACAAAACCTAGGTTTACTCAGGTGGAAGTAGGCTTTCTAACAGGAAAAACAAAAAACATTTGGGAAGATAAAACTGAATCGCGGGTCAACTTTTCCTTTTCAGCCTTTCATGGCAAAAAAGTCTTCCGAAATCAGGCCCTTGGACTTTTTTTAGGCTTGGACCACTATCCTAGTGTAACCCTATTACCTGTAGGCCTGGGATGGAGAGGATTTTTGGGAAAATCCTCTAAGCCCCAATTTTTTGGCAGCCTTGATCTAGGCTATGGGTCTACGCTTCTTGAAAAAGTCGAACGGACAGATTGGTCAAGTACTTGGCACGAATCTGGATTAATGCTTCGCCCAGCAGTAGGTATAAAACTTCCTGCCAAAAAAGGGAAATGGGCACTTACAGCAAGTATTGGCTATAAAAGACAGCCAAGCTACTTTTATGAAGGCTCTCATAGTCAATCCGAGAACAAGCCAAAGATTCCTCTTTTTCGTACCAAAGCCACACTCCCGGCAGGATTTAGCTACTTAAGCTCCACTTCCATCTTGTACCATAGCTTAAACTTCCAAGTGGGAATTCTATTTTAAGGACCTCCCTAAAAAATGCTGCCCATCAGCTCCTAGGATTAAGAAAAGCGTGATTCTCTTAGAAAAAAAGTCTTTTGACCATCCAAAAAATAACGGCAAAAAGGAAAACTAAAATAGAAATCTTGTTGATGCCATGCATCAAGCGCAAGTTGATGTTACTCGGAGCATTTGGATCTGGCTTTTTGAATACACGTAGAAAATAATTCCCTACCTCACCCAACTTAAAAAACTCCTTTACTTGATTTTTTTCTGACATGAGAAATTCGATTTATAAGGTAACCGCCGCCAACGGAATTAAGTTTAGTTCTCCTTCCAAAAGAAGTAAAGCTTGAATCTTAGATAGTTTCTGGTTCGAGCCAGCGTCCATCCTCTCGGATGATGTTAATCAATTCGTCTACCGCTTTTTCGGAGGCTACGGAGCGCTTAACCACTTCCTTGCCCTTGTACAAGGTGATTTTACCTTTACCCGAACCTACATAGCCGTAATCTGCATCGGCCATCTCGCCTGGACCATTGACAATGCAGCCCATGATGCCAATCTTTACGCCTTTCAGGTGGTCGGTACGCTTCCGAATCATCGCTGTGGTCTCTTGCAAATCAAATAGCGTACGCCCACAAGAAGGACAAGAAATGTACTCCGTCTTGGACATGCGCGTTCGCGCAGCTTGGAGCACCCCAAAACTCACCGAGTTGTGCAATTTTATCTGCTCTAACAATGCAGGTCGACTTTCTTGGGATTCTTTAGGCAAGGAAATGAAAATTCCATCCCCCTGTCCATCCACCAAAAGTCCTCCCACATCGGTTGCGGCATAAAGCATAGTTTGATCTGCATGCTGTTCGGGGTATCTTACTTTTACGACTACTGGCACAGAACAAGAAGCCAAAAGAAGGTCCACAAAAGCCCTCCTAAATGCTGGAAGGGCATGTACATTCGAGGTGTTCACTATGAGCACTATGTCTTTTCGTGCATTGACTAAAGCAATAGCCTCTTGAATTTCCAGATCTGATACCTCAAGAAAATTTAGTTCCGGATGAAAATGAGTTGCTCCCCTAAATTCTGATAGATGATAGAGGGGAAATTTATTCTGTTGGTCCACTACTTTTTTCCAAACCGAATAGTCCTGTATTTCTTTCATCCCATTGGGTAGCATGAAAGGAATGGAATGACTTCCCGAATAAATAAAGTCACAGCCAAGGTCATTCATCTTCCACTTATCCAGTTCGGGCAAGTAAAAATATCCTACCGCTTTCATCTCTCGGTCACTGATCTGCTGGATTTTGGAAATATCTGTGATTACGCGGGGCACATTTTGTCCTCCAAAATTGTAGACTTCAGCCGCCTTCCTTTTGGTGTATTCAAAAGGGGTGATGGGGTATTCGTTGATCGGAGGAAGAGAAGCATGCGCTGCTCTGTGTGTGTACCGGTCAATCAAAGCACGGGCTACAGGTGCCTCAAACTCTGGATCTTCGGTCAAGGAAACGCGAACGGTATCTCCTAGTCCATCTTCCAATAAGGTACCAATGCCTACAGCCGATTTGATTCTGCCATCCTCTGCCTCACCCGCTTCGGTGACACCTAGGTGCAAGGGATAGGGTTTGAAGCCTCCTTCATTGAGTTTCTGTACCAGCAAGCGGTAGGCCTGAACCATTACTTGCGTATTGGAGGATTTCATGGAAATAACGATATCGTAATACTTTTCGTCTTCACAGATTCTGAGAAATTCCAGAGCTGACTCCACCATTCCCAGCGGGTTATCCCCGTAGCGACTCATGATTCGGTCCGACAATGAACCGTGATTGGTGCCGATACGCATGGCGGTACCATTTTGCTTACATATTTTAATCAAAGGCAAAAAACGCTCCCTGATGCGCTCTAGCTCCTCAGCGTAGGAGGCATCGGTATAGTCCAGCACTTCAAATTTCTTTTTGTCCGCATAGTTACCAGGATTGATGCGCACTTTTTCTACAATTTTTGCTGCCAATTCCGCAGCATTGGGCGTAAAATGAATGTCTGCTACCAAGGGAATACTGTAACCTCTTCGTTTCAATTCCTCCTTGATATTCCGCAGATTCTCCGCCTCCTTGAGCGAGGGCGCAGTGATTCGAATCAATTGACATCCCGAATCAATCATCCGGATGCACTGCTCCACAGAGCCTTGCGTATCCATCGTATCAACCGTAGTCATGGACTGCACGACGATGGGATTGTCCCCACCAACGATCACATCACCTACCCGTACCGGAATCGTTACTCTCCGTGAATACTGGGTTAAACTGTTGCAATAACCACCTTCAAAAGGCTTCCATTGAGATTCCATAGCTTAAATATCTCCTAGTTGGGGACGAATAATTAATTCTTCAACCACAGCATGAGGGGAAAGGTTATACGCTCCCCAAACTGAATCCGCCACATCTTGTGAACTAACAAATCGCTCTATAGGCAAATCCACGCCTGCCCATGTATCCGTCAGGGTAGCTCCAGGTAAAATAGAGGTCACTTTAATCTGGTATGGCTTAAATTCCTCACGGAAACACTTCGTCATCCCCAACATAGCCCACTTGGACACGGAGTAGCTTCCTCCATTGGCATAAGCAGTAATACCGGCAATGGATCCAATACTAAAAATATGCCCAGATCTGCGCTTTATTAGTTCTTTGGCAAAGGCACGGGTAAGATAATAGGCCGAATACAGATTGGTTTGCATCAGAAATTCCAAATTTCCATCCGGCTCCTCGTGAAGCGATCCTGGCAAGAAGACTCCGGTATTGTGAACGATTACATCTGGAATCCCTTGGACTTTTACCGATTCGGCAAAAGCGAAAACTTCCTCTTTTATGGAAAGATCGGCCACCTGGGTGCTTACAAAAATCCCAGGATGGGCTTGCTCCAGCGATTGCCTCAAAGCGAGTAAATCCTGTCCATTTCGAGAACAGGTGAAAATATCAAAACCTTCCTTGGCAAACCGTTCGACGATCGCCCTTCCAATCCCTTTTGTACCTCCACTCACTAGGATACTTTTCTTCATTTGTTTCACTTCTTAATAGTTAGTGTGACAACTATCTACATTAGACAAAGTTACATTTTTTTATGAATTGATTTGTAGGGAAAGGTTTATTGGACTTTTGAAGGTATCTTCTTTGAGCTCAATCGATAGAAATGAACTCCTTTTGTATTAAATTTTATCTTTTATCAGTGGAAAAGTCAAGAAAAAAGTAGTTCCCTTGCCGACTTTAGTTTCAAACCAAATTTTACCTCCAGCAGTTTCTACCCCACTTTTTGCAATGGCCAGACCGAGTCCTGAACCTTGACTCTTGGTACTAAAATTGGGAATAAAAATTTTGTCTCGAAGTGCTAAAGGGATCCCTTTCCCATTATCCGAAATCTCTAAAAATACAGCGCGATCAGTAAGCCACAGCCATATACGGATATGAGACTTTATTCCAGGCGCTACTGCCTGCATGCCATTGATGATCAAGTTTGAAATAACACGCCCGAATAGTTTATCATCCCCAAAAATAGAAATTTGATCGGTAAATGAATCGTCTTGGAATTCTAGTTCCATCCGCTTATCGGTTTTAAAAAGCTCCAGCACCTTTGATAGTACTTCTTTAAAATTTATCAATTCATTACAAGGAAGCGGCATCTTGGCAAAAGTAGAAAATGAAGAGGCTATGCCACTCAAGGCATCTACTTGATGAATTAAGGTTTCTAGAGATTTTTTCAGTTTATCCGCATCTTCCAATTTCCCTTCTTGCTCCAAACGAAGTAAATGTTGCAAGGTGAGCTTCATTGGGGTAAGTGGATTTTTAATCTCATGAGCAACCTGCTTGGCCATTTCCCTCCAAGCGGACTCCTTTTCAGTAGAAGCCAGTACTTTTTTACTCGCCTCCAACTTGGAGAGCATCTGGTTGTATTCGTTGACCAATAGCCCAATTTCATCTTTAGAAGACCAGTACATTGGCTCGTTATTTTCCAGATTGGTTACCTTGAGTTTCTGCGTAAGCAAGCGAAAAGGAAGCGTCAAGTTTTTAGTTACCAAAAATGAAATGATCAAAAACAGAATAAAAATAACCACAAAGGCATTGAAAACATTCCCCAAAACATCTGAGATAAGGGCATTGAGTTCTTCTTCAGACTCAAAAAAGGGAATGGCTACCACTGCATCAATGGAGGAGTTGGGCTGTGAAGGAATTGCTAAATACACAGCCTGGTACCTAAGTTTACCAACCTGTTCTTCTAGAAGGGCCTCCACCCCTTTTGTCTCAACCAATGCAGCCATGGCTCCCGGATGCATGCGATTGGATAAAAGTTTCTTTTCGAAAATGGTAGTTCTACTCGAGGTCAGTAATAAGCCCTCCTTACTATACAAATGTATATCTGTTCCCAAAGTGGTTGCTAAGGCATTTATTTCTTCCGTAAGGGCATCACGATCCACCTCTTCTAAGTTTTGAGCACCAAAAAATCGAACTAAATTCCCCTTAATTAAGGTGGCTTTTTGAAGGTACTGCCCATTAAGGTCGTCCTTGTAACTTTGAGAAAGCAAGCCAGTGGTGATGATTGAAATGATAAGGATTGGAAAGAAAAATGCAAAATTAAGGTAGAGCTGAAGCTTCGTGGAGTAATTAAATTCAAACTTTCGGTATCCCTGCATCAGAACACTCAACACAATGGAAAGAAAAGTGAGGAAAACAAAGACTACAAAAAACAGCGAAAGGTTCCCAATAAACTGTTTAACAGTAATAATAGGAGAAGACAATACCCAGAGCTCCTCCCCATTTTTTATCCCTAGATGCTGGTAGCCCAAGATGTCCACTCCCCTATCCACTAACTCAGGTTTTTGCAACAACAGGAGTAGCTGCTCCTGCTGAAAATTGAAGGTGCCAGAACTTCGGATTAGTTCGCCCTCTTTAAATACCCCAAAATCAAATGGATCCATATTCAATTTTTTAGCATACTGCTCATCCAAAAGTAAGCGGGGATAGGCATTGCCAACTTGAATTAGAAACTGGTCAAACTCTAAATAGATGGTTCCCAGTCCAAGGCCTCCCTTGTCCATAGGGATAAAGGCTACGAATTTGATTCCCCTTCCACTCTCTGAGTCTTGTATAAAATATAAATTAGGTACTTGAGTGGCAAAATCACTCTTTACAAACTCTTGCTCCAATTCCTTTAAAGATTTTCCTTCCAACGGTCCTTCAATTTGCTTTCCTGTAGGGGAAAAAATACGGATCATTACCTCAAATTGGTCAAAGTAATTATCCAAATAAATTTTTCTAATTTTACTCACAACCGGATCTTTGGAAAGCAAGGGATCCGCCAATCGATTCTGTATAAAAAGATCGTTTTTAAGCCTAGAAAAAATGTCCTCTAAAATTAATGCTGTTTGTTCTTCCCTAGCCAGCAGCTGCTGATTTGCAAATGCAATCTTGGACTGTATCAAGCGTTCAGCAGAGGTTTGGTAGCTACTTGCCGCCACAATGCATGCCGCAATTAGGCTAGCATAAAAAAGCGTTAGAAAGGTTTCTAGACCTAGACGATAGACATTGGCAACTAAATCATACCTAATTATAGTAAATAGAAAAAGGAAGTGCGCCAAACCTGCCACACCAAACCAAAAGTCCCAAACAAAGGAAATTCCTGAGCATACTCCTGCCGCAACCAATAACATTCGATACATCAAATGTTTAGCTGAACCCCCACGAATAAATAGATTGATCAAGGTAAAACTTAGGAAGACATAAGCAGCAGCCCATAAAAAAATAATCAAAAAGCTAGTGCCCACCATCCGATCAAAGCTTGGAATCGAAGAAATATCCAAACTCCAAGTTGCATGCAGCACCAAATCTCGCACCACCGCCCATAGCCCACTAAAAAATAAGGTGGAAATCATAAAGGCCACTAGAAGTAATCCTTCCTCTCGAATCCGCAGCCGCCAACTTGCAAGTTTTTCTATAATGGGTTTGGAGGAAAGCTGGTGAACTAAAAGGCCTAAAATCAGGACACAACAGCCCGTATGAAGTAAAAGATCACCCAAGCTGGGCACCAACCACGACGAAGTATATTCACCTGGATCAAAAAGCGAAAAGTCTAAGTAGGCCTGCGGAAAATTGAAAAACAACATGCCTGCCCGTACTACTATGAGGATGAAAAATCCATAGCCTATTGCCTGCCACACTTGTCCTTTTCTCCATTTTTTTCTCAAAAAAATGAAGCTAAGAAATGCATACAGCAAAAAGAGGGAAAAGCTAAAAATTAATAAGGGAGTAGTCCACGTTTTTCCTACAGAAACAAAACCCAACTGAAAATCAATGCCAAATAAGGGTAGGCCAGTAGAAGATTTGACCTGTAAGGATCCTTCCTCTGCGTTGGGATAAAGCGTGAATAATGAATTCCCAAATACCTCAGGGTTAGGTCCCATAACGATATAGTCATTTTTAATATCCCCAGCCCATACTAAGCGGAAGGCTTGAACAAAAAAATCACTTCCCTCTCTTGGAGATATTTTTTGAAGCTTTACTAAAAAAGTACCGTAAGGAGAGTCAAGAACTTGAAAATCTCGCGCTACATCCAAAGTAGAGAAATCCAATACAAAATCATTGGTTGACCAATACTGAAGCTCTTTTTGTGGATCAACAATGAAAAATGGATGGGAATATGCCTCACTACTTACACGCTCAAAACTCAGAGAATCCAGACTACTACCTTGGCGTTGAAAAAATTCGAAATCTTGGTTAAATTCTACTTCTACCATATGAATTTTCTTTTCAATGGCCTGGATGTAAGTCTCCTCTTGACTTTTTTGATAAACAAAAAAATTCAAAATCAGGACTGCGGGCAGAAGAAGTACGCTTCCCAAAAGAAGAGTACTGCGAATAGAAAGCTTCATGAGACCTAAAAATAAAAAAGCAAAGTCTGGTATCAAACTTTGCCGAATAGTATTAGCGTGGCTGGAATTTCGCTTTCTTCTTTTTGGAATTTCTATACCACAAGTAGCCAATGATTCCTGCCATTAAATACGGCATCACCACGAGATACAAAATCCCATTATTGAGTCCAGCACCAATTGAGGTATCCCCATTACTTACATTGTTTTCCACTGAAGCCCTACACATTGCACATTGGGCAGATGCTCCAATAGTAATAAAGAAACTTGCTGCTAGTAGAAATAAGATTTTGAATTTCATGTGTTCTCCTGTATTTGGAAGATTAACAAACAAAATTTAGAACGTATGGGTATAGTAAGGAGCAATCATTAGGTAAACAATCACCCCGGTAACCGATACATATAGCCAAATAGGATACGCATATTTTACCACCTTACGGTGTTTCCCCCGCTGATTGGTATATCCATAATAATACGCAAATAAGATAGGAAATAGCGCTATAGCTGCAAACAAAATATGGGTAATCAACAAGAAATAATAAACGATTCGAATACTGCCTTCACCACCAAAGGACGTACTTTCTGCAGCACCATGGTAGATTACGTAGGATACCAGAAATATCGCCCCTAAAATAAAAGCAACTGTCATCGTGGCTCCATGCAAAGCATACTTCTTCTGCTTAATAAACACCAATGCCAACACCAACGCTAGAGAGGCAGCTGAATTGATGACTGCATTGAGATGTGGGAGAAAATAGACCCAACCTCCCAAGGAGGTAAATTTGGTGGGCATAAATAAAAGAACAGCTACTGCCAAAGGAACGGCAATAGAAATCCCAATAATCCAATTTTTGACTTTCTCCTCTTCCGGAGCTATTGTTGCCGTATTAGTCTTTGCCATACAGTAAAATTTTTGTTTCTAACATTAATAGATCCACTTGTTCTCGGGTAGTACCACTATAATAACCCCGGATTCGCCCTTCATCGTCAATCAATATAAATTTATCACTGTGTACAAAATCGTCTGGCACCCCATTGCCGTCCAAGGCAGGAAGCACAAAACCACAATGAGCCAATTGGAAAGTTTCCTCCTTTGGTCCGGAGAGAAAATTCCATTTCCCCGGAATTGCATGATACTCCTCCGCATAGGCTTTCAAGATTTGCGGGGTGTCGTAAATTGGGTCAATACTAATTGAAATTATCTGCACCAGTGGTTCATCTCGGAAATGATCATTCACCCGCTCCATCTCTTTAGACATCACTGGACATACACTTGGACAGGAAGTGAAAAAGAAATCCACAATAGTAATTTTACCATCCATTTGGGCTCTCCCCATCGGCTTACCATCCTGGTTGATGAAAGTAAAATTAGGAATATAATGCTGTAAACTATCAGAAACAGGACATTCTTGAAATGGATTGTCGACACCCTTTTGATAAAAGATTGGCAAATCATACTCGTTTTTTCCAAACCCTTTCAAAAATAAGAAAATAAGGATAGGGATTAATAAAATACAAACGAGGACAAGGCCTTGTAGAATTCGTAAACTTCGCATACTATAGTGTAACAAATAAGAAGGTTGAAGTGATTCACTTCAACCTAACTTTTTTTATTAAATTATTTCTACCAGCGCATCATAAAGATATCCGAACCTTCTTTGATCAAAGTAATTACCAACCAAACCAGGAAGATTAGAGGTACAATGATGGAATAAAACAAAGGTTTTGCTTCATCTCCTAAGTGCATAAACTCCATCATGATGTATTTAGCCTTCCAAATGGTTAGTGCAATAAAAATCGAATACAATAAAATGCCCCTATCCATGGTGAAAGCCATGACGAACTCTGCCAAGGTAATCGCTAAAAGAATAAGAGCTGTTTTCCAGATTTTCTTTATTTTTTCCTCGTTTCTCGGAGATACCTGAAGCGTAGATTTAGTGTCTTGAATTTCCATAATCAAGGGATTAAAGTGCTTAGATTAAATAGAATAAGGTAAATACAAATACCCAAACTAGGTCAACAAAGTGCCAATAAAGACCAATTTTTTCAACCATTTCATAATGTCCGCGCTTGTCGTAAACGCCTACGGCTGCTTGGTAAAAACAAAGGAATAACAAGAAAACACCGATGGTTACGTGGAAACCGTGAAAGCCAGTGATAAAGAAAAAGAGCTGGGCAAAAGCCGCAGGACCATATTCATTTACCATCAAGTTAGCTCCAAAGACCGTTTCAGTCACATTCTGCCCAAGTCCATTCACATAAGTCAGAAGTGAACCTCCTTCTGTACCATGAATAAAGTGAGACCATTCCCAAGCCTGACAACTCAAAAAGGTAATCCCTCCAAGGAGCGTCCATAGCATCCATTTTACCACATCTGCTCTATCGTTGCGGTGTCCTGCTTCTACTGCCAAGACCATGGTTACCGAACTTGCAATCAAGATAAAGGTCATAAGCCCCACAAATATCAAAGGAGCATGCACCCCATGAAGGAAGGGAAGCGCCTCAAATACCAATTCAGGCACTGGCCAGTACTCGTTAGAACCAGTAAAGGTTTCCGCAGCACCTGCATAGGTAGGATAGCTGACACGGATGGCCAAGTAGCTAATCAGGAAGGCAGCAAAAGTAAAGATGTCAGAAAGTAGGAAAAACCACATCATTAGTTTTCCATAGCTGGCCTTGAGAGGCTCATTTCCTCCACCCCAAACTCCTCTTTTCGAGCTTACTTCAATAGCAGTAGAATGCGCAGACATAATTAAGTTAGTTGTACTGGATAAATTTTAATGATTTAAAAGCAAAAATAAAAACAAATACAACCACAATCCCCCAAGAAAATGCCAATAAGTAGTAGCCATTTCTATAGTGTTAAGCGCCTGTGAGTGCACCTTATATCTAAAGGTCGAAATTAATACAATAATCAGAAAAATCACACCGCTGATCAAATGAGCCGCGTGTAAACCGGTGAAAACATATAAAAAAGATCCTGCTGGATTCCCCACAAAAAATACCTCTCTATCCACCAAGGCTACCCAACTATACCATTGCCCAACCAAAAAAGCAATTCCCAATAGCACTGTTAAAACCATTCCAATCCGTAAGCCTAGAAAATTATCTTTTTTAGCTGCAAAATAAGCAGCCTGAATGCATACCGAACTGAGTAAAACAATTCCGGAGGTAATCCAAAAAATTTCTGGCAGCTCATACTCTAGCCAGTTTCCCTCAGCCTGACGAACAATATAAGCACTTGTAAGAGCTGCAAATATCATGAGTACAGTCACTAAAAAGAGCCAAAGCGCAAACTTCTTTGGATGCATGCTAATAGGCTGTTCTACAATATCTATGTATTTTAATTCACTTTCCATGACTTAAGGTATTTTATCTAACAAATATGCAATCTGTACTACTGGTAAATAAATGAAGGACCCAAACATGATTTTTAATGCTGACTTTCGAGAACAATCCATCATCAATGAGAAAGTCTGAGCCAAAAATAAAACTCCACAAACCGTGGCCACAATTCCTGAGTTCAAGCCCACCAAACCAAAATAACTTGGTAATAAACCCAAAGGCACCAAAAAGAGGGTATAGATCATAATTTGAATAGCTGTATTTAAATCCTGTCCACCACCACTTGGGAGTAACTTAAATCCAGCACGCTTGTAATCCTCATCACTCACCCAAGCAATAGCCCAGAAATGAGGAAATTGCCAAATAAATTGAATCCCAAAAATGATTAAGGCTTCGTATGTGATCGCTCCAGTAGCAGCAGTCCATCCCAACAAAGGAGGCATAGCACCAGGAATAGCTCCTACAAAAACAGCAATTGGCCCTACCCGCTTGAGCGGAGTATAGGCAAATACATAGAGCAGCATGCTCAATATTCCCAAACCTGTGGTCAATGGATTCGTAAAAATCCAGAGTAAACTAATACCCGACACCGCAATAAAAGCGGTGAACCAATAGGCCTCCTGCAAAGAAATAAGCTGCATGGGAAGCGGTCGATTCTGTGTACGCTTCATTAGTTTATCCAAATCGCACTCCATGATCTGGTTGGCAGCACCCGAAGCCCCTGAAACTAAAAATCCTCCCAAAATAAGACCGATAAATCCAGGCCAACCGAAAGCTCCTTGGTCTCCGAGAATATAGCCAAATACAGCAGAAAAAGTTACCAAAGCAGAAAGCCTAAACTTAATCAAGTCAGAATAGGCCGATACCCTACTTCGAAGTAAAATTAGCAAGCTGTTTGATGTCACACCAACTGAATTCATAGTTGAGAATCAAGTTTAAAGTTAGACTGTTCCTTCACTTGGAGTATTAAAATAAATTGCACTCCCAAAATCAAGGACCCAAAAAGCAAATGGATAGGCTGTAAATAGGCGGGTATGCCAAAATAAGCCATCCCCACACCAGACGCAATCTCAAGCATTAGAAGTAACAATAGCGCTTGATTCCAATACGTTATTGAAGTATTTCGAGCTGAAAATTTAAACGCCCACACAAAATAAAGTACATGAACAGCCAAAAGGACCAAAGAAAAAGAGCGATGTACCAAGAATATTATCCCCACTTTTCCAATCCACTCCTCACGAAGCATGTTACCCATAACAAATGACACCCGATCAATCCCTTCTCTGACCTGCGTGCCAAGTACAATCTGAACCAACATCAAACTACTAGCAACTAACAATAGCCAGAAGATTTTTTTAGGCATTACAAGACTAGCTCCCTGTATTTTAGAGAGTAATCGAGCAGCTCTGCGATGACTATACAAAAGCACAGCTACAAGAGCCAAGGCAAGAAGCATATGTACCGTAATCATCCAGGCCAATAAGTTGGTTGAAACCACAATAGAACCTATCCAACCCGTAAACGCAACGAGAACAAGTGCAAGAAAAGCAGTGATTGAAATCCATTTATCCTGGGACCAAAGTGAAAATGACTTTACTAAAGTGGCTAGAATTAAAACACCAATCACTACACCAATAAGTCGATTGATGTATTCAATCCAGGTTTTGGTGGCATTGAATTCTTCTTCAACTTGGATGGATTTATCATTAGCAAGCTGACTAGCGGTTTCTTTAAATCCCAACTTGGACAAAGTAGCTACAAACCGATCGTTTTTTGCGAGCCTTTTCTCTAAGTAAATCTCTTGATAGTTTTCTGGAAGTTGCTCTATAGCTGTCGGAGGGATTACCGAGCCAAAGCATTTTGGCCAGTCCGGACAACCCATACCCGAGCCAGTACTTCGCACAATGCCTCCGACCAGAATAAGAAAATAAACAGCTACCACGGTAATGCCTGAGAGGCGGCGGTAGCTGTTTACTTTTTTGTTAGTGCTTGGATTCATTCGCCTCCAAAAAATCTGCCTCATCTTTCATGATTTCCAACTCCAATTTCACTAGCTCTTGTTCATGAGGAAGATTGGATTCAGGCGTTTGAGATAACGGTACGGTTTGAGGAATAAAATCTTCTGCCGCACCAGGCTTAGAGTAATCATATGACCAACGGTATACGGTTGGAATTTCACCAGGCCAATTGCCATGTCCAGGATGCAAAGGCGTTGTCCACTCCAATGTTGTTGAATTCCATGGATTGAGCGTAGCCTTTCTGCCTCTGTACATGCTATAGAAAAAGTTGAACAAGAAAATCGCTTGAGCAGTAAACGTGATGATTGCTGCCACTGATATAAACATGTTCAAATCGGTATACATGTTGGTGAATTCAAAATTAGTCCAAGAGTAGTAACGTCTTGGGAAACCAGCCATACCAATGTAGTGCATTGGGAAGAATACCATGTACACACCCACAAAGGTCAACCAGAAGTGGATATAGCCCAACTTGGCGTCCATCATTCGACCAAACATTTTTGGGAACCAATGGTAAACACCCGCCATCAAACCGAAGAACGAAGCTGATCCCATGACCAGGTGGAAGTGAGCTACAACAAAATAGGTGTCATGCAATTGAATATCAATGGCAGAATTACCTAGGAAAATACCGGTTAATCCACCAGAAATAAAGAAAGATACCAAACCGATAGAGAACAGCATCGCTGGAGTGAAAATCAAATTACCTCTCCAAAGCGTAGTCAGGTAGTTGAATACCTTCACCGCAGATGGTACTGCAATGATCAAAGTCAAAAACATGAAGATAGATCCTAAGAATGGATTCATCCCAGATACGAACATGTGGTGTGCCCATACGATAAAGGAGAGCACTGTAATGCCCAACAAAGAAATTACCATGGCCTTGTATCCAAAAATCGGCTTGCGAGAGTTGGTGGCAATCACCTCAGAGGTTATCCCTAAAGCAGGTAATAACACGATATACACTTCTGGGTGTCCTAAAAACCAAAATAAGTGTTGGTAAAGAACTGGGCTACCTCCTGTATTAGGAAGAGCCTCTCCAGCTACATAGATGTCAGAAAGGTAGAAGGAGGTACCAAAGCTTCGATCAAAAACGAGCAATAAGGCTGCAGCAAATAATACAGGGAAGGATAGAATCCCAATTACTGCCGTCAAAAAGAAAGCCCAAATCGTTAAAGGAAGTCTCGAGAATGACATGCCTTTGGTACGGAGGTTGATTACAGTAGTAACGTAATTAATCCCCCCTAACAAGGAAGATGCAATAAAAAGAGTCATAGATATCAACCACAAAGTCATCCCCATTCCAGATCCTGGAATGGCTTGCTCCAAAGCAGACAAGGGAGGATACACTACCCAGCCACCCCCAGCAGGACCAGTCTTCAAGAAAAGGGAGGTAAACATAATCACCCCAGACAAAAAGAAGAACCAATAGGAAAGCAAGTTCATAAAACCAGAGGCCATGTCACGCGCACCAATCTGAAGCGGAATAAGGAAGTTGGAGAAAGTACCACTCAACCCTGCTGTCAATACAAAGAAAACCATGATCGTGCCGTGCATGGTTACCAAAGCTAAGTAGAAGGTAGGATCAAGCTTCCCAGTTTCATCAATCCAACCTCCCAATAGTGGGCGAAGGAACTCCAAATTCATGTCAGGGAATCCCAACTGCAACCTGAACAGGGTAGAAAGAAATCCACCAATAATCGCCCAGAAAATTCCTGTAATCAAGAATTGCTTCGCGATCATTTTGTGATCGGTTGTGAAAATGTATTTAGTTATAAAATTATCATGATGCTCATGTTCGTCGTGATGCTCATGAACTGCGGTATCCTGCTGTGCAACTGTTGCTGTAGTCATAACTTTATTTTTTATTTATTACTAACGCTTGTTTCAATACCTGCAAGTTCCTTTGATTCAACCTTTTGACCCTCCGCTATAGCAGGATTTTGTTGAATAAAAGTCTTTTGCTCTGCCAACCACTTTTGGTATTCGGCGGGTTCTACCACCTCAATCAGTTTCCGCATCGAAAAGTGTCCACGCCCACAAAGTTCTGTACAAGCGATTTCATATTGGAATTCAGGGTCTTTCAATTCTGCTCTCATCTCTGCAGTCGTCTTGGTAGGAATAAACCAAAAACGAGTAGGCATTCCTGGCACTGCATCCATTTTTAAACGCATATGCGGAGCAAATACAGAGTGTAATACGTCACGCGCTCTTATCTTGAATAGAATAGGCTCACCCTTTGGAATAACTACCTTTGGAGAAGGAAAATCATCCATTGAATTCTTATCTGTAAAATCAATTCCATGAACGTTGGAAGCATTGATCAAACGATAATCGTAATCGCCTAGGACATTATCCTTACCAGGGTAACGGATCTCCCAAGCAAACTGATAACCCATAACCTCTATAACATGTGCTTTTTCAGGGGCTGGTGCGGTGATATCAGACCATGCCATCCAACCAGAAATCACCAGACCTGCCAAAACCACACCGGGTACTACTGTCCAAATGATTTCCAGTTTGTGATTGTCTGGATAAAATGTAGCTTTTCTACCCTCTTTGTATTGATACTTGTAAGGAAAGATGAAAAGTAAAACGTGTGTGATCAAGAAAACAACACCTGTTACTGCCATCGTAATCCAAAACAACTTGTCCGTAATGACTCCATGTTTAGAAGCTACAGGCATCGTGTAATTATCAAATTCTTTGATGGAATACCAGAACATCAAAATGCCTGTGCCAACCAAGAACACCAAAAACAAAAAGGCATTTACTTTATTACTTGTGGAAGCAATTTTTCTATCCGATCCTTTTACCACAGACACCAAGGTCTGTATACGAAACACCATCCAAACGAGAGATAGTAACAAAAGAACCCCTACTCCTATAATAAACCCATCCATAACTTAATTTTTTCGAATAAATAATTAAATGTGATGATTGTAACTCTCTTCTAGCAATGGGTGATTCTTTGCTATTAGATTTTTCTTCGACAAGGCTCCCAGCACTGTAAAAGTGGCCGCAGAACCATACACTAAGAACATCCCTAACTCCATCAAACCTACCCCACCATTATGCCCTAAAATACCTGGCTGAACCATCAAGGTGAAATCAATCCAATGACCTACCAAAAGAATAGTACAAACCAATTTAAGGAAAACACCATGCCTCTTTGAATCCCTAGTCATTAAAACTAGAAATGGAAGGAAGAAGTTCAAACCTAAATTCACAAAAACAAAAGGTCCGTACACCTCACTGGACAAACGCTCTACAAAATAAACAGTCTCCTCAGGAATGTTTGCATAATAGATCAACAAGAACTGGGAAAACCAGAGGTAAGTCCAGAAAATAGAGAATCCAAAGACAAACTTACCTAAGTCATGAACATGGTTTTCATTGACCATCTCGAGATAACCCTTGCCTTTTAAGAAAAGTACAATCAACGTTATCGCAGAAAGACCAGATACAAACCAAGAAGCAAAAACATACCAACCAAATAAGGTAGAGAACCAGTGTGTGTCAATTGACATCACCCAGTCCCATGCGGAGATGGAAGAAGAAATTGCAAAAAAGACGAGGAAGAAGGCAGACCAGCTTCTCATCTTATACCAGTGTGTTGAACCACCTAACTGATCTTCTTGTTCAGAAATCTGTTTAAACTTGTTAAAGAAAAATACCCAGAAACCAAAGAAGATCACCATTCTGGCAATATAGAACACTGGAAAAGTACCCTTCTCCATAGGCCAGTAGAAAAATGCTCCTTTACCGTCAATGATTTTATCGTATTGAGGATCAGTTGTATCAAATAGGTACGAATGCGTCCAGTGAAATAAATCGTGATTTGCAACAAAAAAGGTGGAAAGCATCAAAATCCCTGCGATTGGAAGCCAGCTGCCTAGAGAAAGCATTACTCGTAAAATAGGTGCAGACCATCCAGCTTGCGCTGCAAACTGTATAGCAAAAAAGAAAACTCCAATAATGGCTATACCCGTAAAGAATACATTATTTACCCACAGACTTGCATACAATCGTTCGTACCAGTGGAAGACATGGACTCCAGCCTCAGCACCTTCTTCATTATGGCCACTAGATATGGCCAAAATCACCCCAATTCCTAATAAAATTGTACCTAAGACCAATACGGTCAAGATTGATTTTTTGATGGAAGCAGTGAAATCAAATCGCTGATCCAAATTATAGTGATGTTCGCCGTGATGAGCCATGATTACTTCGCTGGATTTACTGTTGCTACCGCGGTTGAATCTGCTGCAAGAGCTGCCTCAGAAGCTAAAGCCTGACGTTGGATAACTTGTTTAACATAGTGAACAATTTTCCATCTACTTTCAGCAGGGATTTGAGAACCATGTGCTCCCATTCTTCCTTTGCCTTTGGTAATGACGTGGAAAATATGACCCTCAGGAAGATTGACATAGGCGCCCCCTTTTAGGTTGGCAACACCTCCAATTACCAGGCCAGATTTACCATCTCCTTCACCACCTTTGCCATGACAAGCATTGCAATACTGAAGATAGAGCTTCTCCCCATCCTTAAGCACCTCCTCAGATGCAATAATAGGATTAGGTATTAGCGCAGCCTTTTCGAGTTCAAATTGTTGCAAACGATGAGGAAGGTATCCTTGCTTATTTCTAGGAACCGTATTTGCAACAGGCTCTCTCATGTTCATGCCATGAGGATTGTTCACATTGGAATTGAAATACTCGCCTTTTCCATCTTCTCGAGTGGAAAGCCAAGAACCCTGTGCTTCATCTTTAATTTGAGACAAAGGTTCGTAACCAACAGCGTGGTACATCTGAGGTGCATATTCTAGCCCCGGATTCTCACCTCCAGCTTTGCATCCAGCCAACATGAAGAGGACCAGTACAGAACCTGCGAATAGTGATGCGTTCGTAATTTTCATAGCTACGGTTATTCTATTCAAAACTTTTATTATTCACTTCAGTAGCACCAGATTCAGTCAATATTTCTTTGATTTTGCCCAAATCTAAACTGCTATTAGTTGCCAAGTCAATGGCCATAACGTGCTTGTCGTCCGTACTTCTCAAATCAAAAATTCGAGGTTGGGCCCAAGGCTTCAAATTTGAAGTAATCAAAAACACACCAACCATCCCAAAAGCCGCTAGTAACACAGTCATTTCAAATGAAACTGGCACAAAATCAGGGAAAGCACCATAATCTTTACCTCCAATAATCATGGGCCAATCAAATTCCATCATGTAATACTGCATGGTCAAAGCCAAGCTAATCCCTAACATACCGAAAAGAAATGCTGCAATCGGTAGTTTACTTCGCTTGTAACCGAGTACATGCTCTAATCCGTGAACTGGATAAGGAGAATATACCTCGTGAATCTTAACGCCGCTGCCTCTAACCTTTTCAACTGCATGGAGCAATACGTCCTCATCGTCGTAGACTCCTAAAATAAAATGAGTATCTCTTTCCATGATTATTTGTGTGCTTTTTCAGAGGATGACTTCAATACAGACTTTACCTCCGCCATGTTGATCACAGGGAAGAACTTAGCGAACAAGAAGAATGCCGTGAAGAAAAAACCAAAAGTGAATAGGTAAACCCCTACATCCACCAAGGTTGGATAAAACATCGCCCAAGAGGAAGGAAGGTAATCTCGGTGCAAGGAGGTCACGATAATTACAAATCGCTCAAACCACATCCCGATATTCACTACAATTGACAAGGCAAAAGTTGCTACAATAGAGGTTCTGATTTTTTTGATCCAAAAGAGTTGAGGTGAAATCACATTACAGGTCATCATAGACCAGTACGCCCACCAGTAAGGTCCAGTAGCTCTATTGATAAAAGCATACTGCTCCGCCTCTACCCCAGAATACCAAGCCATGAAAAATTCAGTGATGTAAGCAATACCTACAATTGAACCCGTGATGATGATCACAATATTCATCAACTCAATGTGGCCAATAGTGATGTAATCTTCGAGCTTGTACACCTTTCTAGTAACGATCATCAAGGTCAATACCATGGCGAAACCAGAGAAAATCGCCCCCGCAACGAAGTATGGAGGGAAAATCGTGGTATGCCAACCTGGAATAACCGAGGTAGCAAAGTCAAAAGATACGATTGTGTGTACTGAAAGTACGAGTGGGGTAGCAAGACCTGCCAAGATCAACGATACTGACTCGTAACGCATCCATGTTTTGGCAGCGCCATCCCATCCAAGAGACAATGCTCCGTAAATTATTTTCCGCAATCCTGTAGCACGATCACGAATGGTAGCAAAATCAGGAATCAAACCGATATACCAGAACACTAAGGATACTGAGAAATAGGTAGAAATTGCAAATACGTCCCACAACAATGGGGAGTTAAAATTCACCCATAAAGAACCATAGGTATTTGGAAGGGGAAGTGCCCAGTAGGCTCCCACCCAAGGTCTTCCCATGTGAATCACAGGGAACATCGCAGCGCAGATTACAGCGAAGATGGTCATCGCCTCAGCAGCACGGTTGATGGATGTTCTCCACTTCTGTCTGAATAGAAGCAATACGGCAGAAATAAGCGTTCCTGCGTGACCAATACCAACCCACCATACGAAGTTGGTGATGTCCCAAGCCCAACCTACAGTCTTATTAAGGCCCCACATGCCTATCCCTTCCCAGAGAGTTGCCAATAGAGCTGTTGATCCTATAGCCAATACTCCGAAGGCAGTAAGGAATGCCAAAAACCACAATTTGGATGGCTTACCTTCCACCTGACGGCATACATCGTGTGTCACATCGTGGTAGGTTTTACCTCCGGTAACTAAGGGCTGGCGTACGGATGAAGTAACCTGCATAGTTTCTTGTTATTATAATTACGCTTCGCTTTTCTCTTTGTTTCTGATCTTCGTGAAGTACCAAACATTAGGACTTACATTGATCTCCTCCAATACGTGGTAGGCTCGCTCTTCACCCACTACCTTGCTTGCGGCATCTGATTCCTCAATCTTCAAAAGCTTGGAAACCTTGCTAGAAGGATCATTCATGTCACCAAATAAAAGTGCATCTGTAGGACAGGCCACTGCACAGGCTACATTGATCTCTCCATCTACCACAGTACGCTTCTCACGCTTGGCGGTAAGTTTACCAGCCTGAATGCGTTGCACACACATAGAGCATTTTTCCATTACCCCACGTACACGCACGGTAACGTCTGGATTCAATACCATTTTTCCTAGGTCGTCATTTTGCGCAATGTTTACACCTGCAAAATCCTTATTATCGTGGTATTTAAACCAGTTGAATCGACGAACCTTATACGGACAGTTGTTGGCACAATATCTCGTACCAATACATCTGTTGTAGGTCATTTGATTGAGACCTTCAGAGGAGTGCGTAGTCGCAGCTACTGGACATACGGTCTCACATGGAGCATTGTTACACTGCTGACACATCATCGGCTGGAAGGTCACCTCAGGGTTTTCTGCGGCAATTTCCAATCCACTCAAATCATCAGCTGGAGCATCGGAAGAGTAGTAGCGGTCAATTCTGATCCAAGCCATCTCTCTCCGATTGAGTACTTCTTGCTTTCCAACTACAGCAACGTTGTTTTCTACTTGGCAAGCAATGGTACAAGCACCGCAACCAATACAAGAGTTCATGTCAATGGCAAGACCCCAGTGGTGTTGGCTGTACTTGTGCCCACTCCAAAGTGATATTTTGGATGGCTTTATAAACTCACCGTCTTTGTAGATTTCAGGCTTGTATCTTCCAGCGGAAGCATCTTTTTTGTATTCAGCAAGTGTGGCTTCCTGGATTACGTTTTCACGTCCCATGAAAGTCTGATGTGTTTGCGTTCTTGCAATTTTGTAGGTCTCTTCGGTGGCAACCACCTCAACCTTAGTAGTCAAGTCGAAATTGACAAAGCCCTTGCTCGTGTCCAGAAGGTCGTAGGCATTTACCCCTACTCCATCCGCAACGCGACCAGCTTTGGTACGTCCATAGCCTAGGGCTAGTCCGAAAGTACCATTCGCTTGACCTGGCTGTACCAAAATTGGAACCAGAATAGACTTGCCATTTACGGTAAGCTTTGCCTTCTTGGTATTCTCTTCCACCATGGAAACTCCATTTTCTGTTGCCCACTTCTGGGATACAGTAAGGTAATTGTCCCAGGTAGCTTTCGTGATAGGATCAGCCATTTCCTGAAGCCAAGGGTTGTTGGCATAGGTACCAGATCCAATACCTATTTTGGAATAAACCACCAATTCAGCCCCTGCACTGGAAGCAGAGTACGATTTTGCAACTTCTGCAGCAGCAGCATCCACTTGCCCAACAGGAGCAAGATTAGAGGGAACGCTAGCTTCGCTTACTACTCCATTGAAAAGTGATCTATCCCAGAACTCTTGGAAAGTAGCGCCTGCGCCTAAAGTAGCATAAAGGCTGCTTGTCCAATTTGCTTGAATGTAATCGTAATAGGCTACCGTGGATCCCGCCCAAGTCAAGAATGAATCTTGTGCTTGGCGTGTTTTGAATAGCGGAGAAATGGTTGGCTGAGCCAAAGAATACTGACCTTTCTTTGGTAGGAAATCGTTCCAAGACTCTAAGAAATGATGATCAGGAGCAATTACCTGTACCAAAGAGGCGGTTTCATCCAAGGTCCCGTTGGTGGCAATACTCAATTTTGCTTTAGCAATGCCAGCAGCAAGATCGGCTCCTCTAGGATGGTCATAAACTGGATTACAGTTGTAGAAAATCACAGCTCCAACACTACCCCCTTTCAATTCGGTGATAAATTGGCTCATGCGTGCATCATTTCCTTTTCTGTAGTAAACTGGGGTTGAAAAATCAACAGTAGCCCCGTTATTTCCTAACAACTCATTGATCGCGTGAATCACAACCTGTACGTTTGGATCGTTGGAACCAGATACCACTAGAGAAGCTCCCTTAGTTACCCAAAGTTCGTTTGCAGCCTTGTCCAAATGTGCTACTTCCACTTTAGCTCCAGCTACAGGAGCTACACCTGCTTTAGCAGCGATAGCATTGTACAAGGCCAATACTGCAAGCCCCGATTGAGAGGCTTTGATAGGAGAACGGTAGTCTGCGTTGGCACCTGTCAACGAAAGGTTGGACTCAAACTGAAAGTGACGAGACATTTCTGCCTTATCCTTGCTGATTTTTCTTGTTTTAGCATAAGAACCAGCAAATTCAATTGGAGAAATCCAAGTGCCTAGGAAATCTGCTCCAAATGAAACGATGGTTTTTGCCTTATCGAAGTGGTAGGAAGGGATGATTGCCTGACCATAAAAAACTTCAGATGCTTTGCTAATACCATAGTTTGAAATTGGGTCATAGACCACAACTTCAGCACCCCCAAAAGCAGCACTAAATTCTTGAAGAGCTTTTTCAGTAGAAGGCGAAAGGATGGTGTTGGATACAATCTTTACTGTTCCGGCTGCAGCCAGTTTTGATTTCACATGTGCATCTACTTTAGCCCAATCCGATGCCGCACCGGCAAGCATTGGACCTGCCACACGCTGCTTATCGTAAAGCGAAAGCACAGAAGCTTCTACAATGGCATTTACTTTTCCTTTAGTAATTGGAGATAGCTCGTTTCCATCAATTTTAATTGGTCGACCTTCTCTAGTTTTTACAACGATCGATGCATAATCTCCTCCAGTGGAGTAGGAAGATGCATAATAGTTGGGTATAGAAGGATTGATATCAATAGGCTTATTTACATAAGGGATAGCCTTTCGAATCGGCGTCTCGCAAGCTGCCAAAGAGGCGGCGGCCACACTAAAGCCCATCAACTTGAGGAAATCTCTTCGAGAAGCGCTACCATCTTCGTTTAGGGAACTTGGTAGTTCAGCAAACTCTCTATCAGTATTTTTTACAAACTCTGGATCGTTGCTAAGTTGCTCGAGCCCTTTCCAGTAGATTTTTTTATTTTCCTTCATTTTATTTCTAGGAATGAATTTTCAAAAGGATAAGGAATTAATAGTGGCACTTAGCGCACTCTAAACCACCGATGTCCTTCACTTTCAGCGCATCTTTAGAAGTAGAGTGAAGCTGAACCAATTTGTCGTAATACACATTGCCTTCGGTGGCAATCTCTGTTTGTCTGTGGCAATCAATACACCAACCCATGGTCAAGGTGCTGTGCTGCCCTACCACTTCCATTTCTTGGATAGGACCATGACAGGTCTGACATTCTACCCCACCAACCGCTACGTGTTGAGCGTGGTTAAAATAAGCCAAATCAGGTAGATTGTGAACTCTCACCCATTCAATAGGCTGATTATTATCGACTGCATTATAAATTTTTTGAATTTCAGGAGAGATTCCTTCCTTGCCTCCCACATTTTGAATATGGGTATGGCAATTCATACAAATATTTGCAGAAGGAATATTGGCTGACTTCCCAATTTCTACCCCAGTATGGCAATACTGACAGTCGGTTTCATATTGTCCTGCATGAAGGGCATGGGAAAAGGCAATGGGCTGCGCAGGCGCATATCCCTGCTGAACTCCTATTGAATAAAGACCATCAATTGCTGTTTTGGCTACAAAAGCAACCACCAGGGTGGTAACAAGGATGATGACCGCATCACTCTTTAAAATTTTTCCAAAATTGATTTTCTGAGAAATAAATTCTTTATCCTCTTCAGGAAGGTCTTGCTTGTTGATGTACTTGGTCAGCACGGTGACGATCAAGCCCAATACGATTAAAATTAGGAGTAGTATAAACACCAAGACACCTAAAATAATGCTTAAATATTCATTGGGGATTCCTCCACCTGCTTGCGCAGCGGCTGGATCTCCTTCAGCTACTGCAGCAGCTGGATCAACTTTATCTCCATATTCGATGTAAGATAAAACACCATCTAATTCAGCATCGCTCAAAAAAGTGTAGGCGGGCATTATTGAATTGTTGTACTCCTTGTACAAGGCTACGGCATAAGCATCACCGGAAGCAACAACCGCTTGCGAATTTGCAATCCAAGTTTTAACCCACTTGGCGTTATTTCTATCCGTCGCACCTCTCAATGCAGGACCAATATACTTTTGGTCTAACTTGTGGCAAGTCTTACAATTGGCGTTGAATACGGTTTTACCAACTGCAATTGCCTCATCATTATTTGCCACGGCTGGGTCAGCAGCATAGGCTGAAATCCCCACCAACATGAAAAATAGCACTGCCAGTGAATGGAAATTGGATCGAATTTCTACTAACGAGCGTTTGGGTAACATACTATTGCTATTATATAATTTAAACGGTTTTCAATATTCACTGCAAAGGTAGTACGGAGGCTTAATTTTTCAAACAAGAATATAGGATTCTGGAATAGGATTAGGAATATGAAATCATGAAACTACTTTGCTGGATTTCAATGAATTACAAGGTGATTTTAGGGGTAGTTTTTATTTAGAATTGTTATAAATAACGAATTTTATTTTGTTGAATTAATTCCCTTTTCAGTTTTTCAAATTTAGGCTCTAAGCATGCTTTCGAATGAAGAAAAGATTTGGCCTATAATTCTCGAAGAAATACCAGTAAAAACGCTCAACTCACACTTGTAGAAGCGAAGATTATCCTTAAATTCACATTCCAATTACTGGTCGCGTGGCCGAGTGGCTAGGTAGAGGTCTGCAAAACCTCGTACAGCGGTTCGAATCCGCTCGCGACCTCTAAGAAAAGCCCCTCCTATCCGAGGTGCTTTTTTCGTTTTATGACATTTCTTTTCCTTCAGGAAAAAGAAATTTGTGGCTTTGATTTTCTCTTTGATTGACTCCTCGATTACGGTAAAAAAAAACGCCAGCAATGCTGGCGTTTTTATAGCTATCAAAGATGGAGGTAAACTTAATTCTTACCTTCCATTTTTTCTTTCAATTCAGCAAGCGCATCGATGTCACCAAAGGTTGACTTTTCTACTTGCGCAGGAACCTCAGCAACTTCCTGTTTCTTCTTTGCAGGAACAGCAGGCTTCTTAGGTGCTTTAGTTTCTTCTTTGAAAAGTGCAGTGTGGGAAAGTACGATTCGCTTGTCGTCCTTCGAAAACTCAGTTACCTTGAAATCGACAGATTCTCCGATCTCTACTAGTGAATCATCTTCTTTTTCCAAGTTTTTAACGGTTGCAAATCCTTCCAATCCATACGGGAGCTCAAGAACTGCACCCTTATCGTTCTTGGAATTTACGATGCACTTGTGTACAGATCCAATTGGGAACAAAGTTTCAAAAGTATCCCATGGATTCTCTTCCAACTGCTTGTGACCCAAAGCTAGTCTTCTGTTTTCCACATCGAGCTCTAGAACTGCTACATCAAGCTCGTCGCCTACTTTTACAAACTCAGATGGGTGCTTGACTTTTTTAGTCCAAGACAAATCAGAAACGTGAACCAAACCATCAATTCCTTCTTCCAACTCAAGGAAAAGTCCAAAGTTGGTCAAGTTACGAACCACTCCTTTGTGCTTGGCGCCTACTGCATACTTCGCAGAAATATCGCCTTTTGTCCAAGGATCTTCGGTCAATTGCTTGATGCCCAAAGACATCTTTCTTTCGTCCTTGTCCAAAGTCAATATTACAGCTTCAATTTCAACGCCCACCATCACAAATTCGGCAGGGTTTCTTAGGTGCTGAGACCAGCTCATTTCAGAAACGTGAATCAAACCTTCTACCCCATGAGCTAATTCCAAAAATGCTCCGTAGTCTGCTACGTTCACAATCTTGCCCTTTACTCTAGAGCCAACCTCTAGAGTTGAAGCCAAGGAATCCCAAGGATGAGCGCTCAACTGCTTCATACCCAAAGAAATTCTTCTCTTATCGTCATCAAAGTCAAGAACCACAATCTGAACCTTCTGGTCAAGCTGCAATACTTCTTCTGGATGGTTGATACGACCCCAAGAAATATCGGTGATGTGAAGAAGACCATCCACACCTCCCAAATCGATAAATACACCGAAGTTGGTCATGTTCTTGATCACCCCTTCCAATACCTGACCTTTTTCTAGGTTGTTTAAGATCTCTGCTTTTTGCTTCTCAAGATCCTTTTCAATCAAGACCTTGTGCGAAACAACTACGTTATCGTTGGTGTGGTTGATTTTAACCACCTTTACTTCCATTTTCTTACCTACATAGATATCGAAATCTCGGATAGGCTTTACGTCAATTTGAGAACCAGGCAAGAAGGCTTCAACACCGTAGATGTCTACGATCAAGCCACCTTTAGTTCTACGCTTCACTAGACCTTCAATTACGCTATCATTTTCCAATGCAGCCTCAATGTCAAGCCATGCACGAACGATTTTAGCCTTCTTACGGGACAAGATCAACTGACCCAAAGCATTTTCTTGCTCTTCGATGAATACATCTACCTCATCGCCTACCTTGATGCTGGCTATGTCCCGGAATTCTGAAAGTGGCACTAAGCCATCAGACTTGAACCCGATGTTAATGATAACATCCTTGTCGTTTACTCCTACTACTACTCCTTTAATCACTTCTTTTTCAGTGATCTCACTCAAGGTACCTGCATACATGGCTTCCATTTGAGCTCTTTGCTCTTTGGAATAGCCTTCTCCGAAGCCTTTAGTGCCGAAGTCGTCCCAATTAAATTCTTTTGTACTAGACATAAAATAAGACTCTGATTGACCAACTTCCCTAGAGTCGTGAGGAAGCAGTTTTTGAGTTAATACCAAGCGATTGGAACTTCCAAAACGCCCCATTCACTCGAATGGACTGCAAAGGTATATAATTTCTTGAAATGGAAATAAAACCAAAAGAAAATTAGTGCTTATTTAACGCCACTTGTATCTTGGTATTTTGAGGGAATAACCTTTAAATTGAACTCAAAAAATAAGCCCCGATACGAAATCGGGGCCTGCAAGCAAAGAGTGAAAGATTTTTTTACGAACTCAAAGATAACATGAATTCCCAATGATCAAGTCCTTTCAATGGATCTATACCACCTATGCAGCACTTCTTTTTTTTGTACTCATGCTCTTATTTGGCCTTTTTGTCCTCATCCCATTACTCATTCACCCCCGAGGAGATAAAATTTCATTTGTATTTATCCGCCTTTGGGTAGGAACTTGGGCATTTTTATCGGGAATCCGATTTGAGGTCCATGGATTGGAAAACATTGACCGCAAGCAACCTTACATCTATATTTTCAACCACCGCTCCTACTTGGATGCCCCTCTACTCCCCATGGTGATCCCTCATTATGTTCGAGCCATAGGTAAAAAGGAAATTTCCAAAATTCCAATTTTTAGTACTGTAGTGAGCAAACTGGCAATTTGGGTGGACCGAAGTAACCCTGAATCAAGGCAAAAAAGTTTGGGAAAACTAGTGATTCTACTCCAGCAAGGCATTTCCGTAGTAGTATCCCCTGAAGGTACCCGAAATAATACAGATCAAACCCTCCTCCCCTTCCAAAAAGGCGCATTTCGATTGGCAATCGAAACCCAAACTCCCATCATGGAAATGGCTGTAATTGGTGCGGATAAGCTTATGAAAAAAGGTTCCCTCCTGCTCAAACCTGGAAAAATCAGAGTTTACTTTTCCAAACCACTCGTTCCACCAACTTCTTCTTCCAAAAATGAGTTGGAAGAATTTGAGGAAAAATGTAGAAACAGGTTAGAAGCCATGATCCTTACACATGAGTAGTGGGAAGGTCTTCTTCCTCTGAAAACACCTCATGGGTTAGGTCCTCAAATAGGACGTAAAGAACTAAAAAAGTAAGTGGTAGGGTCAGTACCAAGCCGATTCCAGCTAGCAATAAACCTAAAATATTGAGTGCCACCAACACCAGAACCAAGCCCAAAAACCGCCACCAATTACGCGTGATAAGCTTCCTGCTCCACTCCATGGCCGACCAAGGATCCATCCCAGCAAAAATGGTCATTTGAATTGCAAACAAGTACCCAACTCCAAGGTATACCCCAGGTAAAATCAATGCGACCAATCCCAAGGCAATTAAAACCTGGCTGAGCAAGGAAATGATTACCGAAGAAATCCAAAAGCGAAAGCCAGTAAAAAAATCAGGGTAAACAACTGACTCCCCACGACTCATTTTATTGGCAACTAAGTAAAACCCCGCATAAAAAGGTGGGGCAAGCAAAGTACTGTAGACAATCATGTATGCCTGAGCATAGATTACGACCATGCCTTGAATGGAAAGAATCAAAAGCATGTACATGGAAAAGAAAAACGGATGCATCCTGTAAAGCTCCCAAGCCCTTATAAAAGCAGCCTTTATATCTATTGCTACAGGTACCGTAAGCAGGCGGTCTACTTTCATCTATTTACTAAAAGCCTCCAAAATATCGTGCTTGGTAATGATATGAATTTTGTCCGTTGTGTCACGAACCAAAACGGCTTTTTCCTTCTCCACCATAGAAGAAAGTACATCTAAGGTGGAATCCAAAGCCACAAACTTCATGGATCCTTCCATGACTTCAGCCACAGTTGCATCTTTCAATAATGGGTTATCTATAATTTTGGCGAGGAGTTTATTGTCTGTCAGGCTTCCCACTACTTCCTCTCCATCCAACACAGGAATCTGAGAAATACTTTTCCCATTCATCAACCCAATGGCTTCTTTCACAGTATCGGCTTTGTTCACTGAAAGGAGCTGGTACTCTCCACTTCGCTGCGCAATAATATCACGAGCCGTAGCATAGATTTTGTCTTCCAAAAACCCATGATTACGCATCCATTCGTCATTGTATACCTTGCCTAAATAGCGGGTTCCGTGATCTGGAAGAATGATCACCATCACATCTCCTTCTTTCAAGTGCTCCTTGGCATACTCCAAGGCTCCATGCACTGCAGATCCACAGGACCAGCCTATAAAAAGTCCTTCCTCTCGTGCCAAACGCCGAGTCATTACCGCCGCATCCTTGTCAGTCACCTTGATGAAGTGGTCAATCAAAGAAAAGTCGACATTCTTTGGTAGAATATCTTCTCCAATTCCTTCAGTGAGGTAAGGATAGATTTCCTTTTCATCAAAAATCCCCGTCTCCTTGTATTTCTTGAATACCGAACCATAGGTATCCAAACCTACTGTGATCAGATTTGGGTTTTGCTCTTTCAAGTACTTGGCTGTACCACACATGGAACCGCCAGTACCTACCCCAGCAGCATAGTGTGTAATTTTACCTTCGGTATCTTTCCAGATTTCTGGTCCAGTCGTCTCGTAATGCGCTTGGGCGTTGGAGAGGTTATCGTACTGGTTGGGGTAGAATGAATTCTGGATCTCCTTATTTAATCTGCGCGCCACGGAATAATACGAACGGGGATCTTCGGGAGTCACATTAGTGGGGCATATGACTACTTCAGCACCTACAGCGCGAAGGATATCAATCTTTTCTTTGGATTGCTTATCCGCCATCGTAAAAATACACTTGTAGCCCTTGGCAATAGCAGCCAAGGCCAAGCCCATGCCCGTATTTCCAGAAGTTCCTTCAATCAAAGTTCCACCTGGCTTAAGCAACCCCGCCTTTTCTGCATCCTCGACCATCTTCACCGCCATGCGGTCTTTCATCGAGTTGCCGGGATTAAAGTATTCAACTTTAACCAGCACCTGCCCTTTAATGCCCAAAGAAAGCTTGTTAAGGCGGATCATAGGGGTATTCCCGATCGTTTCGATAATGGAGTTGTAAATCATGGAGAGGTTATATTTGGATACCTCAAAAATAAATGAAATTCTTGGGTCCTGGCTATTCTAAACTAGGAACTGGAAAAAAAATCCTGTCTAACCTCCACACCTGTTTTCCAAAGCGCTGGTAGTAAGAACCTTTCACAGCGGATCAAACTTACAACTCCTTAAATTCCAATCGCTTTAAAATATCCAAGGTCACATGGGTAAGAATAGCAGCCAAAAAGCCTAAACCCAGCACTGCGGCCCCAAAGCCGAAAATAAACTTTCCAGTAATCCCGAATAGCAGCCCGGAGAAAAATAAGGTAGGTACTATTCCAAAAATAACGATGCCCCCAATTATCAAGGGCTTGATCAGTACGCGGTCCCATCCCTCGTCCAATCCCACCTGAGGAATTAAGTTGACACCAAGACCAACCACATAGGCGAAAATCAGCCCCAATGGAAATAGTACGATCAACCAAAAATTATAGCCCCAAATCAACACGGAAGGAACAATCAGCAGCAAGGCAAAAATCAGCGCTTGTACTAGATCGAGCTTGATCAAATTCCAAAATTTTGAAGACCAACTTGCAGGAATTAAAATAAACCAAGGTTTCTTCAGGTCTCCTATATTGG
>JAQCJI010000074.1 GCA_027593175.1 Bacteroidota bacterium | reverse complement strand
ACCGCGCTAATTCAGAGCAGCTCAACCGTAACAGCAATTGTAGTAGCCATTGTAGCCTCTGGTAACCTTACGCTTCAGCAGGCAGTTCCCATCGTCTTGGGTGCCAACATCGGCACTACACTCACCTCTACCCTGGTATCCTTATCTTACTTAGTGAATAAAAAGGAGTTCCCCAGGGCCCTTTCTGCCGGAATTTCTCACGATATTTTCAACATTTTTTCTGTAATCTTACTTTTCCCGCTTGAAATTTATTTTGGATTCCTTTCCAAAACAGCCGTCTTTATTGCTCGATGGTTTGATTCAGACAATTCTTTTGAGGGACCCATTGTCTACAACAGAATGTTTACCAGATCACTTACTGAGTGGGTCGATGCCCAGATATCTTATTCCTTGGTAACCATGGTCTTATCTATCCTTCTTGTCTTTTTTGCAATCAAAGTCTTGTCTACGGCCATGTACAAGTCATTTGTAAAAAACACATTCCAAGACATCAATAAATTGATTTTCCAAAAAACTGGTCTTGCTTTTTTTTATGGAATATTTTTTACGGCTGCTGTCCAATCCAGTACCGTGACTACCTCCTTAATAGTCCCCTTGGTGGCAAACAAAAAAGTGCCCCTAATCAAGGCCTTCCCTTTTATTATAGGAACCAATATTGGAACCACAATTACGGCAGTTATTGCATCCACTTACAAGCCTGAGGCAGCTATAGCCTTGGCCTTGGTACATGTGCTATTCAATAGTTTTGGAGCTTTGATATTTTTGCCCATCTCTGGAATCCGGAAAATCCCAGTTGGTGTTGCCAAATTCATGGGTAAAATTTCCTTGAAATACAGGATAGTCGTTTTTGCCTACATCCTACTTACCTTCTTTGTCATTCCCTTTCTGTTGATCTACTTTACCAAAGAGTAAGGATTTTTGTTTCGCCATTCATCCATCAACGATTTTGCAGTGCTGGTACCTAGGCGATCAGCCCCTGCCTGAATCAGGGAGAAAGCTTGCTCGAGCGTTTTTATTCCTCCACTTGCTTTAATCCCAATGGTGGAAGGCAAGACCTCTCGCATCAACAATACATCCTCTATCCTTGCTCCAGATGGAGCATAGCCTGTGGAGGTCTTGACAAAATCTGCTCCTGCATCTTGGCAAATCAAACAGGCTTCTCGGATTTGTGTAGCACTCAAATAGGCCGTTTCAATAATCACTTTCAGGATCCGTTCCGATTCATGACAAAGCTTGGCAAGTTGTGCTAATTCTATTTTAGGCCAGGACATGCCCGAATGAAAAGCGGTTTGAGACCATACCACATCCAACTCATCTGCACCGGCTTGAATTGCTATTTTAGCCTCTGCTATCTTAGTTTCTGTGGCCTCGTACCCAAAAGGAAATCCTATCACGGTCACCACCTGTATGTCCTGATCTTGCAAATCTCGCTTTGCTTTTTTCACCCAAAAGGGGGGCACACATACGCCTACAAATTGCTCCTCAATCGCCTCTCGGATCAAGAGATCGATCTCTCGATCTGTCACTGTTGGCTTAAGCAGGGTGGATTCTAGGTATCTATTTAGTTTCATTCCACTTGTTTAAAGCGCGTCGCTTACATAATCACTCAAATACATAAATTCCAAAGTAAGATCCCCATCTCTGGCGATGGTTGCTTTTTCTAGGAGTGGGGAATTTACTTTCTCCAATTCGGGAATTACCCATTCCCGAAGCTGCCGGCCAAACTCTGACGAAGATTCTCTAGGGAGTTCGCAAGGTAAATTATCTATTGCCATCACTGAAATACTGTCTTGCATCCCAAAAGGAGAAAGCTCTTCTGCTGTATTTCGGTTTACATCATACACGGGATCAAGTATCGTAGAAGTGCGCTGCGTAGTAGGGATCGAACCGTCCAAATCACAAGTAATATCGGCAATTACTGAAATCGAAAAATCAGGAGATCGGATTGCATCCATCTCAAATAGGCGTGGTGCCTTAGGATCCCAGTAGGCTGCTGCAATTAAAATTTCCCCAGCTTCTGTAAAAGGCAAAAATTGACTTTCATAGGCTTCTGGATTGGTATAAAAATGTGCTTTTTCAAAGCCACCATCGGATTTTCTTCGAAAATAGTCAGCAGAGGAAAGGCATACATAAACTGGGTCTTCGAAATAGTTCAATAAAAAATCCTGGGGCTCAACCTCCCTTATGCCCAAAATTTCCAAAATCTCTAACACTCCTCCACCCACTCTACCTCTTCCAGTCACAATAATTTTGATAGGAGGAAGTGAAACTTTTTTCAACTCTATTTTTAAGTCCGCCAGATCCTTACACGCCGAGGCTCTTCGTAACTCATAAAGGCCCGTCTTCTTTCCATAGGTCCAAAAAGCATTGTAAGCCCCCACAATTCCAGCCCATCGCCCAAAAGCAACTACCCGCTCCTCATTTGAGTTCTTTAACAACTCGTAGTCTATCAAACGAATGGATTTAGCTAATATGGCTTGCAGTAAGGCTTTATTCCTGATTTGCTTTTTAATGGTATGCGAAAAGAAAAAATAGGTCTTTTCTGGAATTAATTGATCGATAGGCACTTCCTTCACACCAAATAAAATATCAGCCTCAGAAATATTAGCTACTACTTCTATCCCTTGCTTTTGGTAATCCTTATCTGAGTAACAACGAACGGCGCTTGATTCAATACACACTGAAATACTAGTGCCAAATACGTTTTCAATTTCGTGAAGGAGTTCAGGGGTAAAAGGAGTTCGTTGATCCGCTGGAATTTTTCTTTCTCGAATGATGCCAATTTTCATAAAAAATAAATCAGTTGGGTTTAGTTGGTTCAGACAAGTTGGCCTGCATACTTTCTTGCTAAAGCACATCCCTGCCAATAGGCCATTTCATGAACAAGTTATAAAGAATTTTGAACCAAAAGATGCCATTTGTTCTGAAAAAACTACTTCTTTGCCGATTATCTTCATTCGACTTTCGCTCAATAGCATTGTGGGGTTCTTCTAATTTTTTGAGCATTAGAAAAATGTAAACTTGCCACTTTCGCTTAGCTAAGATTAAAAAATTATTTTCCGAGAAAAGTAGACAATATTTCAATTCAAAATTAAAAAGGGGCGTTAAGCCCCTTTTTAATCTATTCCTAAGAAATCTACCTGAAATATCAATACCGAATTTTCAGGGATTTTATCATTGTTTTTTTGACTGCTATATCCGTAAGGCGAAGGAATAATCACAATCGCTTTGGAGGTAGGCCGAAGTCGTTTAAATCCTATATCCCACCCCGTAATTACCGTGGCACCTCCCACCACAAAACTAATTGGGGCATAAACTCTCCCTTCAACAAAAATGTTCTTCAGCCTCGCTACTGCCTCGTAAGAGGTGTCAAAAACAGTACCTGTAACCATCAACTTCCCAATGTAATCGGTATATACAACGGTGTTGTTGGTAGGCCGAGAACCTTTTCCTTCCTGCTGAACAATCACCACTACACCACTAGGATCATGGATACGGTAGATGCTATCAATTTTGGCAGTATCTAGGTAAGCAGTAATTTTCTTTCGATCGATGGCAAGGTTGCCTTCAAAATCATATGCAGGTCCCTGATTAAATGGATTAGCCGTTTCACAGGCACTTAAACCAACAGACACAATAACTAAGAATAAAATAATAAAACGCATCATGGATTTAGATTCGGACCTTTTTTGACCTGTACAAGATCAAGTTCAAAAATCAAGGGAGAGTTTGCAGGAATCTCCCCACTTGACTGTGTTCCATAGCCAAGACGAGAAGGAAAAATTACCGTTGCCTTTTCGCCAGGGTACATCATAGATATCGCAAATTCAAATCCAGTAATGGTAAATCCATAGCCTACTGCATAGCGAAGAGGCTGGTACTTTCTTCCAGAATTGAAAATGCCATTATCCCTTGCAACCTGTTCGATAGAAGTGTCGAAAATCTTTTTACTGAGAGTCTTGCCCACATAGTTTACAGTGACCGTATCTCCTCGCGATAGATTGTTTCGCTCTGGCTTGGCTGAAACTTGCCAGAACATATAAAATCCTTCAATCGGTTCACTGTATTCCTTCACACTCGAAATGGGATTCTCTTTAAGAAACTTTTCGATGGCCTCCTTATCCCGCTGCAAAATAACCTCTTGAGTTTGATCAGAATCCACACAGGAAAGCAAAGAAAGCGCTCCGATAAACAAAGCCAATGCTGAAAATAGTCTGGATTTCATAGGTTCTGGGTCTTTTATATAAAGGTTACACCTTATTTCTTCGCGTCGGTTACCTCTACCTCAAATACGAGGATAGAGTTAGCTGGAATCATTGCTCCAGCTCCACTTTCTCCATAACCAAGTGGAGAAGGAATAATTAATTTGGCTTTAGACCCCTTCTTCAATAGCATCAATCCCTCATCCCATCCTGGAATTACTTGACCCAAGCCTACACTAACTGGTAGAGGCTCGTAAGGACGTTCCTCACTGAACATGTTATTTGCTTTGGCAATCTCTGGCCATGAAGTATCGAATAAGGCACCTGAGATTAGGTAACCCGCATAGTTCACATACAAGGTAGTTCCTGGAGTGATGGCCTCGCCAGTTCCTTCCTTTTCAATCACATAGTACAGTCCACTTTCTGTTTTTTGTGCCTTCAAATTGTTCTTTGAAATATAGGCTTCGATGGTTTTTGCTTCCTCTAGCAAAAGTGCCTTGGCACGCTCCGATGCCTTTTCTTGCTCTTTTTGCATTGCCTCCTCGTAAAAAGCCTGCATGTCTGCTTCCGTCTTTACATCATACGCACCCAATCGCACTTTGATTAGGTCATCCTCTTTAAGTGGAGCAGGTTGATTGCCACTGAAAATAATTTTGGCTGCAGCCTCAAAGGTGATCGAGTCTCCTTTTCTAAGTGCCAATAAGATTTCTTCCATGCCATTCTGAGCCTTAATGGTGTCATTTGCCATTAAATAGCCTGGAAATGGCTGGATCAAGGTACTGTAGATTACCGAGTCAGCCTGGGTCAAAATCTCTAAATTATATAATAGAAATTCACCATTGGCAGGCTTCTCCTTGCCTTCATTGATGTAAGTAAATTCAATGGCGTCCTTCTCAGTAACCTTTGTTTTTTGGCAAGAAGAAAGCGTACTTACCCCAGTAACAAGGGCGAATAGGAGTACTAGGGATTTGTAATTTTTCATAAAAGGATTGGTGAATTTCAAATTTTATTGTCTTGAGGTTAGGTATTCGATACTGCTTCGGAATCAAAAAGGTCTTCTTGGTACTCTTGAACAAGGGACTCAAATCGTGCAACTGTTTTTTTCAAGCTAGAAGAAGATTTGCCTCCGGATGCATTTTTATGTCCTCCCCCTCCAAAATGAGCAGCAGCAAACCTATTTACCGCTACATCAACGCTGGAACGAAAGGATATTTTCACGCCATCCTCTCGTTCAGAAAACAAAGCAGCTAACTTCACTCCATCCAAAGATAAGGCATAATTCACCAAACCTTCGGTATCTCCAGTCTGGCTTTGATATTTTTTAAGATCTTTTTTACTAATTACAAAATAGGCTAAATTCAAGTCTTCCCGCACCACCAAGCGCTTTGTGATGGCGAAACCGATTAATTTGAGCCTATTTAAGGAATTTGAATCGTAAATCAGGTTGGCAATTTCTGTTGCATTTGCTCCTGCCCCCAACAATTCTGCCACTACTAAGTGGACATTTTTGGTAGTATTGGGATGACGAAAGCCTCCGGTATCCGTTAAAATCCCTGCATATAGGCAGGAAGCAATGTTTTTATCAATCAGCTTTTTGTCACCCAACTCCACAATCAATTCATAGACTAACTCAGAGGTAGCAGCAGCTTGTGTGCTCCAAAGCCGAAACTGCGCAAAGTCCTCTGGATCCTGATGGTGGTCGATATTTACAATGAAAGCCTTGGAATGACGAATCAATTCCCCCAATTCGTTCACTCGACTTAGCACAGAAAAATCAAGGCAAAAGATCAATTCGGCCTTTTCCAACTTTCCTAAAGCTTTCTTGTGATCTCGCTCCTTGGAAAAATCTAATACCTGATCATTGCCTTTCATCCAGATCAAAAAATAAGGATAGTCAGAAGGACTGATGACAGTTACCTCGTGCCCTTTCTTGATTAAGTAGTTAGATAGACCCAAAGAAGAACCTAAGGCATCTGCATCAGGCTTTACATGGGTAATAATAACGATTTTCCTAGGTGAGGAAAGTTTTTGTATAAGCGTTCCTAAAGCTTCCATTAATTTGTTTCAGCTGCACTTTTGGCTCCAGAGGGAGCAAAGGTCAGTAAATTTTAGACAATTCCCAAAGCATGAAAATTACTGCTACTGAAGCGGCTACCAGACAATTCTATACCTCCTATTTAATTATGAATCAAAAAGGGCTAATTTTGCAGTCGAAATAAACCAATGAAACTCCAAATCCCATGGCAGGAAACAGAACATTTACCATGATTAAGCCAGATGCTTTCGAAGCAGGAAACGTAGGTGCAATCTTGAAAATGATTGAAGAAGCAGGCTTTAAAATCGTTTCTTTGAAAGCTACCCGACTCAGTCCGGAATTAGCAGGTAAATTTTATGAAGTGCATAGCGAAAGACCTTTCTACAAGGATCTCTGCGCTTACATGTCTTCTGGAGCGATCATCGCTGCTATTCTAGAAAAAAATAATGCAGTGGTTGATTTTCGTGCCCTAATTGGCGCTACCAACCCTGCCAACGCAGCTGATGGCACCATCCGTAAAATATTTGCTAAATCCATTGAAGCCAATGCCGTTCACGGATCTGATTCGGATGAAAATGCAGCCATTGAAGGAAGCTTCTTCTTCAACCAATACGAGCGCGTGCTTTAGTGCATTCGTTTAAAAAACCTAAAAAAAGGCCTGTTAAGCCGCTTTTTTGCGTTAAAGACACTGGCTCCATTTTCTAAATAAGGGGTTACTTTTTTAGGTTGGTAATCTCCTCCGACATGATTTTCGCAGATAATAAAGCCAAAGGAATACCGCCGCCAGGATGTACAGACCCTCCACAGAAGTATACATTTTTTAATTGGGTTGAAAAGTTAGGATGCCTCAAAAACGCTGCAAATCGCGTGTTTGAACTATTCCCATACAGGGCTCCTTGCGAAGATGAGGTTTTAGATTCAATACTTCTAGGGTCTAAAATTTCCTCGAACTCGATCAATTGTTCAATATCGGCATTTAATAAACGGCTCAACTTTGACAGTATTTCTTTCCTTGCCTTGGCAATCAGCTGATCCCAATCTTGACCTTGGTTGTTGGGAACATTGATCATCGTAAACCAATTCATTGCTCCATCTGGCGCATCGTCAGGCTTACATACTGAGGTACAATTGATGTATACGGTCGGGTCCTCATAAATCGTCCCCTGTCTGAAAATATGTGCAAACTCCTGCTCGTAATCTTCCGAAAAAAAGATATTGTGCAGTCCAATTTCCTTAAATACCTGCTTAATTCCCCAATAAAAGATCAGGGCAGAGCTTGACTTCGGCTGCTCCAGAAGTTTTTTAGGCTGCACCTGCTTTTTGAGAATGGTCTTGTAGGCATTGACCATATCCATGTTGTTCACTACAAGATCTCCAGTCACTACTTCACCTCGAATTCGAAGCCCAGAGGCCCACTGATTCTCCACGATAATTTCTTCCACAGGGGAATTGAAGTGATAGCGAACTCCTAGGGACAAGGCCAGCTGATACAAACTTATGCTGATGTCGTGCATGCCTTGCTTCGGGAAATATGCCCCTAAATTAAATTCAAGGTGGGGAATAATGGTCAGGGTAGCCGGAGTCTGGTAGGGGTCCGAACCGTTGTAGGTGGCATATCTGTTGAAGAGTTGCACCAACTTGGGGTCCTTTAATAGCCGTTTATTGAACGCATGCATCGTCGAGAAAAGACCCAGTTTACCCAAATTCAAGTAGGCTTTAAGCGCTTGTGGTCCTATCCAGGTACTCAATTTATGTAAGGAGCGATGCATAAATAAGGGGGAGAGCATCTCGTAAACAAAGGCCGAACGAGTCAATACCTCCTTGATTCCTTGTTCAGAAACCCCAAGTTGCGAGGCGACTTCACTCGCAAACCGTTCTGGGTCTGCCCAAGCTTTGACCTTCTTGCCGTCCTCCCAAAAATAATTACAAACCACCTCCAGACGATCGTATTCAAAATGTTCTTTTGGATTCTTTCCTGCCAGAAGAAATAATTCATCGACTTGTTTGGGCAATGTAAATAAGGAGGGACCAGCATCAAAACGATACCCATTCCCCTGAATAGCAGCTAGCTTACCTCCAGGATAGGAATTGGCTTCGAAGACATCTACTTGATACCCTTTCACAGCCAATCGGATGGAGGATGCTATGCCGGCGATGCCCGAACCAACTATTAGCGCTTTTTTCATGGGGTAAGGTAATGTACTTAAACCCCTAATTCAGGGTAAATTGTTTCAATAGTCTAAAAAATTTTAGGCTTACGAAATTTCCCTTTTTAAAGTAAGCATTGGATTTCCTGTGCCAACGCCAAAAATTAGAGGAGCGACAACCTTCCATCGGCTCTCCACATTTTTTAATAAATAGGCCCTATCGACCAAAAAATCAGCTCTTTGGGCATTTTTTTTTGCAAATTCCAGGACCTCCTCAAAATGAACTGCCTTCAAATCTTTATAGGCCAAGGTAAAGTGCGGTTGAAAGTTACGGTCGCTGAGCTCCTCTACCAGATGTAAATATCGTTTACAAAAGCCACGCAACAGGCTTTGAAGGTGAATCAAGGGCGATGATGGTGCAAGCTGATGGTAAATATTTCTCAATCCAAAGTGTCCGATACCCATAAGCTGAAGTGGAAATGGCTCCTGCTCCTCCAGCAAACTGGTTAAACGAATAACTAACTCCCTTTCTTTTCCCTCCTTATACCGAAAAGGCATCTTTAAGGTGAGGTGGGAGTGAGATTGGAGTGCATATTTTACTTGAAAATGTGATTTTAAATCCTCTTTTAGCTGATAGAGTGTGGTCTCTACAGCTGGCGGTGGAAGGACCCCTATAAAGTACTTGCCCATTCCTTTCATAGGTCAACATTTTCCCTAGGCTTGACACAAAAGAAACAAGCTTGGTCTCCGATACCGTCCCGATTGTATTGAATCGCTTTTTGCTCCCATTCCTTTAGCTGTTTTTCAGAAAAATAGGTGCTAATTCTTCCTCTGTCAAGCTTTTCCCCCTGCTCATACAGGGCTGTTCCCCAAAATTGAAAAGCAGTAGAGTCAAAAATAATTTCTTGAACCTCAAAGCCACAGCGTTGGGCTGCACCAACGAATCCTTGGATACTTGGTACCGTCAGGTGTCTAGGCGCATCTAGTTGAACCCAAAGGCATTGTTTTTCTTTCCAAACTGCTGCATCCGCAACGGGACAGCGCACCAAAAGCCTGCCCCCAGGATTTAATCGTTCAAAACAGGTCTTTAAGACCTGTTCAGGATCTACCATATGTTCGAAAGAATGATGCAACATCAATACATCAAAGCAGAGATCGGTCTGTGCAAGTTCTTTTTTCCAGAGCTTTAGGCCAGCAACTAATTGGCTTCCCTTTTCCAAAAAGGGGTCAAATCCATGCAGGTTCTTGAATCCGGAAACATGCAATTCATATAAAAGCTGCCCATTTCCGCAGCCCACATCTGCAATTCGTTCCTTGAACTTGGAATGTAGCTTGTTGAGCCAATAACTCCCAAAGGGTGGAGAAAAGAGAGGATATCCCGTAGCCAAAAAGGCCTGCATCCGAATTTTTTTAAGAAGCCTTCGAAGAAAGCCAGAGGGCTGAAGCAAGCCAAAGGAATAGTAATCGGAGGGATAATAAAAACCGAGATCTTTGGGAATATTCAAAAGTTGAAGCGACCCACAAGAGGAACAGGAGGCATACCTAAACTCCCCTCCAAGTCCGAGCATGTGCTCTGTTGCTAAAAAAATTGTTCCCTGAGTTGAATGACAGTAGTGGCAAGAATATGCCAAATCAATAGGCATTTTCACGATTGAACAGCAACTCGTAAACGGTTTTGACCATGATCTCCAAGTCTAGAAAAAAAGACCAATTGTTGATGTAGAAGTAGTCCAATCGAACTCTGGATCGTATTTGGAAGAAATTTTCAATTTCCCCTCGGTAGCCTTTTACTTGAGCCAAACCTGTAATTCCTGGCTTAATTTTGTGCCGTGAATTATAGCGCTGGATTTGGGTTCTAAAGGTATCATTCATCGGTAAAGTATGCGGACGAGGGCCAACAATCGACATATTCCCCATAAGCACATTCAAAAATTGAGGCATTTCATCCAAGGAGTTCCTTCGGAGAAAAGAACCTATTCGCGTCACTCGTGGATCCTCCTTAGTTGCCTGATGCGAGTCGGCATAATCATTTGGGGTCATGGAACGAAACTTCAGGCAACTAAAAACCTTATTATTTAATCCGTTTCGATCTTGAATAAAAAATATAGGTCCTCTAGACTCCAACTTGATTAATATCCCCACCAATGGAATAAACCAAGAGAGGATAAATACAGTAACTAAGCTAGCAAATGCAAGGTCAAAAGCTCGCTTTGCAAAGTTATTCAGGGGATGATCCAAAGGAGTTTCATTGACATTGATGACAAAGAAATCTCCATAGCGAGAGAAGGAGAGGCTTTTTTCCAATTGAAGGCTCTTCCCAGGAATCATCTTCACCTTGATGTAATGTTCGTCAGCAAAGTCAATCACCCGCCGCACTAGGCTAGCATCCAGCTTTTCATGGATATAGATCAAACTTAGGTTCATCTTTGGAGCCTTCTCGAATAAGTCTCCAATCCCCCCTCGGGTTTGTTCACAATCAGATTGATCATCAAAGTATCCTAAAAAGTTGATGCCAAAATCCTTCCGAATTCGAAGTACATCCACCAACTTCGGACTTGTCGTGCCTTTACCTACGATGATTGCATTTTGAAAATTATTGCCCAAAGCCCTATATTTTCTTATAATCAATTGAACACCAACTCTGAAAATTGCCATCAGCAGTCCGAATATTCCCCCTAAGGCTAGAATTTGAATCCAACGGTAATTTCCTGCCTGAAGCGGGGTCCATAGAATAGCAACAACCCCTAAAAACCAAAGTAGCGTGACTGAAAAGCTGCTTAAGGTATCGTCATACTCGTTTGTCCGTCCAATCTTATAGTCTTTACGGAGCATGGAAATCAATACCCACAGAAGTGCCAAAGGCAGATAGGCAGAAAAATCAGTTGATCCCAAAACATGAAGCCGCTGCATAAAAAAGTTAGCTACCGCTAAAGAAAGTAGGGATGCAAAAAAATCACTGGCTGTAAACACCCAGGGAAAGTACGTATCAAATCTTCTCTTCATAAAAAGCTAAAGTTGTTAAGCCTATATTTTTGTCAAAAAAAATTAACAGAAATTGAAGTTGAGAAAAAATCCTTACAAAATTAAGAAAGAAATTCTCAAGGCTCATTACTTTTAGATAAATTTCTCCCCTTTCAAGGAACAAA
>JAQCJI010000073.1 GCA_027593175.1 Bacteroidota bacterium | reverse complement strand
GTGAGCGATTCCGATAAATAAACCAAATATACAATGGAGACCCAAGCCATCCACAAATCACTAAAGCAAGACCAGTTTGAGGGGGTAGATTTTCTGGATTTGGACGACTTGTTCACAGAAGAGCAAAAGTTGATTCGCTCATCCATCCGTGACTTTGTTAAAAAAGAAATTTCACCTTACATCGAAGAATGGGCTCAGAAGGCTCATTTCCCCTATGAAATCGTTAAAAAATTTGGTGAAGTCGGTGCCTTTGGCCCCCAACTTCCTACAGAGTACGGTTGTGGCGGTTTGGATTATATCTCCTATGGCTTGATTATGCAAGAAATCGAGCGTGGAGATTCCGGTATGCGCTCTACTGCTTCGGTCCAAGGCTCTTTGGTGATGTACCCTATTTATAAATTTGGCTCAGAGGAGCAGCGCAAAAAATACTTACCCAGACTCGCGTCCGGTGAACTATTGGGTTGCTTCGGCTTGTCAGAAACAGACCATGGCTCCAACCCTAGCGGCATGGTTACTCACTACAAAGATATGGGCGACCACTACCTCCTTAATGGGTCTAAAATGTGGATCTCCAACTCCCCAAAAGCTGATATAGCCGTGGTATGGGCAAAAAATGAAGAGGGAAGAATTCATGGCCTGATTGTTGAACGCGGGATGGAAGGATTTACAACTCCCGAAACGCATAATAAATGGTCCCTCAGAGCTTCTTGTACGGGTGAATTGGTATTTGACAATGTAAAGGTTCCCAAAGAAAACATCTTACCAAATAAATCTGGGTTGGGTGCTCCCATGATGTGTCTTGACTCCGCTCGTTTTGGTATTGCTTGGGGTGCTATTGGAGCAGCCATGGATTGCTACGAATCTGCACGGAAATATGCTGCCGAACGAATTCAATTTGGAAAGCCTATTGCTAGCTTCCAACTGACTCAGAAAAAATTAGCTGAAATGCTAACTGAAATCACCAAAGCACAGCTCTTAGCATGGAAAGTAGGAAAGATGATGAATGAGGGCACTGCCAAAACCGTTCACATCTCCATGGCCAAAAGAAATAATGTGGAAATGGCAATTAACATCGCCCGGGAAGCACGCCAAATCCATGGTGGTATGGGTATTACAGGTGAATATCCCATCATGAGACACCTAATGAATCTTGAATCAGTGCTTACTTATGAGGGTACCCACGACATTCATCTTCTTATTTTAGGCAACGAGATTACTGGAATTCCAGCCTATAAATAAGGAGTTTACTACGAGTTGTGTCCTCCAATGAAGAGTATCGCACTACCTGCGGTACTCTTTTTTTAATCCCACTTACTCGGATTTTCTAAAATCCCTCTTAGGTCTTGTATACTGGTATTTGCGTTGCCTGTAATTAAATACAACATCAACCGCACATCTTCAGGATTGACTTCTTCCCCACTTTTTGCAGCTTCAAGACGACTATATACCCATTGCCAAGATCCTTTCTGAAAAGGTTTGGGTTCTTTTTTCGCTGAATCTTTCAACCAAGCATACCCGCTAAGGGGCGCTTTAAAACTTTGTTCTTCTTCACCTCTATCAAGAAGAGCGATTAATTTTAACCCTTTGCCTTGATAACTGTCTTGGAGCTTTTCCCAAGTCCAACCACTGTGTGTTTCTCCTTCCTCAGGGCTATCTGCATGCCGTTGATCCAAGCTTGAATGGGAAATTAGTCGAACATACTTGAGCTTAGTAGAATCTGCCTCACCTAAAGCTGTTCCAATAATATCCATAGGACCAGCAGCAAGAATTACCAAAGGGTTTTTGGCTGAGCTTTTATTGATCTGAAAGATAATTTCAATGATTGCGTAGTTTGGTGCATTGACCGCTTCGATAAACTTTGTCTTTTTAAAGCCAAAATTCCGAGCTCCCAAAAAAGCACTTTCTCGCATCTGTGCATCGGCTCCTGCATGGGTTTTGTTTGAACCCCAGGTGTGGCTACTGAATGCATAGACCATGACCTGATCTTGGATTTCTTTTGCTGCCAGCAAAGCTAAAGACAATGGCGTTGCTGCCCAATCTCCCTTACCATGTTCATTTCCATCAGCAACCACTACGATTCGCTCACCAGAATAGGGAATATCTTGGGCCCAACTACTAGAGGAAAAACCTAAAAGGAGACTGAAAACCAAACTAAAAAGAAGTACAAATTTTGTTAATTTACACACAATAATTATAACTTAGTATACTTGTAATCAATAAATTAAATATTAATAATCAAAGTGCTAGTTTAATTAAATGAATTCAAACAAAAAACTAGTCAATACGACTCTTTAAAACAAGCAACTGAACTGGATTAATCGGGTCGTTTGTAAAAATATAAATATTACGCTGGTCGATTCCCTTACGTCCAATAGGATCGAATACCAAGTTTAACTCCATTTTTTCACCTGGCAAAATAATTTTTTTTGGATGCTCAAGGACCAAACAAGAACAGTTTTCTTGAACTTTCCGAATTTCCAAATCCTCTTTTCCTAAATTAGAAAGCACAATTGTTAGTCGCTGTACTGTATTGGCTGAAATATCTCCAAAATCAATCGCCTTCTGTGGGAGGTATAGCTGTGGAACTATTTGCAGATCACTTTTTGAAATCGATGCAAAATAGTCAAACAAATCCGCAAGAATAACCAATTCAATGGCCTCCGTTTTACCCCAATTAATTTGGATTTGATCAGATACCGCGCCGAGCTCAGGACGTAAACTAGCAGAATAACTAATTTTTAACAACCCTCTTTCCATCGGTCTCACCAATTCTTGTACCTGTTCCACCTGAATAAAATTTGGGGACTTTACCTGTAAATTCTTCTTCTCCAAAGGCTGTGATCCATAATTAAAAAACTCCAAATACTTCACTTTAGGCTCATTATCAAATACATCTCCCATATTTACCTTATTCATTCGGAAACCCAAATAACCCAACTTCACAGGATAGTTACGTTCTAGATTGGATGGATAAGGAATTGCAATTCCTTCAATGTAAAGCGAATCCTGAATCTGCCCTTTGTTACCTTTAACTAGCACCAACTTGGAAAAAAAGCCAGAGGCGGAACTTGGATCAAAATCAACCAAAATTTTTCCCGACTGCCCTTGGGCTAAGGAATCCTTTGAGAATGCAACCGTGGTACACCCACAATCGGTTAAGATATCTTGGATGGCGAAGAAACTTCCATGACTTAGAGTATACTCAAATTCGACAGACTGAAGACCCTGCTCCTCCATAATCGTCCCTAGGTCAATGCGGTTAACCTTCCAAACTAATTTGGGAACACCTTGCTGCTGCCCATAGCTATGAAATCCTAGTAAAAATCCGGAAAAAAGAAAAAAAAACAGTCGAATCATGACTGCAAGTAATAAAAAATATGGCAGTTATGTAGCCTGATTTAGTTAATTTGCATCAAAATAGACCAAATGGCAAGAGTTTTAACAGGGATTCAGAGCTCAGGAAGACCCCACCTAGGTAATATTTTAGGGGCAATTGTTCCTGCTATTCAATTGATTGAACAGAATAGCAAGGAGGAATCTTTCATCTTTATTGCGGATTTTCATTCACTGACCAGCCAAAAGGATGGAGCGATACGCAAGCAGAATACCTTAGCAGTGGCAGCAGCCTGGTTAGCCTTTGGATTAGATATTGAAAAAACAGTTTTTTATAGACAATCCAGGATTCCTGAGGTGGCGGAACTCAACTGGTATCTGAACTGTTTTGCATCCTTCCCGATGCTTGCGAATGCACATAGCTTCAAGGATAAATCGTCTCGCCTTGCAGACGTGAATGCGGGCTTATTTACTTACCCAGTACTTATGTCCGCAGATATTTTGTTGTATTCCGCAGACCTAGTTCCTGTGGGAAAAGATCAGCTACAGCACCTGGAGATGGCCCGAGATCTAGCAAGTACCTTTAACCACCTGATGGAAGAAGATATCCTGATGCTTCCCGAAGCTAGGATTGCTGCGGATGTGATGACTATTCCTGGCACAGATGGTCAGAAAATGAGCAAATCCTACCAAAACATCTTGGATATTTTCTCGCCTGAAAAGGAATTGAAAAAAAATGTGAATGCAATCATTACAGACAGCACTCCTTTGGAAGAGCCGAAAAATCCAGATACCTGCACGGTCTTTAAATTATATAGTCTGATTGCTACACCGGCACAAACACAATTGGTAAGAGCACAGTACCTCGCTGGAAATTTTGGCTATGGAGATGCCAAAAAAGAACTATTGGAACTCCTGCTAACCAAATTTGAGAAGGAAAGAGAGCGTTTTGATTTCTTTATGACCCATCCTGAGGAAATTGAAAAACGACTTGTAGCCGGTGAAGCTAAGGCACGATTGATTGCGCTTCCCCTACTGAATCGAGTTCGAAAAAAATTAGGTTTCTTGTAAAACTTTTTACTTAAAGGACTTCCCTAAAATATTCTCGATCAAATATCTTAGAATAAATCCATTCGGGAACTCGGTCGTGATAAGGCATCAGATCTTGAAGTACCTTTTTCTGGGTTTGATGACTCTGCATCACTTTTAAGGTTCGGTTAAAATAAGCCTGCGTACCAACCGAAAAATCAGGCGTTGGAAGTCCTTTTTTAGGATCTTTAGGGTAATTTTTCTGAAAACCAGCAGAAAGCTGAAACCCGATTTCAATCTGTTTTTTACTTAAAGTTACCTGAAATAAGTGTTTGGGTACAAAGCCATTTTTACCTTGGTAAGCAAGAAATACCTCCTCTACCGCTTTTCCCGTAAGTAGATGATCGGAATGCCCATAAAGGCCAATCTTGGAATCATATGACAGTAAAATATCAGGCTTTTGCGTCTGAATTAAGGCAAGAACTACCGCCTTCAAACTATCCAATCCTAGCTCATCCATCCCCCCATCGCCATAATCTAACTGGATCAATAGATCTACACCCATGGTTTGTGCGCTTAGCTTCATTTCTTCCGTACGTAGGTTAGCTAGTTCTTGCTCAGTAGGAATATTCGCTGAATTCCCTTTTTCACCTCTCGTCAAACAAACTAAGGTCACTTCGTGGCCTGCAGCCTTTAATCCCATTACAGTACCAGCAACCGTCACCTCATCGTCTGGATGATGAAATACGGCCAATACTTTTTGTTTGGCTGCCGAAGGAATCAATTCCTCTCGTTGCGGAACATCGGAATCGTGCAGTATTCCCCTTCCCCATAAAATCAAAGGGGAAAACAAAATCAAATCCAAAAAACTAAGTAGGATTCCAAGGTCTATTTTTTTTCATTCCGATCGGGTAAGGGTAGCAAGGTAACTCACTAGGTCTCGGATATCTCGCTTTGTCAATAAGGTTCCCATGGCTGGCATACTAGAGGCTGCAAGCGCAGAAGATGCAATTTCCTTTTTGGAAATTTCCTTCACTTCCGAACCCACCTGTACACGCATGCTATCTTTTTTATCTTCAAGAAGTAAACCGGTGATTTTATTACCTGCTACAAGGGTTAGGGTAACCGTTCCGTAGCCAGGTGCCAGCCTTTTACTAGGCTCTACAAGCGCAATCAACAAATCTTGCTTGGAAAGCGTCTTTCCAATCGCATCTAGGGCAGGACCTGCATTCCCTCCCATATCGTCATAAGCATGGCAGCGGATACACTGTGCAGTTTGATTTTGAAAGAAGATGTTTCTCCCCTTTTCTACATTTCCAGGAGAAAGTGCACCAACATATTTTTTCCAGGATTCCCCTCCTGTTTTTTCCTCCAATAGCTCTTCATAGCTCTTTTTTAGGCTTTGGGAACCTGTTGCAAGCACCGCTTCTTCAAGTTCTATCCAAGTGCCCTCTGGTAATTTACCTACTTTAAAGTCACTCAAAATGGTATTCCATTCCGGAAAGTCCTTGCTTCCTGCTAAGCTACCCAAGGTAAGCAAGGCAGTTTGCTGCTCCGCCAAGGTCCTTTTCTTCAAAATTTCCATCAGAAGTGGCACCTTTTGGTTATTAGGAAGAGTAGTTTGCGCGATCAGACCTAGCCCGGCCACACGAACTGATTCCGATACATCACGCATGGCATAGGCGATAGCATCGCTTAGATTTGATGCATTCATCACTACCAAGGAATTAAGTGCTTCTACCTTCACCTTCTGAGAAGGATCGGTTTTTAATTTTACCAGCAAGAGCTCTGACACTGTTACCATACCCAACTTACCCATCGCTTTGATGGATTCTTGTCTCAGTTCAATCAGTGAACTTTTTGCCTGAATCTCTAACGTAGCAGCCACTTTTTGTTTGATCAAGGTCGGATCACGGCTTACTTCCCCACGGTACCTTCCATCAACACGGTCCAATACCGAAGGACTTGCCCAAGTCCCCAGTGTAGCTAAGGATTCCTTTTTGAGTGTTTCTGAAATCCCTGGCTTGGCCAAGAAGGCAAGCATATAGTTTAGATTTTCCTCCTTGCCTAGCCGTTGATTCGCACTAATCACGCGTCGAATCAAGGGTTCGTTGGTGAATGAGGTAGTTGCCAAAAGCGCGGCTAATTTCGGCAAGGCAGCGGGTACCGAGAAGTCATCGTGAATAGCTCGAGCAGTTTCGGTTACGATATTCTCTTCCTGATCGCTTAAAAATCGGGCTAACTCCGGTGATTCCAACCGTCTCAAGGAAATGACTGCACCCATTCGAACTGCCTTAGAAGGATGACTTGAAAGTGCTGCAAGGGGGGCTACTTTCCCGATTTGAGACAAGGCATACGAAGCCCCATGACGCAAATAGGCATCCTCGTCATTATTAGCTGCCAAAAGTTGAATCAATGGCTGGATAGCAGTTACCTCCTTGGCTCTACCCAAGGCTTCGGCACTGAAAAAACGAACGCGTGCATTTTCATGGGTCAAATTTGCAATCAACTCCTTGCTTGCCTCCTTGTAGCGAATATCTCCTAACCATTTGGCCGCCTGAGCTTGAATTTCAGGATCACTATCCCTCAAGAGGGATACTAATGGCTTGGCATACGCCATGTCTTCTAGTCGTGCCATCTGGCTTAACCCTAGAATTCCATGGATACGTGCGAGTTGATTACTCTTGTCTTGGATTACCACTTTGAACTGTTCTCCTCCCTTTTTTCCACGCTTGACCAACTCGAATTGCGCTTTTCTACGGATACGAAGGTCTTCAAAGTATAGTTTTGACTTTAGTTCAGTTTCTGACAACTTTTTGTAATCTGCTTTAATTTCAGCTGCAGTTTGCTTTTGTAGGGCCCAACCTTTAGCAGTTTCATCGGTCATCTTCCAGATACGGCCGTAATTTTTATCGTTCCAGCCATTTACCCAATCCGCCAAGTACATGGCTCCATCAGGTCCAAAATCAATACCTGTAGGCAAAAAGTTGCCTACAATTTTTTCAGTCTTAGTCAGTTCAAACGAAGCTCCTTTGGGCTGCAGCTGAAAAGCATGTATTCCAGAATTAGCGGTACTACCTACGAATTTCACAACGAAAAAATGATTTTTCCAACGTGCTCCTAACCCAGCACCTGGATTAAAAACCATCCCAGTTGGCCCACTTACATAGTTGAGCAAGGGAGGCGTAATGAAGGTGGCCTGTCCTTCCCATCTAGGTAAAAATAACTTTTCGTCCATCCACACTTTGTAGGTATTGTTATTCGGGTCTCTGTACTTGCCAAACTGCCAGTTAATCCGCCATCCTGAATCAGATCCACGAGTCAAGTAAACCAATCGTTCCTTTTCACCTGCGTGGTCTCCATCGTTATCTACGGAAATCAAGTTGGTATGCTGATCAAAGACAAACTCATGGGTATTTCGGACGCCCATTGCAAAAATTTCAAAATCAGATCCATCGGGATTGGACCGCGCAATCACTCCTCGATTGGGATATTTGTATTCGGTTCCGTCGTCACCTTTTCCATTAAATCCTATGTCTCCAATCCCCCAATAGATTCTTCCGTCAGGGCCCATTTCCACTCCAGACATGCCATGGGCACCAAATCCAATGTGAATACCATAGCCATGGGAAAGGGATTTCTTCTCATCCATAATTCCATCCCCATTGGTATCGAGCAGGCGCCACATATTGGGACCTGCCGCCACATAGAGGGCATCTTCTGTTTTGAGTACTCCTCCAGCAACATCAGTCACCTCTTCATGAAAATCATATACTTGTTTCTGACCCCAATCTGCTAAGCCATCACCGTCAGTATCTTTCAGTTGGTATACCTCATTTCGCTCCACTAACATATCTTTCCAGTCGTGCGAACCATCCCCATTCAAGTCGGTAAGCCACTCATTCTGGGCTGAACGCTCAGGTGAAAGCTCGGCACGGAGGAAGTTTCGCTTGTCCTCAATAGTTTGCAAAGCAATGGAACGGATTTCCCAATCCTGATGGCCTCGGATATCAAATTCAGAATTATTCCGTCTCGGAGATCGCGTATAATAAATTGATCCATCGTCTGCAACCTGCAAGCCAATGGGATCTTTGACCAAGGAATCAACCCCCCAAACTTCCATTTTCAGCCCCTCTACCAAAGTTGGGTTCACTGAGTTTTTTGCTACTGCAACTTGTTTGGCTAACTCTTCTTTGGAAAGTGTTAGAATTCGAAGATCAACTGGTTCTTTTTCTTTACACGATAAAATTACCGTCAGTAAAAAGATAGAAAGAGTTCCAAAAATTTGGAGATTAGGATTTATATTGAGCATGAGTTCATATGAATTAACTGCTTGAAATTATAAAAAAAGGAGCTAACAAACGAGCCAACGGTGGAATTATTGACAAGTAGAAAAGTCTTCGCCTAACCTGAAATCAAAAAATCCATACCAGAGGTAAGGATTTTTTAATTCAAACTAAAATATGAATCGAATAAAGTCCAGATTATTCATTCGGTTTTGCCACGATGTTTAAATGCGGTACGAAACATTACAAAGGATGTATAGAGGACAACCACAACCACTACCCATCTCAGCGTATCAATTGGTAATGACTTTACAAAAAATGCAGCAATAAGTACCCCGATGATGCCAGGAATTGCCATTCCTATTGCTGCCTTTCTATTGAATGCTTTTTCTTTAATAAACCTAATAGAGGCAGGAGGCATTAAGAATGCACAAGAACCCATCATGATTGGAAAGGCGACCGCTGGAGACATCCCAAGAGAAAACACCAGGGCCATGCATGGGGCGTACAACCCAATTCCTGCAGTCGTTATTGCTCCCAAAGCAAAATTGACAATAATTGCAAAAACTAGTTTAGTTCCTGTCAACCCAAGAGCGTCACCACCTTCAGGAATCCACTCCAGAATACCCGCTAGCATGAAAAAGGCGGGGACCAATAGGGCAATGCCCATGGCTAGCCTTATCTTTTGTACCGACATTCTTGAAACAACTCCCGCACCTATGATTGCTCCTCCCGTTGCAGAAAGAAGCATTGTAATAAGAGTATAAGGATCGACTTCAATGATATTAATGAAAATAATGGCCTGAATCAGGACTGGGAGTGTGTTTGCTACGGTCATTGTTCCAGGAATAACCCTGTCCTCTGTCTGCTTCGTAAATTTTAGTAATGCAGTTTGAGGAGCGTATGAGCCAATCCCCAGAACATCAAAGAAATTAGTTAAAAAACCTATTAAACCCGTTTTGATCCAGCTAACGCTTTCGAGATGGTGTCTATTCTTCCAGTAATCCATAGACAGGACAATAATGAATCCAATTGCCAAAAGAATTAAACTTATCCACACTACTTTTATCATCATAAAATTTGGCTATTTATTTCTTTTTGTTTACCTAAAGCAATCTTGAGGGATTCTATTGGACCTTTAAATAATTTTTCTTGTTCAGAATTATTAAATTTTAAAAGAGCTAGAAAATTTTGAAAAAAAATATTCAGTATACTGTAATATTTTGATAATTATAATAGTTTTCGAGTGCTCATATAATACTCCCTGAATTCTAGAACAAGAGCAGTTGAAAGGGAAGGATAATCAGAAATATCTTTTTCATAGGTATGATTAAAGTTCGGAAAGCACATATTTTGAAAGATGAAATCTAACTAGCTATTAAAAGTGAAATCATTAGATGGATGGAAAAAAGTGACAGAGGGGAGAATCTGAACAGTATCATATAACTAGCATACTTTATGAAATTGCTTCTGCTGGGACATTTCTTTATCGGTAAGTAACGCCTCTATTTTCTTGGCTGCTTTTGTTATGGCCAAACCGCCTAACCCAGTGCACCTTAATGTATTTGGAATGGCATCTCCCACCTTTTTCATGGTTTCAATGACTTCATCTAAAGGTATCACCTGATCATAATCTGCCAGCGCCATATTGGCACATGAAATGGCTGTAGATGCTGCCATTACGTTACGGTTTAGACAGGGAACTTCAACTCTATCAGCCACCATATCACATATAAGCCCGAGTGAACTTTGCAGAGCCATTGATGCTGCAGCCAAAGACTGATCAAGAGTACCATCTCTTAATACAACTACCCCCGCTGCAGCCATCCCAGCTGCGGATCCACACTCAGCCATGCAACCCCCTACCTCAGCGGCAAACGTGGCATGTGCTGCTATGAAAACTCCAATTAAGCCTGCAGCAAGTATAGCTTTTACCATTTCATCCATAGACAAACCAAGTGTGGTTGCCGTTCCGATGATCGTTCCAGGTAACGCTCCACATGATCCGGCAGTTGGCGCAGCAACAATTACTCCCATGGAGCTTTTGACCTCCATCATGGCTGAAGTATACATAACCGAATTATTAAGCACATCGCCAGGGATTAGTTTTTTTTGATCCATTTTCTTCTTGAAGTTTACCGATTGACTACCCAAAATGCGATCCTCATAGTGTGTGCCCTTAAGCCCGTTTGTAATTGAGTTTTGCATTATATTGACAATCTCATGCATCTTCTCCAACACTTCATTATGAGAAATATTTCCTCGAGTGCTTTCATAGTGAATAGCAAGCTCCCACAGTTTTAGATGTTTATCATTGTTGTAGACAAGCATTTCCTCAACAGTGATAAATGGGACGCTCAGATCCTTTCTTGCTTTTATTGGCAGTACTGGGTCAATTTCTTTTATAAAAAGTACTCCTTCCATTGCCAAAAGCTCATGACGAAGGGAGTTGGGTAAAAAAGTACTTGCCTTTATTTCAATAAAGATTGATTTGCCCTGGCGAAGCTGTATTTCGTCAAACTCAAAATCAGACTGCCCAAGAAAGTCAATAATGGCTTTAGGCGAAGAAACATAAATCAAAGTCTCACAATAATCACCAGCCATAGAAACTGCGGCGCCATCAATTTCTATCACTTCAATCATTCCGCCACCCATTGAGAGGGCCGTCAGTTCTCGAATCTCATTCTTATTTCTTAATGTGATCTTATACGTATTGGGGTGATTAGCTCCTATAGGATGAATTTCAATCCTAGTGTTTATACCGGAATCTTCAATACCCTGCAAATAACTTGGCAAGCGTTCATCATCGGCTGTCCAACCTAAAAATCCGCTAAACAACCCCATATCTGAACCTTGTCCTTTATGAGTAGTTGCCAGTGACCCATTTGGATCAAATTCAATAAGAACTTCACTTATATTCTTTTCCATTAAGTCCCTGCAAATCCTCCCAATTCTAAGAGAGGCCGCACAATGTGAACTGGAGGGGCCACGCATAACAGG
>JAQCJI010000072.1 GCA_027593175.1 Bacteroidota bacterium | reverse complement strand
GACCATTCGGAAAGCCAGTTGGCTTCCTGTAGCGCATTTTCGAAAGGTTCCACATCTGTACCTTTGATCTTTTTGAATTTGTCCAAACTACCCGTATAGGTTTTTAATATATGTGAAGCAAAGGCTTTGGAATCAAGAGACTTGGTATTTTGGCTGAGCAAATAGTCCACCGCTAGGCTTTTCCATCGGGTATCGTCCGTTGTACCTCCTGCGGGTAAGTTTGCCTTCCAAATTCCTTCTGGAGATACTTCACGAACCATGGAGTCTAGCCCTTCCACAAATCCATACTCAAGTTGGATCGCTTCTCGAGTCCACATTTCCGTAGGTGCCCCCATGGCATCTCCAATAGAAGAGCCTACGAGCATGCCCAAAACTTTATCGTAGAGTTCTGCCTCGGTTAACCCGAATTCGGTTCGTGTATCCTTCGAAAAAGAGGTTGAAGCGGCTTTCTTCTCTTGCTGGGCACAAGAAAATGCTACTATGGCAATAAAAATAAAAGCTAGCTTTTTCATTTAGGACAAGAGGTAAGTTCTTGCACGGGCAAGAAGCGATTTTTTTGCATCCAAACTTAAAGATACCGGTAGTTGTGCAATCCCAATCAGTCGACGTAAGATTTCCACTCCACGGTACTGTTGGACCAAAGACCAATCAACGGGTAGGGTATACTGTTTTTGCACCTGTACGCTCAAGTCTTCCGCCTGTTCTGAAAGATCAAGATGAGCCAGGAAAACGCCCAGATCAAATTCTGCATCACCTAGCCCTCCAAATTCCGGGTCGATAATTTTGATCCCTGAGGGGACCTGCAACCAACTGCCTGGATAATAATCTCCATGCATCAATACTTTTCTATCTGCTAGGTAGCGATTCCCTAGGGCTTGGATAACTTGTTTGAGTGGGAGATCGGTTTTATAGGAAAGGCTTACTTCCTGAAGTCCTGGTTGAATGGTATCCAAATCAACCCCATTCTCTTCCAAAAATGGAAAGTTAAAGATGTGTTCGTGATTCAAAGTTCGCATCGCCCCAGTTGCTGGAAAATTGGTGATTTCCAATTGGTGCAGGTGCATCAGGTAATCAACCAGGTGTTTGACTTCCTCACTTTTAAGTTGTCGATGACCTCCATAAAGCGAAAGGAAATCGCTCCCTTCACCAAGATCCTCTAGGAGCATCAGGTGGTTTTGGGCATCGTACTGCAAAACTTTTGGGGATTGGGATGCCAAGAACGAATTGCTAGTAAGCTGCTTTAAAAATTGGTATTCAATCTCAATTCGGTGGATTGGAGCTGAAATTTGCGGGTATTTACGTACGTAGGACTTCGCTTGTTTCAGAATGTATGAGCCCTGGTTGGTTTCAATTCGAAGCACCAAGTTCATGTTACTCTCTCCTGGAACGGAAATCTGACTAATTTTTTCTCCTGGCTGCCAAAAATCGAGGTTTTGGAGGATTTCAATGGGTGAATTTTGCTGGATATCGATCATTTTATCTCAAGTCCTCAAATTTAGCCTTTCGGGAGAAAGAAGTAGCGGATTTACTTAGAATATTAATAGGATTATCCGCAATTATGCCAGTGTCTCAATAGGGATGTTTACCACTGCGGATAATGTTCACTGACCATGGGCCAAGGCCCACAGGCTGTCAACGGTCCACAGCTCACTTAATTGATCCTCAAACCTTATTTTCCTTGGTTTGTGGTGAAAAAGCGGATAATCATATCAAAAATATTATACATGATTATTCGCAGTCCTACCAAAGGCTCAACATATCTGTTAACCACTAAGGATGCTCGTTCAAAAAATTTTAAAATAGTAGCCTATTTTCTTGGCTAAACCCTGATATTTTAAGTAATTGTCCTTTCAGAACCACCCAAAATAGCAAATAAATGAACGATTTCTCTTGGTTTAAATTTTATCCTTCCTCCGTCCCTCAAGAAGTAGATTGCACTGCCTATTCCAGCGTTACGGAGCTTTTTGAAGAAAGTGTCAAAAAATTTGGAACTGCGGTAGCCTATGAGTGCATGGGTAAAACCCTAACCTTTCAGGAATTAGATCGCTTGAGCGCCCAGTTTGCGAATTACTTAATTTTCGAGCTAAAGCTAAGTAAGGGTTCGCGAGTGGCCATTCAGATGCCTAATGTGTTGCAATATCCTGTAGCCATGTTTGGTGCCCTTCGAGCGGGTATGGTGGTAGTGAATACCAACCCATTGTATACACCTTCTGAAATGAAGCATCAATTCAATGATTCAGGGGCAGATGTGATTGTGATAGTTGCCAATTTTGCTTCCAACCTGGAAAAAATTCGAACAGATATTCAGGCCAAGCATGTTGTGGTCACTGAGCTTGGAGATTTGCTCGGGGGCTTGAAAGGGACAATTGTAAATCTTGTAGTCAAGCATGTCAAAAAGATGGTGCCAGCATTTAACCTTCCTAAAGCTGTTGGCTTCAAAAAGGCATTGGCCTTGGGATCTAAACATTCCTTTTCAAAAGTGGCAATGACCTTGACTGATCCAGCCTTTTTGCAGTATACTGGAGGGACGACCGGGATATCCAAAGGAGCCGAATTGAGTCACGGAAATATTGTGGCCAATATGCAACAGCTATCGGCTTGGATGAAGCCTAAACTCAAGGAGCATGAGGAGATTGTTATTACTGCTTTGCCGCTTTATCATATTTTTGCTTTAACGGTTAACTGCCTTGCCATGTTGAAAATTGGTGCGTATAATGTATTGATTACCAATCCAAGAGACATGAAGGCATTTATTGGAGATTTAGCTAAGAAGCGCTTTACCTTGATGACTGGTGTCAATACCCTATTCAATGGTTTATTGAACCAGGAAGCCTTTGGAAAATTGGATTTCTCCGGTTTGAAGATTACTGTAGGAGGGGGGATGGCCGTACAAAAAGCCACCGCAGAAAAATGGAAAGCTGTAACAGGTGTACCGATTGCAGAGGGCTATGGCTTAACTGAAACTGCTCCTGTAGCAATTTGTAATCCGATTGATGGTACCGAAAGAATTGGTACCATTGGTATACCTGTACCCAATACAGAAGTGATGATTGCTGATGACGCAGGTAATCCTGTACCTCTTGGTGAGCGAGGAGAAATATTGATTAAGGGTCCTCAGGTAATGCGTGGCTATTGGAATAGGCCCGAGGAGACCGCCTTGGTGATGCATGGTGATTGGTTTAAGTCGGGAGATATTGGTGTCATGGATGCCGATGGCTTTACCAAGATTGTGGATCGTAAAAAAGAGATGATTTTGGTGTCTGGATTCAATGTATATCCCAACGAGGTGGAGGATGCAATTGCCTCTTGTACGGGTGTATTGGAAGTGGGCGTGATTGGTATGCCAGATCCCAAGTCTACAGAGAAGATAGTGGCTTATGTGGTCAAAAAAGACCAATCCCTAAGCGCAGAAAAAGTTATCGAGCACTGCAAAGAGTTTTTGACTAATTACAAAGTTCCTAAGGAGGTTTATTTTACCGACGAACTTCCTAAAACGAATGTGGGAAAAATCCTTCGTCGGAAAATTAAAGAAGCTCACCTCGAAAAGTTGGGCTTAGCCTAAATGATTCCAACTTATTTCATCAAAAAACCGCGAGATCGCGGTTTTTTTTTGTTTTTTGCGTGGCTATTTCAAATCCTAAGGCTACTTCGAAATAGTTCTTCCGCTTTCCATAGAATTTCATGACCTGGCAATTGATTAAAGATGCGTTTTTAGGCAAGGAGCAGGATTTTACTCGTCTTCCCTTGAACAAGGACATTTTTATCCTCGCCATACCCATGATTTTGGAGATGATGATGGAATCTGCATTTGCGATTGTCGATCTGTTTTTTGTAGCTAAATTAGGAGAATATGCCATCGCGACGGTGGGTTTGACCGAGTCGGTGATCGTACTTACCTATGCCCTTGGCTTTGGTTTGAGTATGGCTGCAACAGCTCTTGTGTCTCGAAGATTTGGAGAAAAAAACTACACCGATGCAGGTACAGCAACTTTTCAGTTGCTTCTGGTGGGTGCATTGATTTCCATTTTGCTCGGGGTCTTGGGATGGGCCTTCGCTTCTGATTTGCTGCGAATGATGGGCGCCGAAGAATCACTAATTGAACAAGGGTCAAAATATGCAAAAATTGTTTTTGCTGGTAATACGGCCATTCTCCTTCTGTTTTTAGCTAACGGAGCCTTCAGAGGTGCAGGTCAAGCTCACCATGCCATGCGTTCCTTATGGATTGCCAACGGCCTAAATATCGTGTTGGACCCCTTATTTATTTTTGGATTGGGATCCTGGGAAGGCTTTGGATTAGAGGGAGCAGCGATAGCCACCACCTTTGGTCGGAGTACGGGGGTTGTGTACCAATTGTACCACTTATTCAATGGCAAGCACAAACTCAAAATACTTGCTGAGAATATTGCATTTAGCTGGGAAACATTCAAAAAAATTATCGAATTGTGCTTGGGGGGTATGGGCCAATCCTTAATTGACTCCCTTTCTTGGGTAGCATTAACTCGTATGAACGCGGAATTTGGTTCAGCGGCATTGGCGGGCTACACCATCGCTTTTCGTGTATTAATCTTCACGATTTTACCCGCTTGGGGACTATCTGGTGCTGCAGCAACTCTAGTAGGTCAAAATCTTGGAGCCCAGAAACTGCGAAGAGCCGAATTAGCGGTTTGGCTTACTGCACGATACAATGTTATTTACATGGCTGCAGTTACGGGAATTTATCTGATTTTTAGTTCGCAGCTTGCTGATATCTTCACTTCTATCCCGGAGGTAAAGGAAGTGGCCTCCCAAGGCCTTTGGATTATTGCTTTAGGGTATGTTTTTTTTGCTATTGGGATGGTGCTTACCCAAGCATTTAACGGAGCAGGGGACACCAAAACCCCTGCTTGGATCAATGCTGCCGTTCTTTTAGGGCTAGAAATTCCATTAGCCTATCTCCTCGCTTTTCCTTTGCGTTATGGCTATGTTGGGATTTTTTGTGCCATCGCTTTCTGCCACTCCCTTCATGCGCTGATCTCGCTTTATTTCTTCAAAAAAGGAAATTGGAAAAAGAATCAGGTTTAAATCAATTTCACCTTGAATTAAAAACTTGTTCCTAAGCGGATTCGAATCTATGGACGTTCGGCCTATTTGCTTAGCCCTTCAGCATGGTCTATTCTTTGGCCATCCAAACTCAAATAGCCCCCCATGCAATCCGCAGTCATGCAAGAATGTACAGGTAATATTCCTAGCAAATCTCCAACCTGAATAGAGGCCAATAGTTCCTCCGAAGCCTGAATAATGCCATGTTCCTGGGAAATGCTCTTCACAAAGGAACTGTGGCTTGGGATAGTCCAGCCTTTATCATGTAGCAAGACGACCGCCCCAAAGTTTTTACTTCCATCTTCGTTTATCAGCACATCTTTTGCAAGGTGTATTCCTCCTCCATGGATAAGGATCTCCTTTCTGTCTCTTCGAATATCCACCACTGGTACGGCTAAGCAGACAGCAATATCTTTTTTTGTACAACTGCCTAACTGCACTTGCATCAGGTCAAAAAACACAAAATTACCAGGACCCAATTCATCCACCTCTCCAAATTCTTCCCTAAGTGCGCATCCTGGCGTGTCGCCGAGGCGAGTGACTAAATTAGGGTAGCGATGCAGGTACTTTGCTTTCATCTGGGCTAGGGCCTCTTGACTTTCTTGATGGATTTTATCCACTTCTTTCCCATGATAGGTTTGTCCGGGATGGATATAAAATCCTTTAAATTTTAAGAATTTACTTCGACTTGCTTGGTTAAAAATCTCTTCCAACTCGGCTTTCTCTGTAGGTTGAATGCCAGTGCGTCCATAGCCTGCATCGAGTTCAACAAAGAATTCTACCGTCTCGGTCAACTCCTCAGCTAGTGCGCCTGCAGTAGCTACATTGACTACTTGTACGGATATCCTTTGCTGCGCCGCTAGGCGATTGAGGCGAGGAATTTCACGGATATTAAAGGGAAAAGCGATGTGGATGCATTCCCATCCTTGACCACTCAGGTATTCGGCCATGGAAATGGATGAAGCCGTCACTTCCTTGATGCCATATTCCTTTGCCCAGGTTCCAATGATGCGAGACTGGGCAGTTTTCCAGTGAGGAACCAACTTCTTTCCTAGCGCTTGCACCTTATCTGCCATCTTTTCAAGATTTGCTCGGGTAATTTTTTCGTCAATGACTAAGGTGGGCGAAGCGATTTGATCTAGGTAGGACATGGTGAAGGGGTTAAAAAAACGAATATAAAAAGAATCTTTTGTTTTCATTTTTTGCAGCTTAGACTTAAGCTAGTTTGGCATGTAAACAAAAATAGATCCTAAAACTCTACCTAAGCTTTTGTCAAAATCACAAATACCTATGCATAAGCCAGTCAATTCTATTAAATTTGCATTCTGCATTTATTAGAAATAGCAATATGCTATCCAACTAGTTTTAGCCACTGTACCGACTCTCTTCCATGGAAGCCAAAAAAATCAGAAGTACGTATATTGAATTTTTTCAATCCAAGCAGCACCAATACGTTCCTTCATCTCCAATTGTAGTAAAGAATGACCCTACCCTGATGTTTACCAATGCAGGGATGAATCAATTTAAAGATGCTTTTTTAGGCAATGAGATCGCCAAATTTCCTCGTGTAGCTAATTCTCAAAAATGCCTCCGTGTAAGTGGGAAGCACAATGACTTGGAGGAAGTAGGGGTAGACACCTACCACCACACCATGTTTGAGATGTTGGGCAATTGGTCTTTTGGAGATTATTTCAAAAAGGAAGCAATAGAATGGGCGTGGGAACTGTTGACAGAGGTGTATAAGTTACCCAAGGATCTACTCTATGTTTCCGTTTTTCAAGGGGATTCTAAAGACAATCTAGCCATGGATCAGGAAGCCTATGACCTTTGGAGAAAAATAGTAGCTGAAGATAGGATCATCATGGGTTCCAAGAAGGATAACTTCTGGGAAATGGGAGATACAGGACCTTGTGGTCCTTGTTCCGAAATTCATATTGACTTACGCTCAGCTGCAGAAAGGGTGGCAATTCCAGGTCGAGATTTGGTCAATAATGACCATCCTCAGGTGATTGAAATTTGGAACTTGGTTTTTATGCAGTTTAACCGTCTTTCTGATGGGAGTTTGAAGGAACTACTTGCTTCGCATGTGGATACCGGTATGGGTTTTGAGCGCTTGGTACGGGCGATTCAGCAAAAATCGTCCAACTACGATACCGATTTGTTTATGCCCTTTATCGCTGCTTTGGAGCGTAAATCAGGGAAATCGTATGGAAAGGATGAGCCTACGGACATTGCTTTCCGCGTAATTGTAGACCATATCCGTGCGATATCCTTTACCATCTCGGATGGACAGATCCCGTCTAACAACAAGGCGGGCTATGTAATTCGTAGAATTTTAAGAAGAGCAGTGCGCTATGGATATACTTTCCTTGGTTTCCAGAAGCCATTTTTATTCGAGTTGACTCCTCTAATTGCAGAGAATTTTGGGGACATATTCCCTGAAGTTCGTGGGCAGCAGGAATTTATTTCTAAGGTAATTAAAGAAGAAGAAGCCTCTTTTCTGCGTACCCTAGATAATGGTCTACGGATGCTAGACGGTATAAGGGCAGATTTAATTGCCAAAAGCCAGCAGTTGATCTCTGGAAAAACTGCCTTTGAATTGTACGATACTTATGGATTTCCCTTAGACCTCACTTCCCTTATTGCTCGTGAAAATGGTTTTTTAGTCGATGAAAAAGGGTTTGCAGATGAAATGGAAAAACAAAAAACCCGTTCCCGAGCAGCTTCTGAGCAGGATACTGGAGATTGGGTTTTGATGCAAGATGATTCTGGGGTAGAATTTGTCGGCTATGACATGCTGGACACTTATTCGCTTATTGTTAAATACCGCACCATCACGGATATAAAAGGTGATCGATTCCAACTTGTACTGGATAGAACACCCTTTTATGCAGAAAGTGGTGGTCAAATAGGAGATACAGGTTGGTTGAGGACCGAGGCCGAGCAGATTCGCGTTTTGGATACCAAAAAAGAGAATGACTTGATTGTTCATTTTGTAGAGAAACTACCTCAGCTTCCTGAATCACAGTTTTTTGCAGTGGTTGATCGGGAGAAGCGTCAACTCACTATGAATAACCACACCGCCACGCATTTGCTCCAATCCGCGCTAAAATCGGTATTAGGAGAGCATATTCAGCAGCGTGGATCCTTGGTTAATGAGCACCTGTTACGCTTTGATTTTTCCCACTATGGAAAAATGACAGAAGAGGAAATAGCGCAAGTTGAGGCTATTGTGAATGCCAAGGTGCGTGAAAATATATCCTTATTTGAGCAGCGTAATGTACCCATTGAAGAAGCTAAAAAGATGGGTGCGACGGCCTTGTTTGGCGAGAAATACGGAGATTTTGTTCGTGTGATTACTTTTGGCCAGGACTTTTCGGTCGAGCTTTGTGGAGGTACGCATATAGCACAAACTAGCCAAATCGGTTTATTCAAAATCAGCAGTGAAGGATCCATTTCCTCTGGAGTGCGTAGAATTGAAGCGATAACTTCTACGGCTGCCGAGCAGTATTTGGGAGAGCAGGAAGCATTAGTAAAGGAACTCCAGGAGCTCCTAAAGAATCCAAGAGACCTGGTTAAGGCTGTGGAATCTTTGGTTCAGGAACGAAACGAATTAAGAAAAGAAATAGAGCAGTTGCACCTAGAAAAGTCAGCTGGCATAAAAGAGCAATTGAAGGGACAGTTTGTTCAAAAAAATACCATGCAGGTATTGATTGCTGCTGTGACACTGCCCAATACAGATTCTTTAAAGAAGTTGGTCTATGAACTAAAAAACGAGGTTTCTAAGGCCTGCATAGTTTTGGCAGCCACCATAGAAGATAAGCCTCAGGTCGCTGTATTCATCGATGAGTCCTTGTTAGAGATAACTGGTTTGCATGCTGGAAATCTAGTTAGCGAACTTGCTAAAGAAATCCAAGGAGGCGGAGGTGGACAACCATTCTTCGCAACTGCTGGAGGTAAGGACCTCAATGGTTTGCCCCAGGTGGTAGCTAAAGCGAAGTCCATTTTACTATAAGTGATCTTATAAGCGCCATGTTGACCAAAGAACTAACATACAAATACCAATTGGTGGTGGGACTGGAAGTTCATGTGCAACTGGCAACTTCCAGTAAATTATTTGCTGAAGATACGATTAGCTTCGGGGCAGAGCCCAATACCCAGGTTTCTGTAATCTCTTTGGGCCATCCCGGCACCCTTCCCAAACTCAATATGCGAGCTGTTGAATATGCTGTGCGGATGGGCTTGGCCTGTCAATGTACCATTAACCGGCACTCAAGTTTTGATCGGAAGAATTATTTTTATCCAGATCTGCCCAAGGGCTACCAAATCACGCAGGACAAGGAACCGATTTGCATAGGGGGGAAGGTACCGCTCTATTTTGAGGATGGTAGGGAATTAGAGGTACAGTTGAATCGGATTCATTTGGAAGAAGATGCCGGAAAATTGATTCATGCTCCCGAAAAGGAAGAAAGTTGGGTGGATTTCAATCGAGCAGGAACTGCCCTTATTGAGATCGTTACAGAACCCTGCATTCGATCTTCTGAGGAGGCAGTGGCTTTATTAGCAGAGATCCGAAAGCTGGTTATGTATTTAGGGATTTGTGAAGGGACTATGGAAGAAGGGTCGCTGCGCTGCGACGCCAATGTATCTGTTAGGCTTCGTGGAACTGAAATCCATGGCAAGAAGGTCGAAGTAAAAAACATGAATTCCTTTCGAAACCTTGGGAATGCCATTGACTTTGAATACCATCGTCAAGTTGAATTATTGGAACTAGGGCAGGAGATTATTTCTGAAACACGATCTTTCGATGCGGATGGGGGCTTTACAAGTAGCATGCGAACCAAGGAGGAGCTGAACGATTACCGGTATTTTCCAGAGCCTGACTTACCCCATTTACTACTCACGGAAGAGTGGATTGAATCGGTAAATGCACAGCTGCCTGCCTTGCCCAATGGATTGTATCGAAAATTTATTACCGCCTATGGACTACCGCGGTACGATGCGGCCTTGTTGACAGAAAGTAAAGAAGTGGCTACTTGGTTTGAAGCCCTTTGTACTAAGACAGAGCATCACAAAGCTGCTTCCAATTGGATGATGGGCCCTATTAAGTCTTATTTGAATGAAACTGGGACATCTTTCACTACGTTCCCATTGGAGGTGGAGCTAATCGCCCAACTTATTGAATTGGTGGAGAAGGGGAAGGTTTCTTTTTCAGTTGCATCTCAAAAGATTTATCCTCAACTTCTCCTTAATCCAACAGGTACACCCTTAGCAATAGCTCAGCACCTAAATCTGATCCAAGAAAGTGATGCGAGCTACCTAGTCCCTTTGGCAAAGGAGGTTCTTCTTGAAAATCCAGACAAGGTAAAGGAGTTCAAGACTGGAAAAAAAGGACTTTTGGGATTGTTTATGGGTGAATTAATGAAAAAATCAGGAGGGAAAGCAGACCCAAAAGTTGCTTCCCGAATATTCAGTGAATTATTAGCTAATTAAATTATGAAAAAATCTATGTTCGGAATTTTAACCATTGCCACCTTGGCATTAATTTCTTGTGGAGGAAAAGATACTGCTGCAGAGGGAACTGTAGTGATTACAGGGAATCTTCAAAATGCGCCACAAGGAGTGGTGGTACTTTTACAATATACCGCTAGTAGACCCAAGGTCCTCGATACTTTGGAGATAAAATCCAATGGTGACTTTACCTTTGAATTCAATTCGATTAGTACTCCAACTTTTTATGAATTGAATCTTTACGGTCAGCGTGTGGTTAAGTTGGCGCTATACAAAGAAAATGTGGACGTTAAGTTTAACTTCTCTGACCCAAATAGTCTCCAAATTGAAGGTTCACAGGATAGCAAAGAAATGATGAAGCTGGAAAAATTGATGGAGGGATACCAAGTTCAAGTCAATCAGCTCAATGAGCGCTACTACGAGGCGATGAGCAAAAACGATGCGGCGTTAATTCGTCAAATTCAGATGGACGCCATGTCTTTAGAATCCCAGCAAGTAGAAAGAGTGAAAGAGATGATTGAGAGTATGGGTAATTCATTTGCTTCATTGGCAGCGATAGGACTCTTAAACCCACAAAATGATTTTCCCTTTATTGATGCGTTGGTCACGGAGCTTAATAAGAATTATCCTGGTACCGATGCAATCCTGCAGATGAAGCAGCAACTCGATGAATTGAGAGCATTGGCTGTAGGGCAGGTGGCGCCAGACATTATCCTTCCTGATCCGAATGGAAAAACAACTAAACTATCCGATTTGAAAGGTAAGTATGTATTGATTGATTTTTGGGCGGCTTGGTGCAAGCCGTGTAGACAAGAAAACCCAAATGTGGTTCGACTTTATAACCAATACAACTCCAAGGGCTTTGAAGTTTTTGGGGTGTCCTTAGATCGAAGCAGAGAAGATTGGGTAAAAGCGATTGCAGATGATAAATTGAATTGGAAGCAAGTTTCCGATTTGCAGTACTTCAATTCCGCTGCTGCCGAGCTTTACCAAATTCAAGCCATTCCTGCTACCTATTTGATTGATCCAGACGGAAAGATTATCGCCAAGGATTTGAGAGGACCTAGCCTAGAAGCTAAGTTGGCTGAACTCTTCGATTAAGCGAGTTCAGGTACCGTAAAAAAAGCCTTCCTTCTGAAGTGATTCCAAAAAGGTGAATGCCTTATGGGAATAATTTCGGTTTGAAGGTTTTTTTGTGTTTAACGGGGATTCAAAAAAGCGAAAGAAGGAAAAAATTACGGTGTAATCCTTCTTCTAAAAATAGATTCATTTAAAA
>JAQCJI010000008.1 GCA_027593175.1 Bacteroidota bacterium | reverse complement strand
GAAGGACGGGGGCTTTTACAGTTCCTTAGTCCAACGAAATGAAGCCCCTGCAGTAGTTAAAATAAAAGTAACTACTGGAGAAGAGGTCGGAGTTCTTCTTGATGGACAAGCACTTGGAATCGATTTTTCAGACTATCGTTTCTCTGCTGACGAATCAAAAGCACTGTTGGCTACCGATATAGAGCCCATTTACCGACGCTCCTCGAAAGGTATTTTTTATGTAGTAGATCTACGCACAGGGCAAAAGCTTCAGCTGATGAAGGGGGAGAAAGTCTCCTATGCCACCCTCTCTCCGAATAACAATCAGGTAGCTTTTGTCAAAGACAATAACCTCTATGTAACTGATCTGGCAACCAACACCGACACCCAGCTTACCTTTGATGGGGAAAAAAACCGCATCATCAACGGGGCTGCAGACTGGGTCTATGAAGAGGAATTTTCCATGGCCCAAGCATTCAAATGGTCCCCTAGTGGAGGGAAAATTGCTTTCATCCGATTTGACGAAAGCGAAGTTCCTGAGTTTAACATGCAAACTTGGGGACCTCTCTACCCAGAAGACTACAAGTTTAAGTACCCAAAAGCCGGAGAAAAAAATGCGCTAGTGAGTATTCATGTGGTCGATCTTACCTCGAAAAAAGTACAGAAAATAAATGCTGGGCTCGAAACAGACCAGTACCTGCCCCGGCTCTATTGGACCCAAGACCCCAACCAATTGGCTTTTATTCGCCTCAATAGACTTCAAAATCAATTGGACCTTCTGCAGGCAAACGCAAGTACGGGAGAAAGTAAGCTAGTGCTTTCGGAAACTTCTGCTACTTATGTGGATCTGAACTACAACAACGACCTACACTACCTTAGCGATGGCAAGTCCTTTATCCGCACTTCAGAGAAGGATGGATACAAGCACATTTACCACCACCAACTGGATGGTTCTTTTATTCGACAACTTACAGCAGGCCCTTGGGAGGTAAGTTCCTTGGTAGGCCTGGATGAAAAGGGTAAGAAACTCTACTACCTGTCAACGGAAAAATCTCCCTTGGAGCGGCACCTTTATGTGATCCAATTGGATGGAAAAGGCAAGAAAATGCTGAGTCAGCTAGCCGGCACCTATAGCATCAACATGAGTCCAGACCATCAGTTTTTTATCGCCTTTCATTCAAGTTCCAACAGCCCAGTGACCGTCACCCTCAACGAAGCCGGAGGTAAAATGCTCAAGGTATTGGAAGACAATCAGCCGCTAAAGAATCTCTTGGCCACCTTTGCACTTGGAGAAAAAGAGTTTTTCACCTTTCCTACGGTAGATGGCACCACACTCAACGGGTACTTGATCAAACCAGCAGACTTTGATCCCAATAAAAAATATCCCGTATTAGTATACGTTTACGGAGGTCCTGGCTCTCAAAATGTACTCAACTCCTGGGGAGGAACTCGAGACTTTTGGCATCAGCATTTGGCTATCGAAGGATACCTTGTAGCAAGTATTGACAACCGCGGTACGGGTGCTCGAGGCCGTGACTTCAAGCATTCCACCTATGCGAATCTAGGCAAACTCGAAACCATCGACCAGATCGAAGGAGCGAAGTTCTTAGGTAAGTTACCCTACGTAGATCCCTCAAGAATCGGAATCTGGGGCTGGTCTTATGGGGGCTACATGTCCTCACTTTCGTTGATGATTGGAAACAATGTGTTTAAAGCTGCCATTGCGGTTGCTCCCGTGACCACCTGGAGGAACTACGATACCGTCTACACGGAGCGCTACTTGCAGACACCTCAGCTAAATCCTGTTGGCTACGATGATAATTCGCCGATTACGCATGTCAACAAGCTGAAGGGAAATTTCTTATTGATTCATGGCACAGGGGATGACAACGTCCACTTCCAAAATTCGGTGGACTTGGTAAATGCCTTAATTGCTGCCGACAAGCAGTTTGAATCCTTTTACTACCCCAATAGAAACCACGGCATCTACGGGGGCAATACCACTTGGCACCTGTACACGCAGATGACGGATTTCTTGAAAAGGAAATTGTAAAAAATGAAAATATCCGAAAGTGGCTCTTTCGGATATTTTTTTTACTACAGTAACATCCACCATTTTTTGGATTACAATTTTATCTGATCCAAGTAAAACTTCATGCGGCTATGCTTTCTGGCCAAAAATTCAATTTTATCTATTTTGTCTAGTTTATGGTTGTAAAATACCTCCACATACTCATCTCCAAGAAGGTAAAGATTCACCTTGTGGCGATAGTAGCGAATGGCCACAACAAAGCTGCCCTCCAGATAGAGGGTTTTTATTTTTTGTTGGATTGGCAAGCCGCTAAACTCTTCTTTTCGCATCTTCGCTCGATAAACTAGACTGAAATCTACACAAAACAGGAAAGATTTTGGCTTATAATTCAGCCAAGTCCCACAAAAACCCCTCTTTCGGAGAGCCTTCTTGTTTTCTTTTTTGCGGTTAGTCTGCGGCAGTTTGGAAGTCTTTGATGGCTTCGCTAAAGTCTATCACCGGCACTTGCTTAACCTGTTGTGCCACGATACTACTTCCTGCCGCCGACCGGTAACCTCCTGCACAGTGGATCAGAATAGGTTTGGAGACCGGAATCTCTCCTGCTCTTTCTCGTAACTCCGGCAAGGGAATATTCACGGCTCCCTCAAAAATAGGACTCGACGCATGTTCATCGCAGCTGCGAATATCGACTAGGGTAAAGTCTTCGGGGTTAGAAATAAAGGACGACAGATCGAAGGCAGTTCCTTTTGCTGTCATCCCAGCAGGGTTTACTACCGCGCCCTCAATCCCTGCCTCATACCCGATTTTTGCGACCTTGTGAATAAGAGTCTCTAGTTCATCGGCAGTTTCCGCAACGAGGAAAAAACGCTCTTCAGGGCCCACAATAGAACCCAACCAGGTTTCAAATTTTCCCCCATTCATGATGTTGATTGCACCTGGAATATGGCCTGCTGCAAATTGATCCTGCTTGCGTGTATCAATCACCAATGCACCGGCAGGAAGGCTAGCCCCTTCTGGCCAGCTACTTACTTGAGCGAGCGATCGCTGATAGGCAAGAGCCCCTTGTTTGTTTAAGTCTACATCGTATTCAAAATACTTGGGAATATACGGCTGTCCTTGAAGTAGGGTTTCCATAAAGGTTGCTTCATCAGGCGCTGAAAAGGCCCAGTTGGTGGCTTGTTGCTCTCCAATGGTAGATCGACGGGCATCGCTGATATTTTTACCGCATAGTGAGCCTGCTCCGTGGGCAGGGAATACGAGTACCTCATCTGCCAAGGGCTTTAACTTTTGCTGCACCGTGTGGTACATCATTCGGGCTAGCTCCTCACGCTGGGCGGTCAGGTTACCCGCCTTTTCACGAAGGTCAGGGCGTCCAACATCCCCAATAAAGAGGGTATCTCCCGAGAAGAGGGCATGGTCTTTACCTTGTGGATTCTTCAACAGGATACTTATGGAATCGGGGGAGTGCCCAGGTGTATGTAAAGCATGGATAGTAACTGCACCCAGTGAGTAGGAATCTCCTTGGTCAAATCCTACATTGGGATAGGCCGCTCCGACGAGCTTGGATACATAGATCGTAGCTCCCTCATTTATGTGAAATTCTAGGTGAGAACTAACAAAGTCCGCATGGGGGTGGGTTTCAATGACGGCCACAATCTGAGCAGCATGAGCTGAAGCAAAGTCATAGTAAGGTTTTGGATTTCTTCCTGGATCGACCAAGGCTATTTTTCCTTGACTCAAAATGGCATAGCTGGCATGTGCCAAGCCTTCGTCATAAAATTGCTGAATGTGCATAAAAGAAAAAAGGGATTAGAATAGGGTAAAGATACACTCCCGCATGAAAGAGTGCGCCTGAAACGGTATGGATTTATTTAATGTGAAGAATCTTTTGAATTTATTCGTTTGAGAGTTAAACTTGAAACAGCCTAAACAAATTCCATTGAAACGAATTTATTCCCCCTCCACGACCTCCTTCTTTCTTTGTTTTATTGCTCTTTTTGTATTGGGCAGTTGCGGCAGTAAACGGAGGGTAGCCAATTCTTCCCCAGAATTTACCATCATCGAAACGGCCAAATCTTACCGCGGAACACCCTATCGCTATGGTGGCACCACAAGGGCAGGAATAGACTGCTCCGCTTTGGTCTACCATTCCTTTGCTTCCGTAGGGGTCAAACTTCCAAGAACTTCTACAGACCAAAGTAAGATGGGTAAAAAAATCCCTGAACACAAGATTACGCCTGGTGATGTCTTATTTTTTGCCACTGGGAAAAAGAAAAAAGAGGTGACACACACAGGGATTGTCACCGAAGGACGAAAAAACGAGGTGCGGTTTATCCATGCATCCACGTCTCTTGGAGTAACCGAAGATTACCTTAGGAACTCTTATTGGACCAAGGCTTTTTTATTCGCCAAACGATTGAGGTCAAAGTAATTTTAAGTACTCCCCAAAAATTGGGCTAACCCCCAATTTCCTTAATCAATTGAAATTAATTTTTCCAAATATCCTTTGGTTTAAGCCTTTTCTCACTAATTTTGCGGGCGAATTAAAGAAGAGTCTCTTTTTACCTTTCAACAAATCAAATGGCAAATATTGGCAAGATAACTCAGGTAATCGGCCCGGTGGTGGACGTATCCTTTGAAGGCGGAAAACTGCCCAACATCTTAGACGCGCTGGAGCTCACAAAAGACAACGGCCAAAAGGTAGTATTGGAAGTGCAGCAGCACCTCGGTGAAGACCGAGTAAGAACCATCGCAATGGATTCTTCAGAAGGCATGGTTCGTGGCATGGCAGTGACAGATTTGGGTCAGCCCATCTCAGTTCCCACTGGCGAAGGCATTAAAGGCCGACTTTTCAATGTAGTAGGTGAGGCTATCGATGGTCTTCCTCAACTACCTGCAGGCAAGAGACTTCCAATCCACCGTTCTGCACCTAAATTTGAGGATCTTTCTACCTCTGCCGAAATACTTTTGACTGGCATCAAAGTGATTGACTTGATTGAACCTTATGCCAAAGGTGGTAAAATTGGTCTTTTTGGAGGTGCAGGAGTAGGTAAAACCGTATTGATCCAAGAATTGATCAATAACATTGCTAAAGCCTATTCCGGTTTGTCCGTATTTGCAGGTGTAGGAGAAAGAACCCGTGAGGGTAATGACCTTTTAAGAGAAATGATTGAGTCAGGCATCGTCACCTACGGAGATGACTTTATCCATAGCTTGGAAACAGAAGGCGGATGGGATCTATCCAAAGTAGACATGAAGAAGCTTGAAGACTCCAAAGCAACTTTCGTATTTGGACAGATGAACGAGCCTCCTGGAGCACGTGCTCGCGTGGCACTTACGGGACTTACACTTGCGGAATACTACCGTGATGGAGATGGTTCTGGTCAAGGAAAAGACATATTATTCTTTATTGATAACATTTTTCGATTTACACAGGCTGGTTCTGAAGTATCTGCCCTCTTGGGACGTATGCCTTCTGCGGTAGGTTACCAACCAACCTTGGCTACCGAAATGGGCGCGATGCAGGAACGAATTACTTCTACTAAAAATGGATCCATCACATCCGTACAGGCAGTTTATGTGCCTGCGGATGACTTGACTGACCCGGCTCCAGCAACCACCTTTGCGCACTTGGATGCCACCACGGTATTATCCCGTAAGATTGCCGAATTAGGGATTTATCCTGCAGTAGATCCACTTGACTCTACGTCTCGAATTCTTTCTCCAGATATCCTTGGTGACGATCACTACAACTGTGCTCAGCGCGTAAAGGAAACCCTTCAGCGATACAAGGAACTTCAGGACATTATTGCCATTTTGGGTATGGAAGAGCTTTCTGAAGAGGACAAGCAAGTCGTAAACCGCGCACGTCGCGTACAGCGCTTTTTGTCTCAGCCTTTCCACGTAGCAGAGCAGTTCACCGGTCTAAAAGGAGTGCTAGTAGATATCAAAGACACCATCAAAGGATTCAACATGATCTTGGATGGCGAACTAGACCATTTGCCAGAAGCAGCCTTCAACTTGGTGGGTAGCATCGAAGATGCCATTGCCAAAGGAGAAAAGTTGCTCGCAGAAGTGAAATAAATCCTTTCTCATCTTAGCCTAAACAAGGAATTAGTAATTCCTAGGGTAGAAGATGAGTTCATTTACCGAAAATCGAATACGCTATGTACTTAGAAATCGTTACGCCAGATAAAAAAGTTTTCCAGGGAGAAGTGAGTGAGGCTACCTTTCCTGGAGCTTTGGGAGAATTTCAAGTACTGACTAATCACGCCCCAATTGTGTCTGCTTTGGCCAAAGGTTTGGTCTCCTTCACTACAGCGGAAGGCACACAATCCCTTCAAGTGGAGGGAGGTGTGGTAGAGGTAAAGCAAAATACCATCGTAGTCCTGGCTGAAAAAGTCCTCGACTAAATTTCCTCTCACTTTTTACAGTAAAGGTCCAGTACATCTTGTTGGGCTTTTTTTGTTTTAAACCTTCCCTTTTTTGATTTTACCTTGGAATTAAAAAGATTAGCTGTAAATTCGTTCCCCGAAAGGAGGTGTACAGATATGATTATAATCAACATTAAAGAAAACGAATCAATCGATAAGGCGCTAAAACGCTTTAAAAAGAAGTTTGACAAAACCGGTGCGGTTCGTGAATTGAGAGCCCGTCAGGCGTTCACCAAGCCTTCTGTGAAAAGAAGAGAACAAGTCATCAAGGCAGCTTACAAGCAAAAACTTCAAAACGAATTCCTGAAGTAATTGCATTGGCATTTGCTCCAAATATAGAGCACCAGTCATCCGGCTGGTGCTTTTTTTTGCTCCCTATGCGATCCTCCTCGATTTTTTTATCCACAGAGACCCAGATCTTGTTTCACATCCCTGACTTTTTACACCAACCAATTCGAAAATTCCACGTATCTTAAGTAGCAAATTAATCCCATGATTGATTCTTTTATCAACTATTTGGAATACGAAAAAAGGAGCAGCATACACACCGTACTGGCCTACCGCAAAGATCTGGAACAAGCCCAAGACTTTGTCAGCCAGTCCTTTTCGATAGATGACCTCTCCCAATGCAGCCATCCTGACCTTCGAGCTTGGATCATCGACTTGGTGGAACAAGGACTAAGCCAGACTACAGTCAATAGAAAGCTAGCCACACTTCGCTCCTACTACAAATTTTTGATGCGGTCCAAAATCATCCACAAAGACCCTACCTACAAATTAAAATCACTAAAAAGCCCAAAAAAGCTTCCCGAGTTTTTGCAAGAAATAACCATCGAATCTGTATTAGAGGAAGAAGTCTATGCCCCCACCTTTGAGGGACAACGGGACCGCATGGTGCTGGAATTCCTATACCTCACTGGTGTGCGGCTCTCCGAACTCACCTCACTAAAATGGAAGGATATCCAACTGTACGAAGAACAGGTAAAGGTCTTAGGGAAAAGACAAAAAGAGCGCATCATCCCCCTCACTAAATCCCTACTCGTCCACATTTCGAACTACAAAAAGGTAGTCGAAGCACATTTCAACAAGGTGGAGGGAGATGATTATTTTATTCGAAGCCAAAAGGGAGAGAAAGCCTATCCCATGCTTATCTACCGTATTGTCAAGCACTATTTGGACCTATTTGCACAAAATTCCAAAAGAAGTCCTCACCTGCTACGCCATACCTTTGCCACGCACTTATTAAACAAAGGGGCAGACTTGAATGCAGTGAAAGATTTGCTCGGCCATGCCAATCTGGCCGCTACCCAAGTATATACCCATAACTCTATGGAAAAACTCAAGGCGGTGTTTGAACAAGCACACCCCAAAGCATAAGTACTTTTTGTTTAACCCTAAACCCTTTCAATTATGAAACTACAGATGCATTCCATTCACTTCGACGCCGATCAAAAGCTGATCAATTTTATTCAGAAAAAGGCCGACAAACTGGACATATTCTACGACAGTATTTTGGATGGGGAGGTGTTTTTGAGGTTGGATAAAAATGAGAAAAACCAAAACAAACTCGTAGAAATCAAACTGAACGTTCCTGGAAAACAGTTTTTTGCCAAATACCAAGATGATTCCTTTGAGGCAGCTACGGACGAGGCGGTAGAAGGCCTAAGACGGCAGCTGGAAAAGCACAAAGAGAAAACCAACTAATTCACTCGAAGCGTTCCCGAAGGACTACTCTTCGGGTTTATTTTTTTGAGCAAATAATAATTTCTACTCTGCTTTTTCCACACTTGCTACCGCTCCGGTGAAGTGCTTGCTCGAAGTAAATCAGGGAGAGCGTTGGAATCCAAGTGGAAAATAGAAGCCAAAAAATAAATTTGTTTAGAGTACCTAGTTCCACAAAGACTGCAGCGCTCAAAAGAAGGTTGATCCGATTAATTTCTAACTTTACGCATATTCTTCCCGACTATGACCCGAGCCAAGCTTTTTGCCCAGATCCAACAAAAATCCTCCTTCCTCTGTGTAGGACTGGATCCAGACCTTGAAAAAATCCCATCCCACCTAAAAAATGAGATCGATCCAATTTTCTCTTTCTGCCAGCAAATCATCGAGGAGACGGTCGACTTTGCCGTAGCCTACAAGCCAAACACGGCTTTTTTTGAAGCACATGGCGCCAAAGGATGGGAAACGCTCGCCAAGGTAGAGGCATTGATTCCAAAGCACATCTTTTCGATTGCAGATGCCAAGCGCGGCGACATTGGCAATACGGCCACACGCTACGCTGAGGCATTTTTTAAGAACATGAACTTCGATTCCATTACGGTTGCTCCTTACATGGGCAAGGATTCGGTCAGTCCCTTTTTGGAATTTGAGGGCAAGTGGGCGATCCTTCTTGCGCTGACCTCCAACCCAGGGTCGTTGGACTTCCAACTCCTTCAAGACACTTCTGGCAAAGCGCTCTACCAAACCGTTCTTGAAAAAAGTCAGGAATGGGGAAGCCCCGAAAACCTCATGTACGTGGTCGGTGCCACCCGAGGAGAGCTTATCGGAGAAGTACGGAAAACAGTGCCAGACCACTTCTTGCTCGTGCCAGGCGTAGGAGCTCAAGGAGGCAGTTTGGCCGATGTGGCCCAATTTGGAATGAACTCCAATTGCGGGCTACTCGTCAACTCCAGCCGAGGAATCATCTATGCTTCCAAGGAAAAAGATTTTGCAAAAGAAGCGCGAAAAGAAGCGCAGAAACTTCAGGAGGAAATGCGCGAACTCCTCGATCGCTATTTGAAGTAAGCAACTCCAAGTTTCAGATTCCAATTTTTTAAAGTAGCCCCTAATCCCTTGCATCCTAGCGAGTTGTTAGCTATATTCCGATTACTTTTTAGACTTATTTTTTATGGATTTTAAAGAAGACTTTTTACAGTTGGTATGGAAATACCAATATTTCGACCGCAAAAACCTCCTCACTGCAGCGGGGGAGGAACTCCAAATCTTGCAGGTTGGCTTTCACAATTCCCTCGAAGGTCCTGACTTCCAAAATGCCGCCTTGATTATCGGGGGAATCACGCTGCATGGCCATGTGGAAGTTCACCGGAAATCCTCAGAATGGGTACAGCATACGCACGATAAGGACCTTGGCTACAATGCAGTAGTCTTACATCTGGTTTGGGAAAACGACCGGCAGGTCTTTCGTCAGGATGGTACCGCTATGCCGACGGTGGAGTTAAAGGACAAAATTTACCTAGACATTTGGCGCAATTACCAACATCTCCTTGATTTCAAAATAGATCTTCCCTGTGAACATGCCCTAACCACTGTCCCTGAAATCCTACGCTTTTCAGCTTCAGAAAAAGCACTGGTCGAACGCCTCCACGAAAAGTCAAAGGGGGTGCTTGCCATACTTCAGGCTACTCAGGGGGATTGGGAAGAGGCTGCCTACCGATGGCTTTTTAAGTGTTTTGGTTACCATACCAACCGACTACCCATGGAAGAGTTGGGACAGCTCCTGCCTTACTCCCTTCTCAAAAGACACCGAGAACAGCTTCAGCATTTGGAAGCCATGCTACTGGGACAAGCAGGCTTACTTCCAGATAATTCGGAAGAACCCTATGTCTTGCAGCTCAAAAAAGACCATGATTTTTATCAGAAAAAATACGGTTGGGCCAATGGGCTTTCCCGACAACATTGGACTTTTCTTGGTGCCCGTCCGGCTAATTTCCCTACCCTACGGCTAGCGCAACTGGCAACAGTATTGGTACAAGCTCCACACTTGCTCTCCACCCTATTAGAAGAATCTGGGAATCTGATTTCCTTCAAAAAAATTTTTCAAACACCGCCCTCTCCCTATTGGCGAAAGCACTACACCTTTGGGAAGCCAAGTAGCAAAATCACTTCAAATGGACTCTCAGAACAGAGCATCCAACTATTAGCAATCAATTTTGTGCTCCCTATCTGGTTTGCCTATGGGGAATACAACGACCTAGAAATATGGAAAGAACGCTGCTTTTCAATTCTTCAAACCCTCCCAGCAGAGCAAAATTACATCCTCCGAAAGTTTGTTCGCCATGCATGGATCCCTAAAACAGCCTTTGATTCCCAAGGAATGCTTGAACTGTACCGAAAGTACTGCAGTGCACAAAAATGCCTGTCCTGCAAAATTGGACAAAGCCTACTTCGGGGTCCTGCCAAATGAATCGTTGTGCAAACGCCACAATTCCTGTATTTTTGCAAATCAACCCCTACGCAATGGAAAAACCTGTGATCATACTCGGTGCAAAAGGCATTGCCCATCCTGCACTTGAGATCTTCAATAGCAATCAGGTAGTCGTCTATGGATTACTAGACGAAGACGCAAAGCTACATGGTACGGAGATCAACAACATCCCCATACTTGGTGGTACCGAAGACGAGGGGTTCTTGAAACTAATCGGTAAAAAAACCGAGGCCTTTGTGGCAGTTGATGACACCAAATACCGTAAATTTTTGGTGGAGCTTCTTCTTGAAAATAGAAAAATGCAGCCGATCAATGCCATTCATGAACGCGCATACATCGCCACCAATGCTAGCCTGGGTCATGGCAATTTTATCAATGCGCAAGTAACCCTGGGAGCAGGAGCAAAGGTGGGTAGTCACTGTATTTTTCACACAGGAGCCATTATCGACCACCAGGTAACCATTGAAGATTATGTTCAAATTGGTGCTGGCACGATTATCAACTCTGAAGTTATTGTAGAGGAAGGTGCATTTATCGGCTCGGGGGTTACCATAGTCTCTGGCGTCCGCATCGGCAAAGGTGCCCGCGTGGGAGCTGGATCAGTGGTCATCTCCTCTTTGGAAAAAAACGAGACCGTGTTTGGAAATCCAGCGACGAAAATAAAGTAGGAATTTGAGCTACGAAACATGAAATACGGATTTAAAATTAATAACGAATACTGAACGCTGAGTGTAGAATAAAGAAGTGAGTGAACGTACGAAATACGACATCTAACTAATGTCGAATATCGAACGGATAATGTTGAAGGAAAAAGTGGAGGATAGAACAAAGTACGAAGTACAAAGTATGGTCTAGGATTCTTTTCGCGTTTTGATACTTGATACTAGCCTTGATACTAACAAATCTTGGTACAGTGGGTCATGGCTCTTGTATCTCGGCTTTTGCATCTGTCAAATAAAAATGCCAATCAACACCCAAACACCCTGCCGAAACAGGGCATCAGTTATGGAAAAAACAAACAAACCCTATCGTATTCTGCTGTACTACTGCTACGCAGACATTTACAAGCCAGAAGAATACCGAGAAGAACACCACCTTTTCTGCGTAGCCAACAATATCCGAGGCCGAATCATCATTTCTGACGAAGGGCTCAACGGAACGGTATCAGGCCTCCCTTCGGATTGCGAAAAGTACATAGCCTACATCCAAGCAGACCTGCGCTTTGTAAAGACAGAATTTAAAATCGATAGCCACGAGACTCATGCTTTTGCAAAGATTCATGTACGCTATAAACCAGAAATTGTCCATTCCTCGCTCCGCCACCTAAACCCCAATGTAAAAACAGGTAAGTACCTGGAGCCGAAAGAATTTAAAAAAATGAAGGACCAAGAGGATGTTGTCATCCTTGATGTGCGCTCCAAATACGAGCACGAACTGGGACGCTTCAAAAATGCTATTACCCTTGACATAGATAACTTCCGAGATTTCTCTGAAAAGGTCAAGGAACTGACTCCCCTTAAAAACAAAAAAGTACTGACCTACTGCACAGGAGGTATCAAGTGCGAAAAAGCCTCTGCCTTCTTGTTGGAACAGGGATTTGAAGACGTCTACCAACTCCATGGAGGCATTATCAAGTACGGCATGGTAGCTGGAGGGGAGGATTTTGAGGGAAAATGCTACGTATTTGACAATCGCATCGCAGTGGAAGTCAATACCGTTAATCCGAGCATTGTCTCCTCCTGCCATATTTGTGGAACAGCCAGTGACCGTATGGTCAACTGTGCGAATCCAAGTTGCAACGATCACCTCGCCATCTGTGAAGCCTGTGGCTGGAAGCTACAAGGAGCCTGCTCTACCGAGTGCCAGGAACACCCCAAAAAGCGGCACTACGACGGTTCAGGTGCCTACCAAAAAACTTCCAACGGCTACAACCCCTTTCTGAGCCTCCACCGAAGTCTTTCCAAAGAATGGGCAAAAAAAAATTCTGGAGATGCGTCAAATTCCTGAAACGGAACTCATCCTTCACCCAGATGGTAGCGTTTACCATTTGCGCCTGCAGCCCCAACAGCTAGGAAATATTGTGTTTACGGTGGGAGACCCAGATCGGGTGTCGACGGTATCTCGTCACTTTGACCAGATAGACTTCAAAGGCCAAAACCGAGAATTCATTACTCACACGGGTTGGAAAAACGGACAGCACGTCTCCGCCATCAGTACTGGGATAGGGACAGACAACATCGAGATCTTGATGACCGAGCTCGATGCACTAGTCAACATAGATTTAGACTCCCGCCAGGTTAAAACAGACAAAAGGAGCCTCCAAATCATCCGTATAGGTACCTCTGGAAGTCTCCACGAAGCCATCCCAACGGGCACCTTGCTTGCCTCCGAGATCGCTATCGGGATGGACACCTTGATGGCGTATTACCCAGAGCTATCAGGAGCACAGGACTTTGGGCAAGCGATTCAAGCCGAACTTGGTCTTTCGTTTTGTCCCTACCAAACTGCAGCTTCGTCCCTATTATTGGCAAAACTTGACCCAGAGATTCTACGGGGAGTGACGCTTACCTGTCCCGGATTTTATGCGCCTCAAGGCCGAGAAGTACGACTAAAGCCTCGTTTTGAGCAGATGATCGAACGACTTGCCGCACTTCGCGTGCAGGGCCGCAACTTGACCAACTTTGAGATGGAGACGGCAGGATATTATGCACTGGGAGAGCTCCTCAGCCACGAAGTACTCAGCCTCAACGCCATCCTGGCAAATAGACCGCTGAAAAAATTTGATGCAACTGGTGAAAAAACAATAGAAAAAGCCATTCAGCTCGCATTAGCCACCTTTACAGCATGAGTACTTTTTGTGAACAGATACTCCTAAGCCTCCAGCAAAAGTCTCTTCCCGCAAAGGCTGGCAATCTTCAAATTTACTTCAAACTAGAGGTTATGTCGAAGGAGATCTCTTCTTGGGCGTGACAGTACCAGAGCAGCGGAAAATTAACAAAATCATCGTAGATACCTGTTTTCATATTCATATCGGACTTGGGTCTGACCTTTTTGAACCTGACTGATCTCAAACTGGGGCTGCGAATTAATTTCAACGAAGCGCTAATCAAAAATGGAATTACTCGGATGGTTAATAATTTATAGGGTTAATTATAAAAAAGTAAATCTCGCAAAGATGGAGAGAGGCTAAGAGTTAAATTGCTTTGCGCCTTTGCGAGAAAAATAGGCGCTCAAGCAATCAATCGGCTATTCCATCCAATTCGCTCAATTCCAACCAAGACAATTCCAATTCTTCCAATTGTCTATCCATGTCTTGAAGCTTGTTCGTCCAAGTAAGTAATTGATTTACATCGGATGTACCCGAAGCAATTTGATCTGTGATCGTTGATTTTTCCCCCTCTAGTTTAGCGATCAATTCGTTGATCTGCTTGAACTCCTGCTTTTGCTTGTAGCTAGCTTTGATCTTTGGTGAAGTTTCCTTCTTACTTACTATGGTTACTGACCCCCCATTTTTGGTATCAACTTTCTGTTGGCCAGAATCATTGGTTTTCGTTCTCCGGTCTTCATTTTCTTGTTCCCATTCTCTGAAATCAGTGTAATTTCCGGGGAAGTCCTTGATTTTACCTTCGCCTTCAAAGATAAAGAGGTGTTCAACCAGGCGATCCATAAAGTAACGGTCGTGAGACACGATGATCAAGCAACCAGGAAATGTGTCCAAGAATTCTTCCAGGATATTCAGGGTCATCAAATCCAGGTCGTTAGTAGGTTCGTCGAGGATCAAAAAATTGGGATTTTTGATAAGCACTAGGAGCAACTGAAGTCGTCTTCGTTCACCTCCACTCATTTTCCCAATGGGAGTAAACTGTTGCTTAGGGGGAAATCCAAACTGAGTCAAAAATTGGCTGACCGTGATTGTTTGGCCTTTGTCTAGGACCACCACTTCTGCAATATCTTTCACTACGTCAATCAGTCGCTTTTCCTCTTCAAAGCGATCCTCTTCCTGTCGGTAGTAGCCAAAAGCAGTAGTTTGTCCAGCCGTCACTTTCCCTTCATCGGGATCGAGCAGGCCGGTAATCATCTTCAGAAAAGTGGTTTTTCCTGCCCCATTTGGGCCAATGATTCCAATACGATCTTTCTTTTTAAAGATATAAGAAAAGTCTTTTAAGAGGGTTAAACCGTCAAAAGACTTCCCTATTTTTTCAATCTCGAGAATCTTATTTCCTAAACGCTGTGTGGATACGGTCAGTTCGATGTCGCGCTCCTCCCTTTTGGTAAAGGCCTTTTCCTTGGTTTCTTCGAAGGCATCCACGCGGTACTTGGCTTTGGTTCCTCTTGCTTTGGGCTGGCGGCGGATCCAATCTAGCTCCTTTTTGTAGAGACTTTTGGCTTTCTCAATTTCAATATCCTCAATCTGCATGCGCGCTGACTTTTTGTCTAGAAAATAGCCATAGTTGCCTTGGTAGCGATGGATGTTTCCTTGGTCCAATTCTAGGATCTCGTTGGTCACTTTTTCTAGGAAATAGCGATCGTGGGTTACCATAAATAGGGCGAGATTGGCCTTGGATAAATAGTCTTCAAGCCATTCGATAGTCTCCAAATCCAGGTGGTTGGTGGGCTCATCCAAAAGCAATAGGTCTGGCTTTTCCAAGATGGCTTTGGCAAGGGCTACTCGTTTACGCTGCCCTCCAGACAGGTTGCCTATAGGAAGTTCGGTATCGTGAAGACCAAGTTTACCTAACACTTCTTTGACTTGATATTCAAAGTCCCAGGCCTGAAGCGCATCCATTTTTTCAAAGAGCTTAGACATTTGTTCGGAGTTGTCCAACCCTCGCTCAGCATCGATCATGGCCTTGTGGTAGGCCTCAATGACTTGGAGGATTTCGGAATTACTTTGGTCAAAAATCGTCTGATAGATACTTAGGTTGCCCTCAAAAACCGGATTCTGATGCACATAGGCGATTTTCACAGCCTGGTTGAGCGCCACTTGACCCCTATCTGGAATTTCTAGTCCCATGATAATCTTCATCAAGGTGGACTTCCCTGCTCCGTTGATCCCCACGAGGGCAATTTTTTGACCTTGGGCAATACCGAAAGAGATGTTGGAAAAAAGTTTTCGCTCTCCGAAGGCCTTGCTTAGATTTTCTACTGAAAGGTAATTCATGGCGCAAAAGTACGGGAAAACAGGTAGAAACAGTAACAAGTCGCTAGACGTTTCGAAGGTTGTACCAGGTATAAAGTACCAAGACCCTCCGAAGAAAAATTCCTGTCCGATCCAATTTCTTCCACTTCCTCATTCAAAAATCAACCTGCGATATTTATTTCATTATCGTATTTCGTAAATCTTACTTCAATTTTATTTCCTTTCTCAATTTTTCTACCTTTCCAACCATGAAAACCATCCACGACATCCTCAAATTAGGGGATTCTAGACTTTATGAAGAATGTACACCTGTGCTTCGGGAAGAACTAGTAAAAGTCCCTAGCTGGATTCAGCAGCTTCACGAGGCCATGGGAGATGTACGCCGGATATATGGTTTTGGCCGAGGCATTGCTGCCCCTCAGCTCGGCATCATGAAACGCATGTTCTACCTACAGCTCGACCGCCCCTATGTGGTAATCAATCCAGAGCTGAAAGGATTGAGCGAAGAGAAATTTGAACTCTGGGACGACTGCATGAGCTTTCCCAACCTACTGGTGCGGGTCAAGCGCCACCAGTCTCTCAGCCTCCACTACCTCGATGCGAATTGGCAACCTCAGGTTTGGCAGGTAGAAGGAGCGATCTCCGAACTCATCCAACACGAGTACGACCACCTGGACGGGGTCCTCTGCACCATGCGAGCGGTAGATGAAAAATCGTTTAAGTGGAAGAACTGAAAGATTGTACGAAGTACTAAGTACCATGTACCAAGATTCTTCAATACCAGAATTCCAGTTCAAATGCGAATCCCTACTTTGTACCTTGTACTTGGTACTTAGTACATTTTACCCAGTACCTCGTACAAATATTTATCTTTACCTCATGAATTTTCCTACCCTCTCCGATATCCGAGCGGCGCATGCCCGGATCCAGCCTTTTATCCACCGCACTCCGGTGATGACCTCTACTGCTATCGATCAGATCGCTGGATGTCAACTATTTTTTAAGTGCGAAAACTTTCAGAAGGTCGGCGCATTTAAGGCGCGAGGGGCTGCCAATGCGGTCATGAAACTTACCCCCAGCGAACGCGAGAAAGGTGTGGCAACGCACAGTTCGGGCAATCATGCCGCTGCCCTTGCCCGAGCCGCCACGGTAGCAGGAATCCCCTCCTACATCGTCATGCCTTCCAATGCCCCCGAAATCAAGAAGAAGGCGGTCAAAGGCTATGGAGGAGAAATCATCGAATGCGAACCCAATCTCAAAGCCCGAGAAAGCACCTTGGAGGCGGTAGTTGCCCGTACCGGGGCCACCTTCATTCCTCCCTACGACTTCCTGGACGTGATCGAGGGGCAGGCTACTTGCGCGCTCGAATTCTTAGAAGACCAATCGGATCTGGATATCCTAATGGCCCCCGTCGGTGGAGGAGGACTGCTCGGTGGCACGGCCCTGACAGCACATTACTTGAATCCCCAGATTGAAGTTATCGCCGGGGAACCTACAGGGGCAGACGATGCCTACCGCTCCTTTCATGCAGGTTACCTTATCCCGCAAACAGGCCCAAACACCATTTCCGATGGACTATTGACCTCTTTGGGTACAATCAACTTTGCGATAATCCAAGCCCATGTACGGGATATCTTACTCGCTACAGATCCGCAAATCATCGAAGCAATGCGCCTGGTTTATGAGCGCATGAAAATCATCATCGAGCCCTCTTGCGCAGTTCCCCTAGCAGCATTACTGGTCAATAAGGAGCGCTTTGCCGGAAAAAAAGTCGGCATCATCCTCTCCGGAGGAAATGTGGATTTGGGGAAATTGCCATTTTAATCCCCAGCAACTAATCGGCACAAAAAAACCCGAATCAGGACTGATTCGGGTTTTTTTAAGTTAGCACTCCTCCTTACTTCTTTTTACTCTCCGCTACCGCATGATGTGCAGCACGAGCGGCAAAGGCCATGTAGGTGAGCGAAGGGTTTTGGGTAGAGGTCGAGGTCATGGATGATCCGTCGGTCACGTACACGTTAGGCACGGCGTGCAACTGATGGTTGGCATTCAACATCGAGGTCTTGGGATCTTTACCCATACGCACCCCGCCCATCTCGTGGATATCCAAGCCCGGCGCCTGCTTGCTATCGGAAGTTTGGATGTTGGTGAAGCCCGCCTTGGTAAACATCTCCGTCATCTGCTCGAGGTAGTCTTTCACCATCTTCTCGTCGTTGTCGTCGTAGTCCATGCTCACCTTGAGTTGAGGAATGCCCCACTCGTCCTTCAGGCGGGCATCTAGCGCCACGTAATTGCTTTCCTTCGGCAGCGTCTCGCCCATCATGTGCGATCCTACATGCCAAGGTCCATATTGCCCTGGATTGAGCAGGTTGTTTTTCAGTTCCATTCCGATGCCACTCGTATCTGGTCTTACCCCACGGCCAGCGGAGAAGCCTGCTGCATAGCCCCGTAGAAAGTCGGTTTCCTGCTTGTACACATTTCGGAATCGTGGGAAATACCCACTGGTAGGTCTACCTCCTGAGGTAGTGTACTCAGAATGACCCTCGTACTCTCCCGACACGCGAGCGCGGTAGTTGTGGAAGGCCACATACTTGCCCAATACCCCACTGTCATTGCCCAATCCATTCGGGAAGCGGGTGGAGGTAGAGTTGAGTAGGATGGCATTGGTATTCAAAGCAGCTGCATTGATAAAGAGCAAGTCTGCGTAAAATTCTTCGACTTCCTTAGTCAAACGATCGATGATCCGCACGCCTGTAGCCTTCCCTTTTTGCTCGTCATAAATCACAGACTGCACCACCGCATCAGGACGGATGGTGAGGTTGCCGGTCTTCAAAGCCCAAGGGATGGTGGACGAGTTGGAGCTGAAGTAGCCTCCAAAAGGACAGCCGCGCTGGCATAGGTTGCGGTTTTGGCAAGATCCTCGGCCTTGTGCAGCAAAGGCATCTGCATTCCCATGAATATGGGCACATCGTGCCGAAATCACGTGCCGTTCTCCTCCATAGTGCTTCTTCATCGTCTCGGCAAAGTACTTCTCAACCACATTGAGATCGTAGCCGGGAAGAAATTCTCCATCGGGTAGGTGGGCGATGCCATCCTTGAATCCAGATACGCCAGCAAATTTTTCGACATGGCTGTACCATTTTTCGATGTCCTTATAACGAATCGGCCAGTCTACTGCAAATCCATCTCGAGCAGGTCCCTCAAAATCAAAGTCGGACCAGCGCTGAACCTGTCTCGCCCACATTAGTGACTTTCCTCCCACTTGGTATCCCCGAATCCAGTCAAATGGCTTTTCTTGTACATAGGGATGTTCAACGTCCTTGACAAAAAAGTGCATGGCATCTTCTCGGAATGCATAGCACTTGCTGATGACGGGATTCTCCTCTTTGATCTTCTCGGTGAGCTGTCCCCGATGGGGAAACTCGTGTGGAAGCATGTTGGTAGTCGGGTAGTCCTTGAGGTGGGTCACGTCTGGACCTCGTTCAATCATCAGGGTTTTTATCCCAAGGTCACAGAGTTCTTTTGCTGCCCAGGCGCCACTGATGCCAGAGCCGACCACAATGGCCTGATAGGTACGCTCCTGTGTACTGCGCAAGTTAAGATTAGCCATTTACTCGTGGTTTTTGAAGGTCTGAAATCAGGACTGCCCCATTGTATTCTCCGGGGTTTAGGGAGTAGGGAATGATTTCGGTTTGAATGTATTCGGAGGCCATGTAGCCTTGGATGGTAAAGCGCTTGATGCTGCTTAGGAAATAGCCTATTTGGGTGAGCAACTTCCCATCGGAGGTGTTTTCATCTCCCGTAAGTGTAACTCCTTGAAGCAATAGGGTTTCCTTTTCTTTGGTGCTTAAGTCCGTAAATTTCTTTCCGGCAGTTTTCTCTGCGTAATCAGGAAATGCCTGTAATCCGGCAGTGAACTTCTCTTGATTTTCTTTGGTAAAGCAATCGTTGACCATCACGAGGATAAAATCAGGTACCTCTAGGTCCAAGGCGCCTTTGATCTCTCCCGCAGGAATAATGCTGTCAGAAATGGCTGCTAGTAGGGCTTTTTGAGTGGCAGTGATTTTGAGGTTCTCGTAGGCGGCAAGGATGTCTTCCTTGCTAAAATCGCAGGAGGGGATCAGTGCTAGCCCTCCAGAAATCAGGGCGATATGCCGTAACGCATGACGTCTGTTCATAGAAACAGGTTAAAATTTGGGTGTTCGGTTTTGAGAGATTAAAATTGCGATTTTTTTTCAAGAAATGCTACCTGAATTCTAGGAGGTTTAAACTTATTGGGTAATTGTACCCAGTTCCCCGAAGGTAGCAGCATTGCCATAGACCGAAAAAATAGAAACAAGAACGATCTCATGGTCTTATTTTTTCGAAAACCTAGCTATAATAAGTCGTATCTGAAAACAAAATGCAATCGATCTTCCCAAAAGCAAACCTTTGCTCCCAATTCCTACTTATAGATGTATATTTTCCCCTATGTTCGCAGTATGAAAACACGGCTTTCCTTTTTCTTTTTTCTTTTAAGTATGGGCTTGCAAGCCCAGATTCAACTGAAAGTTAGCGATCAGCTCACTGGACTTCCCTTAGAAAATGTTCGTGTAAGCGCTGGAACGCTGCTTCAAAAAAGTAATGCAGCAGGTCAACTTAGCTTTGTAGGAGAAAATCTGCGTCTCATCTTCCTCTTGGAAGGGTATGAGCGGATGGAAAAAGTTTTTCCTGCAGGAGAATTTTCAGTGCAGCTAGTTCCAAGCGTGGTTAACCTCTTGGGGGTCACGGTCAGGGCATTTGACTCGGAGCGTCCTATCCTACGGCAGGCGGCTAGTGTATCAAGATTGACGGAGCAAGATTTGATGCGCTTCAATGAGAGTTCCCCAGTCCCAGCGTTTAATCAGAAAGCGGGCATCCGAATCGAGGAACGGGCTCCTGCGAGTTACCGCATCTCCATCCGCGGTAGTTCCTTGCGTTCTCCTTTTGGTGTTCGTAATGTAAAGGTGTACTGGAATGAGGTTCCCTTCACGGCTCCAGAAGGTACTACCGCCCTCAACCTGCTTGACTTGAGTAATATCCGTACCGCTGAAGTGATCAAGGGTCCTTCTGGAAGCGTCTTTGGTGCAGGAAACGGAGGCGCCATTTCCCTATTTAGCCAAGCCCAAGTCGATGAAAATCGACTTTCCATGGACTACTTACTGGGAGATTTTGGGCTTTCTCGCTACCGGTTGGGTATTTCCCAACAACTTGGAGACGGTGGAATTGAGGCTTCCTATGTACGTCAAGAATCGGATGGCTATCGAGATCACTCAGGCGCCAAGCGTCAGGTGATCCAATTGAGTGGCTACTTTCCCGTTTCTGAAAAGCAGGAGCTTCGAACCCAGCTATTGATATCGGACCTGCAGTACCAAATCCCTGGAGCCCTAACGGCTGAGCAGCGGGCAAGTAATCCCAAGCAGGCTAGGCCTGGTTCGGTAGGTCAAAACAGCTCCATCGACCAGCAAGCATTCCTCCTCTCCTTGGGACACAGCTACCGTTATTCGGAACAGCTGAGCAGCACCACGACCGTTTACCTGAATACCAATGCCTTTGAGAACCCCTTTATTCTGGACTACAAAAAAGAGTTGGGCTTTGGCTACGGAACCCGGACTAAGATCAAGTACGACACCCAGCTGGGCGGTAAATCCTTGCGCTTGCTTGCAGGTGGGGAATGGCAGCAGAGTCAAACCCAAGCTCAGAATTTTGGGAACCGAGCGGGGAAAGCAGATACGGTACGATTTGCAGACCAGTTAACCGCATCCCAAGGCTTCCTATTTCAACAAGCGGAGCTGCAGCTAAACTCAAAACTACTTTTCACCTTGGGGCTGAGTGAAAACTTTTCTGGCTTCGAGATCGACCGACAGGTGGATGCTGGAAGGAGAAAAACAGGACTACAAACCCGCACCTTTGCGCCTATCCTCGTGCCGAGAGTGGCGCTCAATTTCGAGCTCAACCCAAGCATGACCGTATATGGATCCATCAGTTCGGGCTTTTCTCCGCCCACCATCGATGAGGTACGCACCAATGAAGGAAGTGTGAACCTTGACCTGGAAGCAGAGAAGGGAATAAATTACGAGATGGGGTACCGCTTGGGCAAGGAGGGGTTCACAATGGAAGTGATCGCCTATTACTTCAAGCTTCAGGAGACCATCACCACCTATGCAAACGCCAACGGAGTTGTGCTCTTTCAGAATGCTGGTGCTACGGATCAGAAAGGAATTGAGGCCAGCATTGATTATGCAGTCCTTCGAAATTCTAAGGGATTTGTACGGGATCTCTTGTTTGGCACCGCCTACACGGGGCAGTTTTTCACCTTTGACAATTACCAGAAGCGTGGACAAGATTTCTCGGGAAATTCCTTGACTGGTGTTCCTGCACACAATATAGTGAGCCGTATGGATGTGAGAACTACTGCTGGCCTTTACCTTAATTTTACGCATCAGTTTACAGAGGAAATCCCCCTCAACGATGCGAATACCATCTACCAAGACGCCTATTCCCTAGTTAACCTGAGATTAGGCTGGGTCAAGCAGCTCGGCAACTGGAACCTCGAGATTTTTGCAGGGCTGGACAACCTCTTGGATGAGCAGTATTCCTTGGGCAACGACTTGAATGCCTTTGCTGGGAGATTTTACCAGCCTGCTCCTACCCGCAATGGGTATGGAGGGATTAAGTTGGGATTGAGGTATTAAATGGAAATGGGTAAAAATAAACCGAGCAGGCTCGGTGAAATAGGTTGAAATACCCGCTCCAGCCTATATCTCCGAACTTGTTCAGCTTTTTTCTATTGAATTCTCATCGTATTTTTTTGGATTATACCTCCCTTCGTACCTCTGCGTCTTTGCATGAATACCAGTCTCACAGAGCCGCAAAGAAAAATACTAGTATGCGACTCAAGCTTTTCTGCATGAACTACATTTAAGATGTATTCTGGACCATTTTTTCACCGGGGCACTCAGTTTATTTCTGTCCTATTTCAAGAGTATTTCCACCGTATTTCTACTATATTTCTGATTCCATTCCATCAAATCATGAAACAGATCTCTCTCCTTTTCCTCACATTTTTTATTGCTTTTTCTGGCTTCACACAAGAGAGTAGCACCGAATCTAAGTGGGTGCCTCGGGAACCTAAAAAATTCGAATCCATGCATTCGGGCACCTTCAATGGGCAGAAAATTAACTATAAAGCCGTTGTTGGAGAGACTTTCCTAAGAAATAGAAAAGGTGATGTGACCGGTGCGCTCTGGTCCACCGCCTACCTCCGAGAAGGGGTGTTAGATCCTCCCAAAAGACCCGTGCTATTTATCTTCAACGGAGGCCCTGGATCGGCAAGTATTTGGCTTCATGTTGGTTTTTTTGGTCCCAAGGTGGTGAAAACTGACTCAGAAGCTAGCCAAGACGATGGTGCTGCCCCTTACCGATTTGAGGAAAACAAACAAGCACTGATTGACTTGACAGATCTCGTGTTTATTGACCCAATTGGAACTGGATTTAGTCAGGTAGAAGGGGAGGGGAAAACGGCTGATTTCTGGGGACTCAACGAAGATGCTTCCTCGATTGCGCAATTTATCCGCATCTGGGTAACGCAGCATGGCAGGTGGCAAGCACCCAAATTTATTGCTGGAGAAAGCTTTGGCACCACCCGCGCTGCAAAGGTATCGGAGGTCTTGGAAGAGGGCGGACAAAGTATGGCGTTAAATGGGCTGGTCTTGATTTCTCAAGCTTTAGACTATGCTGGTTCGTCCAGTTGGGCGGACAACCTCACTTCTTTTTTCACCTATCTCCCTTCCCAAGCGGCCACGGCCTGGTACCACGGCAAGGCGGGCCAAGGGAAAACCTTGAAGGCCTTTACCCAAGAAGCCCGAGACTTTGCCTATGGGGACTACTTAAGGGCCTTGTTTTTGGGAGAAAAGCAAAGTGAGACCCAAAAAGAGACCATTGCTACCAAACTGGCCTATTTTACTGGCTTGGACAAAAATTACATCCTACGTTCCGACAACCAGCTTTTGATGGATCGGTTTAAGAAAGAATTGCTCCGAACCGAAGGAAAGGCCATTGGCACCTTGGATGGACGGTATTTGGCTCGAGAAACCGACAAATCCGCAGGAGGGCCTGTTCTAGGAGATCCAGCAAGCTACATGACCGGATCAGCCTATACCGCAGTTTTCAACGATTACTTGATGCGCGACCTGAAGGTCAGTTTGGATCGCCCCTACCTCACTTCTGCCAATGGAATGGGCGGAAGTTGGAACTGGAAGCCGGTATCGGATGGGGCCTACTACGAGCCAAGCTATGTAAGCACTGCTCGGGCGCTAAGCGAGGTCATGCACCGAAATACCCAGATGCAAGTGATGGTAGCCAATGGGTACTACGATCTGATCACACCATTCTTTGATGCGGAGTTTACTTTTGCACGTCATAATTTCCCGCAAGACCGCGTGGCCATGACTTACTACGAGGCGGGGCACATGATGTACAACCGCCAGGAAGATTTTGATGCCTTGGCAAAAGATGTGCGGAAGTTTTTGGAAGGGATAATCAACAAAAAATCAAATTAAACCAACTAAATGAAAAATCTATAATGGGAACACCCAAATTCAATCCAGAAGCAGTGACCAAAATTATTCGTGAACGCAGGTCCATGTTTCCTGCCCAGTTTAAAGAAAATGACCCTGTAAACGAGTCCATCATCGAGGAAATCCTAGAAAATGCAAACTGGGCTCCTACCCACAAGCTCACCCAACCTTGGCGCTTTATTGTGTACACAGGAGCAGGCTTGAAGACCTTTGGGGACTACCAGGCCGAGCTATACAAGCTAAGGGCAGAAAAAAATGGAACTCCCTTTTTGGAGGGTACCTACCAAAAATTTAAAGAAAATCCCTCAAAAGCTTCTCATATGATCGCCCTGTTGTTGAAGCGGACTGAAGGCTCTGGTATTCCAGTGATGGAAGAGATCTCCGCCGTAGCGATGGCGGTGCAAAACATGTACTTGACAGCCTGTGCCCATGGGCTAGCATGCTACTGGGGCACCGGCGGACCTACTTTCTGGGCAGAAGCTCGTGAAGACTTCGGACTCGAAGGCGAGGACATGCTAATGGGATTTTTCTATGTAGCCAAGCCTGCTACCGATCAATGGCCAGCAGGTAGGCGTGAGCTGATTGCAGAAAAAGTGAGTTGGGTAAGGGAGTAAATTAAGCATCAGAAAGGCACTTTTTAAGTGCCTTTTTTTATTACCAATCCGCCGGCCTTCTGGCCTGATATGCGGCCATCTGATCCAAAAGATCTACTGGGTCATCGGAGATAATCAGCATCTCCTCTTGCTCGGGATAGAGAAATCCCTCCTCCATGGCATGGTTGAGAAAGTCGATCAGCTTGTTGTAGTAGCCATGGACATTGTAAAGCGCCAAAGGCTTTTGGATGTAATGCAGCTGGTTGAGGGTCATGACCTCAAAAAGCTCCTCCAAAGTTCCAATACCTCCAGGCATGGCGATAAAGCCATCTCCTTTTTCAGCCATCAGCCATTTTCGGTCCCGCATGGTCTCTACGATGATCAATTCTGTACACTCTTTATGTGCCACTTCGCGATCTACGAGCTTTTGAGGAATAATACCAATCACTTCCTTCCCCGCAGCAAGTAGCTCGTCCGCGATCACCCCCATCAATCCCACATGTCCCGCTCCATAGACAAGGCTATGGTCACGCAAAATCATTTCCTGAGCCAGGTACCTAGCCCCTGCTTCGTAGATGGAATGGTGCCCTTTTTTTGAACCACAGTAGACGGTTATCTTTTTCATGACGAAAAATAAAGATTTCACGCGATTCCAAGGTAAGAATTTGAAAGAAGGTTTGCAGCGAAAGATCTTAGTACCCATTTTTGGGGTGAAAGCCCGATACTATGAAAATCTGTTTTGCCACCAACAACGTTAAAAAAATTGAAGAGGTAGCTGCTTCACTTGCCGGACAGGTGGAGATAGTATCCTTGCAAGAGATTGGCTGTCAGGTAGAACTTCCCGAAACGGGGGACACTTTGGAGTACAATGCCTTTGAAAAAGCGCGTTATGTAAATCATCATTTTGGTGTAAGCTGCTTTGCTGACGATACTGGGCTAGAAGTGGAGGCCTTACAGGGCGAGCCAGGGGTATATTCAGGGAGATTTGCGGGGGAGCCCCGCAGTGATGCCCGAAATATGAGTCTTCTGCTAGAAAAAATGCAAGGGCAAAAGCACCGAAGAGCCCGATTTCGAACCGTCATCGCCTTAATTTTAGCCGGAAAAGAATACCAGTTTGAGGGAATTGCAGAAGGGAAAATTACTACTGAACTTAGCGGAGAGGGGGGATTTGGCTACGACCCTATCTTCCAACCCCTTGGATATAACCAGACATTTGCCTCGCTCACTTTGGGGGAGAAAAACGAAATATCCCATCGTGGCAAGGCTGTTAGGGCGCTAATAAATTTTCTACGAGATGGAAAATTCTGAGATGCGTATAAAAATTAGTTAATTTGCCCTCCATGACTAAGCCCTTTACCGTCGGAATCACTGGAGGATCTGCTTCAGGAAAAACCTTGTTTTTAGAACATTTACTGCGCAGCTTCTCCCCCGAGGAATTGTGTTTAATCTCGCAGGACAACTACTACAAGCCAAGAAACTTACAGCCTGTGGACGAGCAGGGGATTGCCAACTTTGACACCCCCCATAGCATCGACTTTGAGCAATATGCCCAAGACATCCGCATCATTCAGGGCGGGGGAACGGTCATTCGTGAGGAGTATACCTTCAATAATGCCGCCAAAACACCTAAAATGCTCACCATCGCACCAGCTCCGGTGGTTGTTGTGGAAGGAATTTTTGTGCTCTACTATCCAGAGCTAGCCGATCTCTTGGATCTAAAGATTTTTATTGATGCCAAGGATCACATTAAGCTGAAGCGGCGTATTATCCGTGACAAGGTGGAGCGGGGTTATGACCTAGACGATGTGCTGTACCGCTACGAGAATCACGTAATGCCGACCTACGAAAAATATATCAAACCCTTCAAAAATGAGGTGGACTTAATCATTCCTAATAATCTCAATTTTGAACGAGCCATGGATGTAATCCGCACCTATCTTCGTACTAAATCCGCTGGACAGGCATAAAAAATCAAGCCCTAGCAGGTGATTTTCAAATATTTTCTATATTTGTCGCGCATGAAAAATAGGAACACATACTACAACACGAGCAAGCAGCGATTTTCGTGGGCTTTGGTGTTATTCTTTTGCCTATTTGTTTCTAGCATAGAATACTTCCCCTCAGAAGCAAATCAGTCCCGAACTGAGCAATCCTCTGAACAACCTGGGCAGCGCTTTTTGGATGTTGCGATAGATGCACTGGTTCCTTTTGCACTAGAAGTAGCAAACACTGTTTTTTACCTTATTTCGCAGTTTTTTCGAGTTGATTTTTCTCTACCTCTGCCTCAAGTAGGTGCAGCTTCTTATGTAAATTCATTTACAGAAATCCTTTTTGAGCGAATTATTTCCCCTCAAGGACCTTAAAAGCATCCACAATTTCGTTCCAATTCATTTCCTCGTTCCGGACAGGTATCGAGTACATTATTTATTAATTCAATTCCTTAAATTTTAATCAAATGCAAAACAAAGGTGGAATCGTATTTTTGACAGTGATCGTTACAGCGCTCTGCCTGTACTACCTGTCATTCACTCTTATATCGAGTGGAGTGCAAGAAAAGGCTACGGCCTATGCAACAGACGCCTCCGGCAACATTGACTTTTCCAAAAAAAGAGCCTACTTAGATTCGGTTTGGAGACAACCGGTGTACAATTTTCTAGGCGCTAGCTATACCTACCAAGAAATTAAAGAAACCGAGTTAGGACTTGGCCTTGACCTTCAAGGGGGGATGCATGTAACCCTGGAAGTTTCTCCTGTAGAAATTGTCAAAGGTATCGCTGGAAACCCTAAAAATGAGCTCTTTAATACTTCAGTGGATCAAGCAAAAGAGGCTGCAAAAACCTCTAATGCGAAGTTTGTAGATTTATTTTATGCCGCTTGGCAAAAAAACAACCCAGGTAAGGCCCTCAGCTCCGTTTTCGCAACTGCAGCTAACAGAGGTAAAATCTCCTTGGAGTCGACAGACGCTGAGATTTTAGATATCATCGATACAGAGGTTGAAAATGCAATCGACCGTTCTTTCAATATTTTAAGAACGCGTATCGACCGTTTTGGTACTTCACAGCCTAACATTCAGCGTATCGCTGGATCAGGAAGAATTCAAATCGAACTTCCGGGTGCTGACAACCAGGAACGTGTGCGCAACTTGCTTCAAGGCGTCGCCAAACTACAGTTCTGGGAAGTGCTTGAACTGAACGAGTACGGTGGATCCATAGAAGAAGTCAACCAGGCCTGGGTGGCTGACCAAAAAAATGGGGCTGATGCAGCTGATTCCACCGTAACCGACTCTACCGCTACCGATTCCTTGTCTGTTGAAGACTCCTTAAGAAATGTTTTGGAAAAACAGTTGGAGCAGATTGACCCCCTCAACAACGCCAATGCTAGTATATCTCCACTGATCACTTTAAGAAAAGTAGACTATGGATTGGTATATGATGTGCTTGACACAACAATTGTAAATCGAATTCTGAAAAATGAACGCTACAAGTCCTTCCTTCCTAAAGATCTACGTCTACTTTGGGGAGTGAAGCCCACCAAAGCTGAAGATGGTACAGAGGTTTTGGAATTATACGCCATCAAATTGAGAAAAGGTTCTGACCAAGCTCCTTTGGAAGGAGATGTCGTAACAGATGCGCGTCAGACCCTAGACCAAACTTCTCAGCCTGCGGTATCCATGCAAATGAATGCCGATGGCGCTAGAAAATGGAGAAACTTAACTGCTGAAAATGTGGGCAGAAGAATTGCCGTAGTACTTGATGACTATGTATATACTGCTCCAATGGTAAATGGAGAGATTCCGAATGGCCAATCAGAAATCTCAGGCAACTTTACTTTGCTTGAAGCACAAGATTTGGCAAATATTTTAAAGTCTGGTTCTTTGCCAGCCCCAACACAAATTGTAGAAGAGAGCATCATTGGCCCAACCTTGGGTAAAGAAGCGCAAAGCCAAGGTATAATCTCCATGATTGCCGGTCTTGCCCTTGTAGTCTTATTTATGGTGGCCTACTACGCAAAAGGTGGCCTGGTGGCTATTGCCGCTCTAGTTTTCAACATCTTCTTCATCCTAGGAATCTTGGCTCAATTAGGCACCGCCCTGACCCTTCCTGGTATAGCAGGTATTGTATTGACCATCGGTATGAGTATTGATGCCAACGTATTAATTTTTGAACGTATCAAAGAAGAAATGCGAAATGGGGTAAACTTAATGGCTGCTATCGAAAAAGGATATAACAAAGCCTTCTCAGCCATCATAGATGGTAACATGACTACCTTTATGACAGGGGCAATTTTGTATGCTTTAGGTCAAGGGCCTGTAAAAGGGTTTGCCGTTGTCTTGATGATCGGTATCGCCTGCTCCTTCTTCTCTTCCGTATTCATCACCCGTGTGATGGTTTCTTGGATGACCAAGAAGGGCGATAAGAGTAGTATTAATTTTACTTCTCCATTTGCAAAATATGGACTTACTGGCTTAAATATCGACTTTTTGAGTAAGCGTAAACTAGCATACATCGCTTCCAGTACCATCATTGTTATTGGTTTGGGCATCGCTTTAGTTAATGGGTTAAAGTTCGGCGTAGACTTCACTGGCGGCCGGTCTTATGTAGTTGCCTTCACCCAGCCGGTGGTGCCTTCAGATTTGAAAGTTGGACTAGATGGACAGTTTGACGGTTCTGTAGAAGTGAAAACCTACGGATCAAATAATACCTTGAAAGTAACCACCTCCTACTTAATTAACGAAGATGATGATGCTTCCAACAAAGAGGTAGAAAGTAAAATGAAAGAAGGAATTACAGCTGTAACTGGATTTACTTTTGTGGAAAACACTGCTCAACTTGGGGAAAAACAGTTTTCAATCACCGGTTCCTCCAAGGTAGGTGCAACTGTTGCAGATGACATCAAAGCTTCTTCGTTCCAAGCAATGATTGCTGCACTTATCGCCATCTTCTTATACATTTTGATCCGATTCCGCAAGTTGCAATTCTCTCTAGGAGCTATCATTGCCTTAGCCCACGACACCTTATTTGTGTTCGCTGCTTTTGCGATTGCAAGTCTCTTTGGGGCATCCTTTGAAATCGACCAAGTATTTATTGCAGCTATTTTGGCAGTAATTGGTTACTCCATCAACGATACCGTGGTCTTGTTTGACCGTATTCGTGAGAATATTGAAAATAGAGGATCTGCCAAACTCGTGAAGGTGTTTAATGACTCCATTAACCAGACCCTAGGCCGTACCTTGATCACATCCTTCACTACCCTTATCGTGGTAATTGTACTCCTATTCTTTGGTGGCGAGGTATTGAGAGGTTTCTCCTTTGTGCTCTTTGTAGGAATTACGGTAGGTACTTTCTCCTCTATCTACATTGCAACCCCATTGGTGGTGGATTTGATGAAGAAGGAGGTCGAAGAAGAAGGTTCACAAAAGGAATCCAAAAAAGGATAAATCTTATAGGTACTTTATTTAAAGAGTGGGATTTTATCCCGCTCTTTTTTTGTCCCCTCCGGCTGCTTACCTTGGAGGCGAAATCGAGCCCTTCAATTTAAGGAAGAGATGCTCGATTGAAATTCTATTTGTTTTTTACTAATAGTACCTTTTTGTCATATGTCTACTCTTCTTCGTGCAGCTTTAGTTGGCTATGGATCCGTTGCTGAAAAAATGCATGCCCCCCTGTTGGAAGTTTGCCCCTCCCTAGATTTTATTGCTGTTATCGAGCGAAATGGTATTCGCTGCCAGCAGCGATACCCTCGAGTGCAGACTTTTACGAGTTTAGAAGATCTACTAGCCTCCGATGCTGCCGACTTGATCTGCATCACAACTCCCAACGAACTCCATTTTTCTATGGCTAAGCAATGCCTCCACGCCGGAAAACATGTGGTGGTGGATAAGCCCGTAACCCTTGTGGCCGAAGAGGCAGAGGAGCTGTTAGCCCTCGCAATTTCCAAAGGCTTGGTGTGTAGCATTTTTCACAACCGCCGTTACGATGGAGATTTCAAAACCCTCCAAGAAATCGTAGCCAAAAAATTACTCGGCAGACTAGTCTATCTCGAGTCTCATTTTGATCGCTTCCGTCCACAGGTATCGGAAAACTGGAGAGAAAAAGATTGTCCTGGAAACGGCATCACCTATGATCTAGGCTCACACTTGATCGACCAGGTAGTCCTTCTTTTTGGAAAGCCTACTGCCATCTGGGCAGACATTCGTAAGCAGCGTACCGATTCCGTCGCGGACGACTACTTCGACATTGCTTTGGATTACTCCGGCTTTAAAGCACGGGTGACTGCTGGGGCTTTGGTCAATGTCCCCACACCCAAATTCATGCTATTAGGCGAAAAAGGCACCTACCAAAAATTCTTCTTAGATGTGCAGGAACAGGCATTTAAAGAGGGAAAACCCCCAGAAGGAGACGCTTGGGGAATGGAACCCGAAGAGCGCTGGGGCAACATCCATGATACGAATGAAACGCAAGCATACCCCACGCTTCGAGGAGATTACCGGGTATTTTATCAAAATGTAGCCGATGCGATAATGGGAAAAGCCACATTACTCGTTCAACTAGAACAGGCCATCCCTGTACTTCGCATCATTCAGGCAGCCTTTACCTCTTCGCTTGAGGGAAGAAAAATTACCCAGTCGGAAGGAAAGTGGTAATTGCGTTCGGGGATAGAAATATGCCCACCTTCCTCCCTCGTCAAATCAATTTGTTTCCCTAATTTTATGCCCTATGGCAAAAACAGAAAGTCCAGGCGAAAACGCCAAATTGAAAGATATCATCTCCCACGCCAAAGAGTACGGGTTTGTCTATCCTAGCTCCGAAATCTACGATGGCCTGCAGGCAGTTTACGATTATGGCGCCTATGGGGTAGAGCTGAAAAATAACCTCAAGCGTCTGTGGTGGGAAACCATGACTCGGGTACAAGACAATATCGTTGGCATAGATGCTTCGATATTTATGCACCCCACCACCTGGAAAGCTTCTGGCCACGTGGATTCCTTCAATGATCCCATGATCGACAACAAGGACAGCAAAAAGCGCTACCGGGCCGATGTATTGGTAGAGGAACATGCAGCAGCACTAGAAAAGGCAGGTCAAGCCGAAAAAGGCAAGGAACTGACCGCTGCCTTGGCGAGAATGCTTGAAGTCGAAGACCTTGCAGGCGTGCGTGACTTGATCACGAACGAAGGCATCAAATGCCCCATCTCCGGTACCTCTAACTGGACGGATGTACGTCAGTTTAATCTGATGTTTTCCACTCAGGTAGGATCGGTGGCGGAAGACTCTTCTACCATCTACCTACGGCCTGAGACAGCCCAAGGGATCTTTGTCAACTTCCTCAACGTGCAAAAGACCGCCCGCATGAAGGTGCCTTTTGGCATCGCCCAAATCGGAAAAGCCTTCCGTAACGAGATTGTGGCCCGTCAGTTTATCTTCCGTATGCGGGAGTTTGAACAGATGGAAATGCAGTTTTTCGTACGCCCTGGCACCGAACTGGAGTGGTACGAAAAGTGGGCCGCCACCCGAATGGCTTGGCACTTGGCCTTAGGTACACCTGCTGACAAACTCCGAAAGCACCCCCATGAAAAGTTGGCTCACTACGCCAACGCCGCCATGGATATTGAATACGAATTTCCGTTTGGATTCAAGGAAGTGGAAGGCATACATTCCCGTACTGACTTTGACTTGAAAAGCCATCAGGAGTACTCCAAAAAGAAGCAGCAGTACTTTGATCCGGAGATTAACCAGAACTACATCCCGTACGTGATTGAAACCTCCATCGGTGCAGATCGACTATTCTTACTGACCCTCTGTAATGCCTATACCGAGGAGCATTCGGAAGAGAAAAGCAGAACGTATTTGAAATTGCACCCGGCCATTGCACCAGTGAAGGCCGCCATCCTTCCCATCATCAAAAAAGATGGACTACCGGAAAAAGGGCAAGAAATCGTGGAATTGCTCAAGTACGATTTCAACATCATCTACGAAGACTCTGGATCCATCGGCAAGCGCTACACCCGTCAGGACTTGATCGGAACGCCTTTCTGTATCGCCGTGGATCACCAAACCTTGGAAGACAACACCGTCACCATCCGTCACCGCGACAGCACAGATCAGGAACGCGTTGCCATCTCCGAACTAAATGGCCGCATCTCCGAGGCAACTAGTTTTAGGAGGCTTTTTGAAAAATTGTAAATAGGAAATACGAGGTAGGAAAGACGAATTATAAAAGACTATTAGAACCAAGAGGCAGGAGATTAGACATCCAATCCTGCTGATACACAAATCCTGCTCCATAAGTAGGATTTTTCTTGCCTCTTGGTTCTCGGCTCTTGCTTCTTAAGCCTTCTTGAAACTATTTTTTATTGTCGAATGTCAAACGCTGATCGAGGAATGTCGAAGTAGGGATTCACATTAGGATCGGAATTCTGCTTCCAAAGGATCTTGGTACATTTTCCTTGGTACTTCGTACAGACTTTCTACTAAAAACTAACTTTCCCCCTCTCCTTTCCTTCCCTTAACATAAGGCTCTTGGGGGACTTGGAGTTGACGTACACGTGCACGATGTTTTGCTGCCCGTCAAATTCTTGAATCAATAGCGTGTTTTGTACCTCCACGGTCTTAGGGATTGGTGTGGCAGTCGATTCTAAGTAAAACCAAGCGGCATCCTCCTCTACCTCATAGCCGACATAGGTGAGTGGAACCAACTTCCCATTGACCCATACTTGGGTATGCCCGAGCAGGTAGGGCTTGACCTGAGTCTCTAGTTTGGCTTTGTCCTTAGGATTAAGGAAATCTACCTTGGATCCTGCCTTCTTGCTCAGCGCTACTTCCAGGTCGTCCCAAAAAATTTTCTGTGCAACTTCCATCTTTTTGGAAGTGGGATTGTACCGCAATTCGGTAAGTGAAATATAAAAAGGATGTGCGAAAGAGAGGTAGGCCCAAAGTGCCCATGAAAATACGCTGAGGTGCATTTGCTAATCCAATAGTGCCGTTTGTAGGAATTATGCTGTAATATTGGATTTTATTTATTTCTTTTCGAAGTATTTTTACGAATATGACTTCATTTGAACTCTATTTTAAGCTTGGATTAAAGCATATTTTAGACCTCCATGGGTTTGATCATATCTTGTTTATCATCGCGATATGTGCAGTTTATGTGGCTCGAGATTGGGTAAAAATCCTGCTGCTAGTCACCGCATTTACATTGGGGCACTCCCTAACCTTAGCCCTCGCTACTTTTCAGATTATCCAGATTCGTTCGGAAGTCATTGAGTTTTTGATTCCTATTACCATCGCTTTTACCGCCTTAGTGACCCTAGTCAAACCCAAAACGAATAGCGGCAAAGGAATTCAACTCCACTACCTCTTGGCCCTCTTCTTTGGCTTAATCCATGGGTTGGGATTTTCCAATTACCTCCGCTCTCTCTTGGGTAAAGAGGCCTCCATTTGGCAGCAACTACTCGCCTTCAATGTGGGTTTGGAAGTGGGGCAACTGGTCATTGTAGCGGCATTTCTACTACTCACCACTTTGGTCCATCTGGCGGGAATGAACCGCAAGGAGTGGACTTTGATTGTCTCTGCATTTATTTTGGGCGTCGCAAGCATGCTGATGCTTCAAACTAAATTTTGGTAACTCGACGCATTTCCTTTCTTTTTAGAAATCAGTAATTTCCTATTCTAAAATTTAGATTTTACCTAAAGATGAAAAAAATACTTGCCCTCGCCCTTCTCGCTTGCGCTGGAATTTTTCCAGCCCTAGCGCAGCATACAGAGCAAAATCATGGGATCCGCTTTGAGCAATTAGGCCCATTACTTCGTACACCCAATGTGTACCGCACCGCTTCAGGTGCACCTGGACATTTGTACTGGCAGCAGCAAGCCAACTACGTCATCGACGTAGAACTGGACGATGCCAACCAATCCATTAAAGGCAAGGAGACCGTCACCTACATCAACAACTCCCCAGATGCGCTGACTTACCTTTGGCTACAGCTAGACCAAAATAACCGAGGCAAGGATTCAGACACCCCAAAAGTGGCCGAATCCAGCATTACCCCTCGCATGTCGCTTCAGACCTTGGAAGGCATACTCTGGCATTCGGACGACTACGACGTGAAGATCCTCTCTATCCAGGATGCCTCTGGAAAGCCGCTCAACGTAGCCATCAACAAGACCATGATGCGCATCGACCTTCCCAAGCCTTTGAAGGCTGGAGAAACAGTCCAGTTTAGCATTGACTGGAAGTTCAACATTACCGACCGCGTAGGTTTCATTGGCGGTCGACCTGGCTACGAGTATTTCCCAAAGGATGGCAACTACCTCTACACCATGGCAGAATGGTTTCCACGAATGGCAGTCTATTCTGACTTTCAAGGTTGGCAAAACAAGCAGTTCCTGGGTAAAGGCGAATTTGCGCTCACCTTCGGGGACTACGAAGTACGCATCACGGTTCCGGCGGACCACATGGTTGGCGCTACTGGCATCCTTCAGAATCCAGAACAAGTACTTTCTGACACCGAACTTCAGCGTTGGAACAAGGCCAAGCAGACCTACGATGCCCCGGTCATCATCCGTACGCAAGCAGAGGCAGAAGCCTTGGAAAAGAAAAAGGCCCCTGGAAAGAAAATCTGGATATTCAAAGCCGAAAACGTGCGTGACTTTGCCTGGACTTCTTCCCGCAAGTTTATCTGGGATGCCATGGCAGTAAAGCAGGGCGGCAAGGACGTCATGGCCATGTCTTACTACGGCAAGGAAGGCAATCCACTCTGGGAGCAATATTCCACCCGTGTAGTCGCACACACCCTCAAATCTTACTCCTCGCATACCTTTGACTATCCCTACCCAACAGCGATTTCGGTGGAAGGCGACAACGGCATGGAGTACCCCATGATCTGCTTCAACTACGGCAGACCAGATGCGGACGGCACCTACTCAGATGCCATCAAATACGGTATGATCTCCGTGATTATCCACGAGGTAGGACACAACTACTTCCCGATGATCGTCAACTCAGACGAACGCCAGTGGACTTGGATGGATGAGGGATTGAATACCTTTATGCAGTTTATGGCCGAGCAGGAATGGGATAGAAACTATCCCTCTAGACGTGGTCCAGCCCATAAAATCGTACCGTACATGAAAAGCGAAAAGCACTTGCTGGAGCCAATCATGACCAATTCAGAAAACATCATCGATTTTGGATCCAATGCTTACGCCAAACCAGCAACTGCATTGAATATCCTCCGTGAGACGGTGATGGGCAGAGACTTGTTTGACTTCGCCTTCCAAGAGTACTCCAAAAGATGGATGTTTAAGCACCCAACCCCAGACGACCTATTCCGTACCCTAGAAGATGCTTCTGCAGTCGACTTGGATTGGTACTGGAGAGGGTGGTTCTATGGAACTGAGCCTGTTGACATCTCCATTGAAAATGTGTCCTGGTACAAGTTGGACAACCGAACTCAAGCACAGAAGAAGGCAGATGCCAAGGCCAACTTCGTTACAGAAGAGACTTATGTATCCAAGGAGTTGAACAAAAAGGAAATCTCACAAACGGTAGTGGAAGCAGATCCTGCTACTCGAGATTTCTACAACAGTTACAATCCATTTACGGTAATTCCAGAAGATGAGGAGACGTATAAAACCTTCCTTGATAGTCTTTCAGCAAAGGATCAGAGTCTGTTAAAAAGCAACTTAAACTTCTATGAAATGACTTTCCAAAACGTGGGAGGCTTGGTAATGCCCTTGATCATTGAGTTTCACTATGCCGATGGCAGCAAGGAAACAGAATACATTCCAGCAGAGATCTGGAGAAGAAATGAATCTCAGGTGACTAAGGTGTTTTCCAAGGAAAAAGAAGTGGTCAAGTTTGTCCTCGATCCGAAGCGAGAAACAGCCGATATCGACGAAAGCAGCAACTACTGGCCTAGACAATACCAGCCTACCCGATTTGAAATGTACAAAGGAGGCTCAGCAGTTCGAGGAGCCACTCAAGGCGATAATCCAATGAAAAAGGCAAATAAAAAATAAAAAATTAGAGGCTGTCCCGAAAGGAGACAGCCTCTAATTTTTTATTTCGTAACTCGATTAATTTCCTGATCCAAATTGGTAACCCAGCCAACCCCCAGCAACCATAAGTACTAGGGTCAGCGAAAGTACAAGTACTAGGGTAGAAAGGGGCATTTCCCAATCCACGTCTCCCAGCTTAAATTTTACAGGCTTATTCCAGTTCATTCGATTGGGATGGCAAGTTATTTTTTTAGGACACCTTTCCAGCCTTTTTCTTCCAATTGAGCGGCAGACTCCTCCACCTTCTCACGAAGTCCTTTTTTAAATTCATCCATTTGCTTACCCACAGCATCATCGTAAGCGCCAAGGATGGAAGCGGCCAAAATCCCCGCATTTTTCCCCCCATTCAAGGCTACGGTAGCCACGGGAATGCCACTAGGCATCTGCAAAATAGAAAGGATGCTATCCCAGCCATCAATGGAGTTGGAGCTGTGTACAGGCACCCCAATTACAGGAAGGCTAGTCAAGGAAGCCACCATCCCCGGGAGGTGAGCGGCTCCGCCAGCACCCGCAATGATTACTTTGATGCCACGGGCACGAGCGGATTCGGCATAGTCAATCATCCGCTTGGGAGTACGGTGTGCACTCACAACGGTGAGTTCAAAGGCAATGCCCATGTCTTCCAAAAACTGAGCCGCTTCGGCCATTACAGGAAGATCCGATTGACTTCCCATGATTATTCCTACCTGTGGATTCATAGCTGCGATTTGATTTTGATGAGTGCTTTAATTCGTTGCGCTTTGGCTTTTACTTCCTGAATATCCTCACCCAAGAGGGTCACGTGGCCCATCTTCCGGAAAGGTTTGGTATATTTCTTTCCATAGAGGTGCAGGTAAACTCCCGACTCGGACATGGCCTCAGCCAATCCCTCCACCACTGCAGGTCCTTCGTGGCCTACTTCACCAAGCAAGTTGATCATGGCAGCTGGGCAGCGTAAGCTCGGATTGCCCAAGGGCCAATTCATCACGGCACGGAGGTGCTGCTCAAACTGAGAGGTAAAGTTGGCCTCGATGGTATGGTGTCCGCTATTGTGCGGCCGGGGAGCAATTTCATTGACGAGCACCTCACCACTGCGGGTTACAAAAAGTTCTACGGCAAGGATGCCGATCAAGTCCAACTTCAAGATAAGGTCCTTGACTATGGCCTGGGCCTTCTTTTCGATTTCTGGAGAAATGCCTGCTGGCGCAAAAAGAAATTCCACCAGGTTGGCAGTAGGATGAAATGCACATTCCACTGCAGGATAGGCGACAACCTCTCCTCGCTCGTTGCGGGCAACGGTGACGGCAATTTCTTTATCAAAGTCAATCAACTTTTCAAGTAGCCCTGGGGCATCAAACGCCAGATCCAAATCAGCAGCAGTGCGCAACACTTGGACTCCTCTTCCATCGTAGCCTTCCATTCCGAGTTTGTTTACCGCTGGCAAAAAGGAGGCATTCGCAAAGACCTCAGCCTTTTTTTCCGTTAGAATAAATTCAGCGGTAGGAATTCCATGCTCTTGGTAAAACTGCTTTTGCTTGCGCTTGTCTTGAATCAAGGCCAACAGATGGGGCTGGGGATATACTTTTTTGCCTTCATCTGCTAATTTTTGAAGGGCCTCGGTATTGACCGCCTCAATCTCTACGGTAATCACATCGCATTGCTGCCCAAAGGCATAGACCTGATCAAAATCCTTTAAGGATCCAACTGTAAACTGCTGAGCGAGGTCTTTGCAAGGCGCATTGGGATCAGGGTCTAAGATGTGAATATCCTGGTTATAGCTGACGGCAGACTGAATCAGCATTCGGCCTAACTGCCCTCCTCCGAGTACGCCTAAAATTGGATGTGGATTTGTGGAAGCCATAGATTAGGTCAAAATTAACAGATTAAACCTGAATTCGGAGCAATCCCATTCTAGAAAGCAGGCCCTTCCTCAAAATAGTGGCTGAGCCAGCCCAAAATGCTACTTGGGGACAAACTTAATTCCCATCAACTCCATCAATTTGTGTGCATTGAAACTAGGGCAGGCCCCCTCTTTCAAGCGGTAGTCAAAGAGGATCTCTTGATCTTGGATTTCGGAGTGGAAGGAATAATTCTGAACTCGCGCCTCGCGTGATCCCAACGCGGCCAATTCAATGTCATGCGTACTGATCAATCCAAGCCCTTGGGAAGGTAAAAGTTGGGCCACCAAGGCCTCGGATCCAGAAATCCGATCTTGGGTATTCGTTCCTTTCAAGATTTCGTCGAGGAGAAAAAAGACGAGTTCACCCTGTTCCAAACGCTGCAGAAGCGTACGGATGCGAGAAAGCTCGGCATAAAAAGAACTTATGCTTTCCCCAAGGTTGTCGGTATTGCGCATGCTCGTAAAGATTTGCAAGGGTCCTAGAGTCATGCTATCCGCAAAAGGCCGAAGACCTAAGTTGAGCAGGACGGCATTGATGCCTAGGGTACGCATAAAGGTAGTTTTGCCACTCATATTGGATCCGGTGAGCAGCACCAGTTTCCGATCCTTATTCAAGATGAGGGAATTCGCCACCGCCTTGGCGGGAAGCAGGAGTGGATGGAAGACATTTTCGGCTTCCAAGATTGGTTCTTGACTCCAGGCCGAGATTCCGGGATGACCCACCTCCACCTCAAAACTTCCTAAGGATACCCAAACTTCCCAATTTTCAAGCGTTTCTGGAAGTTGGGCAAGGGAGTTGCCCACCCGTTTTTTCCAGGTAGCAAGCCAGAGAAAAAGGATAAAATCAGTCCAAAAGAGCAGATTGATGGGAAGGTAAAGCAGGTTGAGTCGGTTTTGGGTCCAAAGGCCTAAGCGATCTAGTTCTTGCAGTTGCTTGGAGGCCGGGCTACTGCCTGCATGAAGACGAGACTGCTCCGCATTTAGCAGATCCGATTGGAAGGAATTATCCTCTATTTGTGCTGCTCGCAAGCGTAAAGAATTGAGATAAGAAGCAACAGGAATGGCTTCAGTAGCACGTTTAAGGGGCACAAATACCAATGCGAGCAGTAGCACCCCAAGCATAAACCAAAGTCCCAGAAAGGCTTGGGGGAAGATCCCTTGGGAAGTCAAGAGGAGGACGAGAACACCCCCTATAGGACCTAGGATAGCAAGGACCAAATGTAGTAGATTGGGTTGAGTTTCTTGTTGCTCCAGCCAATGCTTCCAAGGGCCCAACTTTCCTTGCGGGAAGGCCAAACCAATTGCCTCCATAGCGCGTAGAAAATCAGGCTTTTGTTGGAGTTCAGCTGCCCCTTCCCTGCGTTGCTGGGCTGCTTTCGGATCGACCGCACTCTTCAGGAGTGAGGCAAGTTGCAGTTTCCCACCAGCGGAGGTGCAGTGATTCAGAAGTTGGAATAGTGAGTGGGGTCCAAACAAATCCAGGTCCCCCGAGAAGGGATGCTCTTTATCTGCAAATTCGGTTCCTGCACCCAATTCGCCCAGTTTCCTTTCCTGACGAGCCTGTTTTTGGCTTTGGAGCTGCTGCAGGGAAAGGTAAATGCGTTTCTGGTCTTTGAGTTGGTTGAATCGGTTGATCAAACAAACAAAAAGGGAAAGACAAACAAGGCAGGGGAGAGCCCACCAGAAGTTCTCGGAGAGGGTCAAAATAAGAGTTGCCGACAATGCAAAAAATGAAAAAATACGAAAGATGCTCAGCTGAGCAATGCTTCGCTTGTTAGTATTTTGCTTGAGTTCCAGTTGCTCTGGGGAAAAATCAAATTGAACCATAAACAAAGATAGGAATTGCTAGAAGTTGATAATTAGAATTTATATGCAACTTAAATGCATTTATTTGTAATAAGCAACAAATACTTCGGGAAGAGTTACGAATCGTGTTAATGTTTGCCACGATTGATTCAGAGCAGTTTTCCAAATTTCCAGAAAGGCGTCCCATGAACACTTTTATTCCTTCAAAAATCTTAGTCTCGCTCAGTTGGGGGGTTTTATCCCTAGGGATATCATCATTTGATACTACCCCTACTTTATGGACTCTATTTGGAAAGACTAAGTTTGAACAAAAGCTAAATAAGCAGTTTGGAGCCTACTTCTATTATCCCCAATTCGGTACAGAATTACTCGCCCTTCAAGGAAAATCGGTAACCCTAAAAGGATTTTACATCCCTTTAGAAACCAGCAACAGCAAGACCTTGATCTTATCCAAATACCCCATGGAGGCTTGCTTTTTTTGTGGAGGTGCAGGGCCAGAATCCGTAGCTGTGGTTTACCTCAGCACCCCACCCAGCAAAAGACCCAAACTTGATCAAATCGTCCAAATTCGCGGCATCCTCCAATTGAATGCAACGAATGTAGAAGAAATGACTTTTATCCTTAAAAACGCAGTAATCACCTCATGAACAACGCTAATAAACTTTCTGTTACAGTCCTGAGTGGATTTTTAGGAGCAGGCAAAACTACGATATTGAACCATATTCTTCACAATAAACAAGGATTGAAGGTAGCTGTCATCGTCAACGACATGGGAGAGATCAACGTAGATGCCCGACTAATCGCTGAAGGAAATACCCTTTCCAAAACAGAAGAAAAACTAGTTGAAATGAGTAACGGCTGCATCTGTTGCACCTTGCGTGAGGACCTAATGATTGAAATTGAGCAACTCGCTAAGGAAAATCGCTTCGATTACTTACTCATTGAGAGTACAGGGATTTCTGAGCCTTTGCCTGTTGCACAGACGTTTAGCTTCGTGGACGAGGAAAAAGGTATTGACCTTTCTCAATTTAGCAGACTAGACACGTTGGTCACAGTCGTAGACGCATTTAACTTCCCAAAACAGTTTGGAAGTGGAGAAACTATTTACTCGGCAGGCTTGAATTCCGACGAAGAAGACCAGCGAACACTGGTCAACTTACTCACGGATCAAATTGAGTTTGCCAATATTATTTTACTTAACAAAACAGATCTGGTAAGACCTGAAAAGGCGGCCGAACTCAAGGCCATACTGAAAAAATTGAACCCCAAAGCAAAAATCTTGGAAATCGCGCATGGAAAAATTGATCCGCAAAAACTGTTGAATACAGGTTTATACGATTCGGCTGACCTAGAAGGTACAGAAGCCTGGCAGGAGGAACTCCAAAAAACACATGTGCCCGAAACCAAAGAATATGGCATCAAAAGTTTTGTTTTCAGAGACCGCAGACCTTTCCATCCCCAACGCTTCTGGGATTACGTTAGTGATTCCTGGCCGGAGTCAATCCTTCGCAGTAAAGGCTTATTTTACATCGCCTCTCGAAAAGACCAGGCTATTTCTTGGTCCCAGGCGGGCGGTAGTTTAAAAGCTGATCCTGTAGGTGTCTGGTGGGCATCCATGCCTTTCAAGGATAGAATTCGCTCTGCATCCTATCAGGAAAATCAAAAAGAAATTGAATCCAAGTGGGATAAAAATTTTGGAGATCATGTAAATGAATTGGTCCTGATAGGCCAATATCCAGAAGAAAAATCGATTTTAGCAGAATTAACTTCCTGTCTACTTACAGACCAGGAATTGAAGGATTTCTTTGCAGGAAAATCGTTTCGTGATCCCTGGCCATTCTAATGCTAGCCCCCTCTTTTGATGAAACCCAAACCGCCCAAACAACTTCCTCCCGAGCCCGTCGAATGGAATCTCAGCGAGCCGTTTGGGGTACTTCCTCAAGACCTCTCTCTAACGCACAACTTAGGCTGCGTACGCTCTCCTTCTGCTAAAAAAGAGCCCAAACCAAACAATTCAGATTCTCCAAATTCAAAAAAGTAAGTCCTCAGACATACACACAAATCTGCCATCGGAATGCCCAGCGCCAGCGAATGTGTACCTGACTCAGGCCAGCCTGTTTGAAAATTGACTCCCAATCGTTTCTCCTAAAACTTCGAAGTACCGACAAGGCTGCATCGTTTTGCACCATGGGCGACTTGCTAAACCAGCGCGTCAACCACTTGATGGAGTAGTAGGCAAGCGGATGGCGATGGAGGTCATTGATGACAATGGCGAGCCGCACCTTTTGCTTCAAGCCTTGAAAAAGTTGCACGAGTTCCTCGTCCGTAAAATGATGGGTAAACAACGTACAGGTAGCAATATCCACTTGCTCTTCAAAGAAAGCCTGGTCAAACACGTTGGCTACTTGCCAGCGGATTCCCTTGAGCTGCTGCTGTCGCTGCTTGGCAAGTCCGATGGTATGCGCATTGGCATCCGCCCCGATCAGTTGAATTGAGAGGTGCTGTTGCTGGGCCCAGTTTTGCATCACGGCAAGCATATCTCCCCCTCCACAGCCCAGGTCTACCAAACTGTACTGTTCTTGGGGAAAGCGTTGTACCACCTCCCTCAATCCCTGCGTGGTCACTTTGTTTCCCCCCAACCAGCGGTTGATGGTCTTCAACTCCCGAAGCGTCTGCTCCAAAACAGGACCTGAGCAGTTCAGGTCATCCATGATTTCCTTTTCACAGGAGCGCTGTGAAAAAATACTCATCGTTTATCGTAGTGGGTGGTTTCCAAAGTTAATCCAGGGCCAAAGCCCAAGGCAAGAATATCTCCTTGAATGCTGGGATCATGCAGCATCCGCTCCAAGACAAATAAGATACTGGCTGAGGACATGTTGCCGCAGGAACGCAACACTTCCATAGCATGTCGATTCACGGCTGGAGAAAGTCCAAAGGCGTCCTGCACTTGAATCAAAATTTGTTTGCCCCCAGGATGTATCGCCACATGCTGTATCTGAGAAAAGTTGAACTTGGCTTCAAAAAGATCGCGCAATCGCCGAATGCCTTGGTTTAGCAGCGAGGGAATATACTGACTGAGCCGCATCTCAAATCCAAAATCGCCGATTTTCCAGGCCATGTCTTTTTCTCCCTCCCAGAGGACCTCGCTTAAGTAATTTTTGATCTGCAGGCCTTTCTCAGAATGCATCACGAGTGCGGCGGCGGCCCCATCCCCAAAGAGGGAATTGGCCAATAGATTGTCCTCGGTGTATTCTTTTTGAAAATGCAGTGTGCAGAGTTCTACGGATACCACTAAAACTCGGGCTTTTGGATTGGCTTTTACCAGTTGATCTGCTAGCCTCAGACCCGTAAAGGCTGCGTAGCAACCCATAAAATGAATGCAATAGCGCTCCACCGAACTCGGGATGTCCAGTTGACGCATCAGGTCTAATTCAAGACCTGGGGCGACCATGCCCGTACAGGAAATTAAAATTAAATGGGTAAGGGAGTTGGCTTCAACCTCCGCCTGCTGCAAGGCCAATCGAACGGCCTGCTCAGCGAGTTCGGGGCCCTTTTCTTCAAATACCTGCATGCGGGCAGCTGTACCAGGAAAAGGATGTAATTCTTTATTCTTCGGGAAAAAGGCGAAGTCATTGACCTCCTCCTTTTGAAAATCTTCCAAGACACTGTGGCGTGAATCTATCCCAGACTTTCGATATAAAAAATCAAGCTTTCTTCGCTCTTGGGCATCCAGTTGATGGACTACCTGCATGAAGCGCAAGATTTCAGCTTGGGGTACAGGCGCTCCTGGATTGGAAAGGCCGATACTTACGATACTGGAATTCATAGATTCAAGTTAAGGAAATAGTTCTAATTTAAATTGTCGAAGGACCCTTTTCGAAATAGCTGTACATTGGCCCTCAAGAACCACATTCCATGATCACTCGCTCCACACTCCTGCACCTTCGCATCCCCTTTTCGTTTTTTCTGATGCCTGTTTTCTTATTTGCCTTGGCCTTGACGCCCAATCACGACGGGGCACGCATGCTTCTTGTTTTTTTGACCCTACACCTTTTTCTCTACCCAAGCAGCAATGGGTACAATAGTTACTTTGACAAAGACGAAGAAAGTATTGGCGGACTGGAGCGGCCACCCAAAGTGACCAAAGACCTACTCGGTTGGTCTCTGGTCTTTTTTGGCATTGCATTGGGTTTTGGCGCATGGATCAACTGGGAGCTTGCTAGTATGCTTGGCCTGTATGGATTAGTCAGCATGGCCTATAGCCATCCTTCCATCCGCCTAAAAAAATACGCCTGGACTAGTTGGGTGATTGCAGGCCTTTTCCAAGGTTACTTCACCTTTGCCATGGCCTATTCCGGGCTGAGCAACCTCGGTTGGGAGGTATTCTTCAAGCCGCATGTGCTTCTTCCGGGATTCCTTACCAGCCTGATGCTCTGGGGCAATTATCCCCTGACCCAAGTGTACCAGCATGGAGAGGATGCCCGTAGAGGGGACCGCACGCTGAGCCTGCTTCTTGGGATCAAGGGCACCTTTGCATTTTCTGCGCTATTTTTTGCCCTGACTGCCTCTGCTTTTGTCTGGTATTTTGTGGACAAAGGCCAAACGCCTATCGTCGGATACTACTTGGCCGCTATGGCACCCATTGCACTCTTCTTTCTGATTTGGATGGGGATGATCCTTCGTGAACCTACAAAATACGCGACCTACAGCTGGGCCATGGGCATGAATTTCCTCTCAGCAATATCCCTAAATGCCTTTTTCATTTACTATTTCCTGGAAAACACCCAGATTTTGCAGGTGTTTAATTGAGCATTAGAAAGGCTGTCCGTGCGTATTTTTGAGTAGGGTACGGGCTACAAAAGGAACATGTTCAATCAGATTTCTAGCGATAACAGATCCACGGCCTGAACCAAAAAGCCGCTGAATAGCTCTGCCTGCACCGAGTCGCTTGTAAAACTGTTCATTCCAGCTAGAGGCATAATACTCCTCCACCTCTTGGCGTGTTGTTCCTCTTTGGAGGGCCTCAGCGGCAAGTTTGGCCGAGTGGATAGCCATGGCCATTCCATTGCCACAGAGTGGAGTGATCAGGCCAGCGGCGTCTCCCAATAGGAGCAGGTGATTTTCGACAGGTAGCTTTCGCTCAAAATTTATTTCCGTAATCACCTCGGGCTTTTCCCATAAAAAGTCACTCTCTTGAAAAATACGATGGAGGATGGGGTTTTTCCAAAGCACGTTTTTTTCCATCTCTGGGATGGAGCCGTGCTCCCGAAGCTGCTCACGGCTACCGAGATAGCACAAGTTGAAGGTGTCCCCTTCAATCGCATTGATGCCGCAGTAGCCTCCATCAAAATTATGTAGCGCCACCGTATTCCTTGATCCCTGAGTTTTGATGTGGTATTTGACCCCGATGTAGGGGCTACGCTTGGAGAAAAAAGGGCGCTCCAACACCTGATCTAGCTTGCTCCGCTTGCCAAAGGCTCCCAGTACAAAATAGGCTTCCCGATAGGTAAAATCAGAAAGGGCTACCCGAAAGCGATCTTCCAAAGAATCAAAATGAAGATCAGTCACGTGCATGCCGGTGATCACCTCTACTCCTCGCTCACAGGCTAGGCGGTAGAGCCAGTCGTCTAGCAAATACCTGCTGATGCCAAATCCTCCCAAATCTAATGGAAGTCGTGTCGCCTTACCTTGGGTATCCGAAAATTCAAATGTCTCCATGAGTGGCAAGTCCAAAAAATCAGGAAAAAGCTGGTGGCGCTTCAAAAATCCGAGGACCTCGTTGGAAACATATTCACCACATACCCGATGAAAGGGGTACACTTTTTTTTCAATAAGGGTAACTGGGTGTCCCTGCTCTACTAGAAGTAACGCGGCAATCAAGCCTCCAAGCCCTCCTCCAACAATTACAACGTCCTGTTTACTAGTTTTCAAGGCCTCTAATTTTATCATGAACCCGCCTATCAAAAAATAAGTTTTTTTCGAGACTTAACATCATCCTTTGGAAGTTAATATATTTTCGAAAAATTATAATCAAGCTATGAATACACCCTTCCCCAAGTTGCTGAGGAGAACCGCATTTGTGCTAGGCCTCATGGGCGCTATGCTACAAGCGGAGGATTCCTTTGCACAGAAAAAAAAGAAAAAAGGCGCAGAAACTCCTGCTCCTGCAGCACCCGCACCGGCTAGACCTGCAGGTCCAGGTGCTCCTGCCAATGGACCCAAACCCTACAAAGAAGTCATTACTGCCAAGGCAAAGACCAAAGCTGGACTCTTTAAAGTACACCAAGTAGACGAAAAATATTTTTACGAAATCCCTGATTCACTTTTAGGCAGAGACATGCTAATGGTGGTCCGTATTGCAAAAACTGCCGACGGTATCGGCTATGGTGGAGAAAATACCACCAACATGATGGTACGTTGGGGAAAAAATAAAGACGACATCTTGCTTAAGGTTGTGTCTTTAAACAACTATGCTGCTGATTCCTTACCCATTTCAAAGGCAGTTGAGGCCTCGAATCTCGAGCCTATCCTTCAGAAATTTCCCATCAAATCCAGAAAAACTGATTCTACGGGAATCGTGATTGATGCTACAGACCTATTCACGAAGGACAATCAAGCGTTGGGATTACAGCGTAACCGAAGAACTCAGTATCGGGTGACTCGTCTAGACAACGAGCGCTCTTACATCCAGCACATCAATAGCTACCCCATCAATGTGGAAGCGCGATATGTGCTTACCTATGCTGCTGCTGAGCCCCCTTCCAACAGCGTAACCGGTTTGATCACCTTGGAGATGAATACCTCCATGATCCTCCTTCCTAAGGTACCGATGCAGCAGCGTCTTGCCGATCAGCGTGTAGGCTGGCTTGCTAGATCCTATGTAGACTATGGTGCCGATGAGCAAAGAGCCACATCTAGACGATTTTTGGACCGTTGGCGATTGGAAGTGAAGCCAGAGGATCGCGAGAAATTTGCTCGTGGTGAATTGGTAGAGCCTGTAAAGCCTATCGTGTACTACATCGATCCTGCTACGCCCAGCAAATGGGTTCCTTACTTGAAGCAAGGGGTGGAAGATTGGCAGAAAGGTTTTGAAGCTGCTGGCTTTAAAAATGCGATTATCGCCAAAGAAGCCCCTACCCCAGCTGAAGATCCAACCTGGAGTCCAGAAGATGCCCGTTATTCTGTAATCCGCTACTTTGCTTCTAACATTCAGAACGCGTACGCAACACACGTATCCGATCCCCGATCGGGAGAAATCTTAGAATCCGATATCGGATGGTACCATAATGTGATGAACCTCTTGAGAAACTGGTTCTTCATCCAAACTGCTGCGATCAACCCAGATGCAAGATCCGTCAAGTTTGATGACGAGGTAATGGGTAGATTGATCCGCTTTGTATCTGCCCACGAGGTAGGACATACGCTTGGATTGCCTCACAACTTTGCTTCTTCGGTAGCCTACCCAGTAGAAAAATTGCGTGATCCCGCCTTCACCAAGGAGTTTGGAACGGCTCCATCCATCATGGACTATGCCCGATTCAACTATGTGGCTCAGCCAGAAGACAAGGGCGTGAGTTTGATGCCTGATATAGGGCCTTACGACAAGTATGCAATCATGTGGGGATACAAGCCCATTCTAAATGCCAAAAGCCCAGAAGAGGAAGTTGCTACCTTGAACCAGTGGATTCTGGACAAGAAGGGTGATCCTGTGTACCGTTACGGTCGCCAGGGCAATAGCTACGACCCTACTACCCAATCGGAAGATTTGGGAGACAATTCAGTAACTGCTTCCGAGTATGGAATCAAGAACTTGAAGCGTATCCTTCCCAACCTACTCGAGTGGACAACTGAAAAGGATAAGCCTTCCAAAAATTACGAAGACCTAGAAGAAATGTATAGTCAGGTAATTAGTCAGTTTAGCCGCTACATGGGCCACGTACGCAATCACGTGGGTGGTGTTACCGAAATCTACAAGTCTGCAGGTCAAGGAGAAGCGGTGTACACGCACCAAACCAAAGAAATGCAGAAGGCGGCTGTTGACTTTGTTAACAAGCAGCTATTCACCACCCCAAGCTGGTTGATGGACGAAACCATCATCGCCAGAATAGAAGATTTCGGTGCGCTAGAGCGTATTCGTGGAATCCAGGTAAGTACCCTCAATGGAATTTTGGAGTGGGGTAGACTGGGTAGAATGATCGAAAATGAAGCGTTGAACGGCACAGAAGCCTACAAAATGACCGAATTTTTCGATGACTTGAGAAAAGGCATCTGGACAGAACTTGCGGCTGGAAAAACCATCGACGTACATCGCAGAGCCTTGCAACGCGCGCACATCGAGCGATTGGAACTCCTATTGACAGGAAGCGTTGCTGCGCTACCTGCCCAGTTTAGAGCTTTTGCAGGCCCTCAAATCAATGCGGCTCAATCAGATATTCGTCCGATGGCACGTGGTGAATTGAAAACGCTTCAAAGCCAAATCAGATCGGCCATCGGCAGAACATCCGATCGCATGAGCAAACTTCACCTCGAAGATGCTGCAGAACGCACAAACAAAATCCTGAAGGAAACTTCTGGAGAGTAACTTAGAAAGGGCGCAAAATTGGTGCTCTTTTTTTCTCTACCTGATTTTTTGTTACTTTGATAATCAATAATTCAATCATGGCTACTCCTCTCCAAATCTTACAATCGCATCGCTTGCGGATCACGGATTGCCGATTGGTGATTATTAAAGAGTTCCTAGATAAGAATGTCGCTCTCTCTCATGCGGATCTAGAAGACACGCTCAACAACAAGTTTGACCGAGTAACCATCTACCGTACGCTTAAAACTTTTTTGGAGAAAGATCTTATCCACAAGGTCCTTGATGACAGCGGGGCTACCAAGTATGCCTTTTGCAGCCATGGAGAAGAAGCGCATGTACATAACCACGAACATGTGCACTTCAAATGTGAAAAATGTGAGGAAACCATTTGCTTAGAAGATATCTCTTTGCCTTCAATCCCCCTACCAAAGGGCTTTGAAAAAAAAGAAATGAGCCTACTCGTGCAAGGAATTTGCGAAAAATGTCATTGATAGGTTTCCGAGTCTACTAATTCTTCCTCTGGCCAACTAATCCCAGGTGGCAAATCAAGTACTGGAGGTTGATGATCAAATTCTCCTCCCTCCGAGTCATCTGAATTACAAGAGGATTCACGCCGAGACTTGGTCCATACCCCTAAGAAATAACTAATCAATACATAGGCTAATCCGCAAAGCAGCAGGTCAATCAAGGTGGAGCTCATTCTATTTTTTTAGAAAAGATACAGGATATACCAAAAAAATCAAGGCCTAGAGACGGGAAGAATCGAGTTTGACTGGGATGTATTTGCTTAATCAATGGGATAGGTAGATATTTGCTCGCGAAACATCCGATGCCATGATTATCAAAACCAAAAAATACCAACTCCCCACAGGAACCTATATCAAAATGGGATTAGTATCTATTCTCAAAGAACAGTGGTGGGTTATTTTGATCGCCTTGGCCATTTGCTGTGGCTATTTCTGGATTGCTTCCCTGTGGTGGATTTTTGGCGCACTCATCGCCTATGGTTTGTATGTCTTATTTTGGGCAATTCAGTTTACAGGCGTAACGCAGCTGGAACAAAACAAACCTATCTTTCAAAAGATGGCCTACGAAATCGACAGCCGACAGATCTTGATGAAAATAAATGCAAAAGAAGGCATGCCAATACAGTGGAACATGATCAAGCGAGTAGCAGTGACCAAAGACTCCTTTGTCCTTTACCTTTCGAAGGCACAGTTTATCCACCTCCCTTTCCGAATTTTAAATTCCGACAACGATAAAAAATTCTTGGAGACTATTTTAAAAAGAAAAGAGTTGATCTAATGCCCTGAGGCTGGCCTAATTGAGCCGATCTTTTTTTTCACCCTTTTTTCAAGCTTGCTTATGCAAATCAAATTAGTGGTCTTAGGCAAAACAGACAGTAAATCCATCCAGGAACTTATCAACGACTACAGTGCTCGGCTTGAACACTACATTCGTTTTGAATTGGATGTAATCCCTGAAATCAAACAGAGTAAATCCCTCTCCGAAGCGCTTCAAAAAGAAGGGGAGCTCATCCTCAAAAAACTTCTTCCCTCCGATGAGCTTATTTTATTGGACGAACGAGGTAAATCCTACTCTTCCATTGAATTTGCTGACTTTTTACAGAAGAAGATGAATAGTGGCCTTAAGCAACTTGTATTAGTAATTGGGGGTCCTTATGGATTTTCCAAGTCAGTGTATGCGCGTGCCCATGGAAAGATTTCCCTCTCCAAAATGACCCTTTCGCACCAGATGATTCGCCCCTTCCTTATCGAACAAGTGTACCGGGCCATGACCATCTTGCGGAACGAGCCCTACCACCACGAGTAACGAGCTTCAAATTACCCCAATGTTAATTTTTTAGTATTTTTTTTGTCCAATGTTAACAAATTGTTAACTTTCGCCCATTCAGTTAACATTTGCTTGATGGGCTATGAAACAAATACTCCCTTTCTTGCTCTTTTTCCTAGGAATCGCATCTCTTGGTTTTAGCCAAGAAAATGACCCTCAGGCTGCTATTAGTCGCTTTTCTGATCAAAATCAGGCGGTTCATCCGGCATCAATTTTTCTTTTTTTGGATGAAACTAAAAAGACCAGTGCACTATTAAATTGGGAAGTACTTCAGCAGGAACTTGATGCCAAGGCCTTCAAAAAACTGGATTCCCTCTCCCTTTTGCGTGTAATTTTTCAAAAAACACACAAGCGCCTATTGAAAGATTACAAGCAGCATTCCTCATTCGCTGACCTATTGGAGAATGGCGCTTATGACTGTGTAAGTGGCTCCGCTGCACTTGGACTTCTATTGGAACGCTATGGATACTCCTTTGATATAGTAGAAACAGATTACCATGTCTTTATTCAAGTGTACCTAGCTGGAAAAACGCTTATACTTGAAAGCACACTACCCGTAGGCGGCATGATCACCTCCCCTTCTGAAGTAAGTAAATACCTAGCCGCTTACCTCAAAGAGGGTGCACCTGTAACACGGGACATCAGCGAGGGCTTGTCTGGTACAAAAGTAAATATTACTGACAATACCATCTTCAGAAAAGTCAACTTGAGCGAGTTGGCAGGCTTACAACATTACAATGAGGCGATTGTACACTTCAACAAGCAAAACTACAAGCAGGCCATTGAATTGCTTACAGAGGCCTACACAAGGTATCCTTCGGAACGAATCGAAGGGCTGAAAGCGCTCAGCATCGACCTTGCCTACCATAGCTACGGCATAGATATCCGGAAATAGGTCCCAGCCCTCTTGAAAAATTGGTGAACCTTAATGATGGTAATGATGTCCATCCGGACCATGGGCATGTCCTTGCTCATTTTCTACAGGTAATGCTTAACATATGCTCACTTTTTTAGTTAAAACTGAAGGTCTAGGCCTGCCTAAGGGGATTTAAACCCGTATCCTCCCCCATGTAATCTACCTTGCGCACTTCATCTCGCTGCTGGTTGCAATTAAACAGGGTAAGAAGGATCTGCTTCAGTCACCGTTTCATACCATCGGAATCCCGTCTCCCCATGACCCACTTTCAGAGTCTAAGAAAAAGCAACAATCCTATTTTTTATAGCATGAATGAAAACCCAATTCTAAGGATTAATTAAAGAGATAGGTCAGGCCAAGCTGTCCTACAAAATTGGTACGATCATAGCCTGGTATAAACCATTTTTCAGGTTTGTTTTCCAAGTACCACTTGTAATTCAAGGTATTCACGTATTGGAATTTTCCAGAGATGAGCAAGTTTCCAAACTTCCATTCTGGGGCAAGTGAGAAGACCAGATCCACGTATTTGTTACGGAAATCCTTCACCTCCTCATAGCGGTAATAGTAAAAGTCATTGTTGTACTCAATACGCTCGAGCTCGATCCCAATTTTTTTCATTCCTTCCACCCAAGCAATGCCGGCAAAGATTTGATTGCTGGCAGGCCCATTGCCTAAGCCGAGCATTTGTCCCCTATGCGTGTAGCCGTGCCTCACGTGATCATGAATGTACCAAGTTTGTAGCTGTCTGATGTCCTCTCTGATGGTTTGTCCAGAAAAGGTCATTTCAGAGCTCAATTCCAAAAATCGATTTTCCTTTTTCAAATCCATCAAGTGCGAAAACCCAAAGGTAAAAGCTCTACCTGATTCGGGGGTAGTGATAAAATCAATGAATGGGCGGTCATTGTCACGGGTACCGAATTCCCCATAAAACTCAAAGCGCCCCTTTGGATCCATCCATCGGAAAAAGCCTGCACTAAACTGCTGCCGCTTGGATTGGATAGTATCCAGCACCTGTTGGTTCTTTTTTCTTCCATTAAATGCGGGCAGTAAATCTTCTAGGATGGATATTTCCGATCGGTAGACATTATTGACCGACCCATAACCAAAAAATAAGCCAGGCACCCACTTGGGTTGGTAGGTGAATATAAGCCCTGAAAGTTGACGCTGCCCATCTTTCTTTTTTGGAATATACACGCCGTTTTGCTGAATGTTGTAATCTGCATGTGGGGGAAGAAAATTTGATGCTTCTAGCCTTCCAGTCATCACTTGCCCTTCAAATGAACCAATAGCAGACTTGACCGGTCGACGCGTATTCATCGTGTAGTGCAAAAAACCTGGGGCAGAATTCCCCATCAGTAAAGAATTTCGTCTTCCCGGTCCCCACCAGAGATTTTCTGTGGATATTCCCAAGGAAATGGCATCCAAATTCAGACGGAAGCTGGATTGTCCTGGAACCAACTTTTGATAGGCGCTCTCCCCAAAGCGCTCGGGCAGATCAATTCGATTAAAGTATTCGTAATAAAAAAGGATAGTCGCTTGCTGCTCAATTGGAAAGCCTATAAATTCCTTGTTTTGGGCCATTACCAGTTCGGGCTGCACCTGCAAGCTGAATTTCCACCACTCCAAAAAAACCCCCAAGCTAATTACCTGCTGCAGCCCTCGATTTGGAATCATGGCGCCATCGTTCGTAGCAAAGGGATAATTGGAGGTGTATTGACTTTTATACAGGGCAGGGAGCAATAAAAATTTGCCTTGCTTCCCGAGGCGATGGTGGAAACTGGAAGAGTCCAAATCCACCAAACCTCCATCCAAGTCAAATCCATGGGGTAAGCCAAAAGCTGCTGTAGGAATCAAGGGACGAATCATCCAGGAAGAGGCTGAATCAATTTTCCCCGTCAATTGCAGCCTACGGAGGTAGTCCTCCAAAGATGGGGCCCCTACCGCGATGCTTTGCCCATAGCCAACTTGGGGCAGTGCAAGCATCCCCAAAAACCCAAGTACCGCTAGTAGTTGACGTAGGTGCATCAAGAGTTGGTTTGGATGACTAAAATAGAAATTTTGGCAATAGACCAAGACTCATCACAACGCGGCCAAGGGCTATTGGTCTGCTTCAATTCATCGCGCATATAAAACCGGATGGAGTCCGACTGGGTATGCTCAATCAATTTTTCTACCCGATAGCGAGAAGTGTAATTTTCTGTTCGCCCAAAAAGGCATAATCCGGGCATATTGGTTTCAATCGCACTTGCTTTAGGATAGTTCTGTCTAAAAAAATCATTGGGATAGGATTGATACAAACAATAAAGGGATTCACATGGGCTGTTGGAAAAGGTCGTACGAACCACGTCTCTACCGTCTATTCCCATAAACCAGTAATCTGGCCCAGATATCCCATCGTCTCGATTACCATCCCAGCTATCGTGAATTAGCAGCTCTACGGAGAGCTTGAGGTAATTGTGTTTGGGCAAGTCATAGAGTGTCACCGCCACCTCCTCGTTGTTGTACCATCCTGCAATGGTATCGTTTCTCCAGATGAGTAAACGCCCATTTTCAAAATTCGCTAGGTCCAATTTTGAGAAATTGTTGTTGTAGATTTGAACTTGATTTTCAACAGATTCCACACAGGAAGCCATTCCAATAAGCAGAAAAAAAGCAAAAAGGCAAAGACTAGGCAGCAACTTTCCCATGGAAAAAGGGGGGATTAAAAATATAATTTAACAAAGAAACAAAAAACAAGGCACTTCTTCCAATTAAAGCCATACAATGTCATCCCTCGACCCGTGAAAAAAAAGTTTGATTTTGATTTAAATAGAAAATAAAGAAGGCATTTTCATGGAAATCATCCCTCCCGATTTTTGAATCAAAAAATAAGGGATAATCCTTTACTTTTACTTGTTCATTCGCTTTTGCTATGCCTCTTTTTACACTAGTAGCCGGTGCCCGGCCCAACTTTATGAAAATCGCTCCGCTGATTCATGCCTTGCAAAAAAAGCAAGCGGAAGGAGTAGCGGTGGAATTTCGGCTTGTGCATACCGGGCAGCATTACGACAAAAACATGTCGGGGGACTTTTTTGAGCAACTGAATATCCCCGCTCCAAATGCAACCCTCGGAGGGGGAGGCGGAACTCAAGCGGAGCAAACTGCAGCGATATTGGTGGCTTTCGAACAGGAATTGATGGCCCATCGTCCAGATCTTGTTCTTGTAGTTGGCGATGTCACCAGTACCTTGGCCTGCTCCATCTCTGCCAAAAAATTACAAATCGATGTCGCGCATGTGGAAGCAGGTATCCGCTCTGGAGACTTGAGCATGCCAGAGGAGATCAACCGCATGGTGACGGATTCGATCACAGATCACTTTTTTACTACTTCAGAAATTGCAAACACCAACTTGCGCACCGCAGGGGTGCCGGAGGACCGGATTCACTTTGTGGGCAACACCATGATTGATACCCTGCTGGCACAGATGCCGAACTTCAAAAAGCCAGCTGGAAAGCCCTTCGACCAGTTGCAGGCAGGTGAATACTTTGTCATGACACTTCATCGCCCAGCCAATGTGGATAATGAAGAATCCTTACGGGAGCTAATGGAAGCTATCTTGGATGGGACTGCCGGGTTGCCGGTAGTTTTCCCTGTGCATCCGCGAACTGCCAAAAACTTAGAACGTTTAGGTATCTCTGCTCCGAATCTCCTCCTGATTAGCCCGCTAGGCTACTTGGAATTTAACCACCTCGTGCAGCATGCCAAGGGGATAATCACCGACTCGGGAGGAGTGACGGAAGAAGCTTCGGTGATGAATGTGCCTTGCCTGACTCTAAGAGATAGTACGGAGCGCGCAGAGACAATCCACCTCGGTACCAACGAATTGGTAGGCACCGATCCAAAAAATCTAGGGCCCTACCTCGCAAAAATCTTACAAGGAAACTGGAAGCAGTATAAAGGGATTCCTCTTTGGGATGGCCAAACTGCGGAGCGCATTGTGGATATCTTGCTAAAGCATTACAGCTAAACTTTTTATTTAACAAAAAAAAATTTACTCTCGCAAAGAAGGGAAGACGCAAAGAGTTGAAACCCCTTGGCGGCCTGCCCCCCGCAGGCTGGCTTGGTGTGAATATTTTTTTGCGCGCAAAGGCTCAGAGGCGCAAAGAGATAAACCTTTGCGTCTTAGCGTCTTTGTGCGATTACTTCCTTTTATTCTCGAAGAGACGCGGAGCCTCTCCATCAATCTACCCAACCCCAAGGGGCAGAAGGGGTATCGATGGGTTGGGTCAGGTCAAACTTTACCGAGAATAAAGTAGCCGATCCCAGCCTTCTCAGGTTGTAAGTAAAGGAGGTTTCGTCCACCGTGATCCACCACACATTGCCCACCGCAGCAGGAAGTAGACCCGCAGTGAAGGCGTCTGCAGGGAAAAATTGCGTGCTGACTGAACCTGTATTCGTAGCCTTACCCCCATACTGGGTCACTGCATCCTCAGACCCATCGGCATGGCGGTGATCGTGCTTGAGCTGGATCAACTGCTGCTCATCCCTAGTCAACACCCAAGTACGAGATAAATCTTCCCCAACAAAAAAGGGAATCCGCAAGCGCACATCCTCACAGCTGCGCACATGCATGACCAACTTTCCAGCAAACCGGGGATCGGAGTCAGGAGAAACCAATTTCCCTTCGTAGGCTTTCCCACAATGGCTAGCCAAAGTCTCCCAAAAATGCTGAGAAGGCGCTTTTTCTTGAGCGAAAACTTGAGAAATGATACTAGATATCAGAAAGACAACTACAAAGGGCCGAG